>DASWYF010000020.1:0-300000 GCA_036405135.1 Verrucomicrobiia bacterium | reverse complement strand
AGTTCGCGAAGGCCCGCGCTTGGGCGAGCAACAGGGAAGCATCGTAAGCCGCGTTCAACACCAGATGCACATGGGCATCCGGCCAGGCCGCCAAATGCGGTCGAAGGGCTTCCAGCGCTTGCGGTGAACGCCAGTCCACTCCCGGTAGGTCCACAAAGATCAATTCCGCCGGATTCCAGCGCGCGGTGGCATCACCACCCGTAAAACGCTCCAACGGCACACCCAAAACCTCCGCAAAAACACTGAGAGATTCCGCGGTATTGGCTGTAGCTGAATCGAGCCGGAATACCCGCGCCATGCGGTTCTCCAAAAGAACCGATTGTGCCAGCCACTTGCACAACGCCGTCGTCTTGCCCGCACCAAATGGCCCGACAAAGACATGCACATTGCTTTCAACGCGGGAAGCCCGCTTCGCCCACAAGCTGCGCAAGTGATCCTGCACCGCGTTTACCGCTTCATCGCCCGCGGATGTCACCTTGGCGGCGTGGACAAGTTGTCGCGCAAAAGCAGGCAACAACCCCGTCTCGATCAACTTGGACTCGATATCAGTCGCCGGAGACTTTTCCGACACTGATGCAGTTGAAGCTGGCAAACCCGCCAAATGCTGACGAATGCTCGCCAGCTCTTCCTTCAAATCATTGAGCGGATCAGCCACTGGCTCTGGCGCAGCTTCTTTCACCGCACGGCAAGCCACAACTTCGATGCGCTTAGGCTGCCACAACCGCGAGATCCCCTGCCCGCCAACCTGCTTCACATCCAGCACGACGGCATCCGGCCCCAGCTCTTCCCTGATCTTTCGAACGGCCTCAGCCGCAGAGCCCGCCCGGAAGGCGAACAACTGCGGCTGCGCGTTGAGATTGGGTTCAGTGGCCGTCATCAGGCGGTCAGGTGTGGTGCACTCCGTTGCCGTACCGTGCACCCGAAGCTTCTTCAAAAACGAACTCCTCAGCCTCGCCGTTCTTGGACGAAGCTTTCAGATTGCCGTTCGCACTCGGGCGCACGACGACTGCTTTTGATTTGTTGGTTTCGCTGGAACCACGGGCAACCGCAGGTCCCACATGCATATCGGCAGAATCGCCTCCCGCTTGAGAGTAATCTACGAAAGCCACGAGTTCCGCGACCGCCGCCTGCAAGTCGCTGGACTGGCTACGCAATTGGGCCGAGGCAGCCGCACTGGCATCCGCATCATGCGCCGTCATCTGGGAAACCTGGTCGATCTCGCCCATGGCCGCATTGATCTGCTCGATGCCCTTCGCCTGTTCAGAACAAGCCGTGGCGATCTGGCCGACCAATTGATCCACCTGCCGCGCCTTGCCGACGATGCCTTCCAGCCCCGTCGCCACACGGCGGGTGATATCCACACCGCGTGCACTGCGCTGCAAAGACTCTTTGATGCTCTGCGCCGTCTCACGGGCAGCCGCACTGGCGCGATGCGCGAGATTGCGAACTTCATCCGCCACCACCGCGAATCCCAGCCCCGCTTCACCGGCACGCGCGGCTTCCACCGCAGCGTTCAGCGCCAGCAAGTTCGTCTGGAAAGCGATCTCCTCGATGCTCTTCAAAATCTTGGCGATGTTATCGCTCGAAGCCTTGATCTCATCCATCGCCTTGGAGAGTTCGGCCATGTCCTTCTCGCCTTCACCTGCAGCCTGATACGCTTCACGCGCCAGGCTCTTGGCCGAGTTGGCATGATCAGAGTTGCTCTGCACCATGCTGCGGATCTCTTCGATGGACGCACTCGTCTCTTCGACAGAAGCTGCCTGACGCGATCCCGCATCCGAGAGCTTCGTGCTCGTCTCAGACATGCCCTCCGCCGCATGCATCACATCTTCAGAACCGGTGGCAAGCTGCCCCACGATATTCGAGATACGATGACGCGAACGCGATGCCACCACGGAAACCAAAACGACTGCCAGCACTGTGATGAACAAGCTGGCCAAACCGAAGCCGATGGTATTGCTCTGGATGGATGCGAAACCCGCGACTGCGTCCTGCACCCGCTCCGTGGAGACGTGATAGCACGTGTCTTTCAACTTGCCCGTGGCTTGGTTCAGCTTCTCCAGCAGCGGCGGCAGATCCTGGTCGAGGATCTTCATGGCCCCTTGGAAATCAGCATCCACCTTCGAGCGCACATTAGCCTGTGCGGCCACCACAGAATCAAACGCCTTGCTCACCTCATTGACCTGCACAGCCGCATCTCCCTCAGGGAATAGCGTCTTCAGTTCTTGGATGAGCTTGGCTGTTTCTTGACGGAGATTGTCCGCACGCTGGGCGCGCGAAGCCTTCTCCCCTTCCTGCACAAAGAGCCATTCGTAAGAGGCCAGGCGGTAAAGTGCGAGGCTCTCTTGCAAGGCGGCAACGTTGCGCAGGCTGGGCAATCCCTCGGCCTCCACGCCCCCCACCGCCGTCTTGCCGCGCAAGCAGACCTGCCAAAGGATGGCAGCCTGGATCACGACGAAGACAAGCAGCAGGAGCACTGCGAGCCGGATGTTACGGAAACCTTTACGGAGAGACATGGTTTTCAGTTTGAACATGGCAGGCCAAGGGATGCTTGGGGATTACTACTTCACTTCGATCTTCTTCAGACCTTTTACGTCCGCATCCGCCGGAACGAGTGCGATCGCACCTTTCGTTCCTGTCACGGCAGCCACGAGGGCGGCAGCGTCATCCGCCTTTTTTGGAGGTTGACCACGGCCCGAGAAGGCCAGGCGTTGCCAGTGCGTCTTGAAGGCGCTGCTGTTCATGCCGCTGGCTTCTTGCAGTGCCGCATCGGTCTTGTCGCTGTAAGCGATGACCACCGCCGCGCCACCATCCCAATACATGGTTTTGCCAGTGAGGATGTCCTTGAGCTGCGCTGAGGTGAGCGAGGCGACTGGCACGCTCTCATGAGCCACCAGCACCGCACCATCGAGAGCCATCGTCTGGCCCGCACCGAGCAACAGGCCGGCAACCGTCAGCAGGGAAGCGATATATTTCATAGTCGTTGTCTCCTGAATTCTGAGGGTTCTCGTTTAGAAGCTGAACGTCGTCTTAGCCGCCAGCATGTACCAGGTGCGCTCGTCGCGTACCGGGTTCAGGGAGGCGTTGTTCAACTGGCCCGTGCCCTGGATGCGATGACCTTCCAGCTTCAAGATCCACCAGTCCTTCACGTCGAAGCGCAAGGAGAGAGCGAGATCCTTCTGATAAGCATCGGAAGAGACAGCGGCACCGGTACCATTGCGGTTGTCGATGTTGCCGTAGAACTCGGAGTAATACGTGCCCGCTTCGAACCACTTGTTAAAGCGATACGCCGCGCCCACATACCAGGAATCAGGATGGCTCTTGCCGCGAGCGACGTTGACATTGCCCACGTAGGTGCGGGAGTTCACCACGTAGGTGTAGTATTCGGCTTGGAACGTCCAGTTCTTCCAGGCGTATTCCAAGGAATACTGCTGGTAAGGGATGTTGCTCTCGCTGCTCATGGCACCCGCACCGAATGGAGGATTCACCGCGAAGTTGTAGGTGAAATCCATCAGGTAGCCGTAAGAAGCACCGGCACGCAGGCCGTCGACCGGCGTTTGCCACCAGAGCTGCGCACCGATCACCGGATTGCGCTCCAACGAATCAAATGAACCGATCGGTGCCGGAGGCAGACCGTTCTGGATCTGCTTGGCCACCCCACCCTCATCCGACAGTTCCATGTAACCGCCATAAACTTCGTAGGAAAGACCACCGACTTTGCCCAACGACGTGTTACCGAAAACGACGACACCATCGATCGAGGTCGAGAAATCGCGCCAGCGCGCATCATACATGCCCTGCGGCAGCAAGATGGACGTACGGGCGAGGTCCACATCTTGGATGTGATTGTAGATGCCACCTGGGCGACGCACGCGACCACCACGGATACCGATATGATCATTGAACGTGTACTCGATCGAAGCGTAGTCGAGGAACGGGTTGTAATTGCCCACGTTGCCGACATCGAACATGAAGCCCTGCACCGAGATGCGCGTGCGGTTGAATGGCGAGATGGACGCGTTCAGACCAAATTCATTGAACTCAAAAGAACCATCGTTCGAGTGGCCAAGGTAATTGTAGTCCGAGGACGCGATCACGCCCTGGCTGGCAAAGCCGTGGAAGGATAACGTCTGGTTGCCGATCTTGTAATCCCAGGCATGGGCGCTGGTGCAGGCCATCATTCCGACAGCGGTCAAAGCGGCATAACTAATGTGTCTCATGTTATTTTGTTCGATTCGTTTTTGTTCTCCGGCCGTAAAGCGCTGTGGCAAATGGATGCCGAGCCGGACACTCGTTCATCGACGGGAGGCAGGAGAACTTAAGAAGAATTTCCGCTACTTCTATTCCATGGCGGTGATGGTCCCGGCGCTCTGAACTTCAAGGCGCGAAGGAACTTCCGCATAGGAAAGCACGCTCAGATCTGTGAACGTTCCTTCATAGAAACGACGGAATGCCAGACGTATGGCAGGCGAACAAAGGACCACCGGAGGATGACCGCCTGAGAGCATCTGCTGGATATGACGCGACATCGCATCCATCACATGGCGTGCCAGTTTTGGATCGAGCAAGAGAGCGATTTCCGTCTGCGACTGACGCACACCCTGCGCGATCTGCTGCTCCAATTTCGGGTCCAGCGTGATCGCCTTCAACTTGCCCGCATCATTCTGCAACGGCTTGGTGATCTGCGCACCGAGTGCACGCCGTGCATACTCTGAAAGCTCATCCGGGTTCTTGGTGACATTGGCGTAATCGCCCACTTTTTCCAATATGCCCGCGAGATTGCGGATGGAGACACCTTCTGAAAGCAAGTTCTGCAAGATGCGCTGGATCTGGCCGACCGTGAGTTGCGCAGGCACCAGTTCATTCACCACCGTCGGATGTGTTTGCTTCAAGTTATCCAGCAAGTTCTGCACGTCCTGACGGCTCAATATCTCATGACAATGACGCCGCACCGTCTCTGTCAGATGCGTGACCAGCACAGACGCGGTATCCACCACCGTAAAGCCAGCGAGCTCTGCATTACGCCGTTCCACATCCGTGATCCAAGTCGCAGGCAACTGAAACACAGGTTCCACCGTTGGAATACCCTTCAAGACCGTGCGACTATTCGTCGCATTCATTGCCAGCCAGTAGCCCGTCATCAAGTTGCCTTGCGCGATGGGCTGTCCCTTCAACAGAAAACGATACTCATTCGCGCCCAGTTGCAGATTATCCCGCAAGCGGATCGGTGGCACGATCAGGCCCATCTCTTGGGCAAAGTTTCGGCGCACACCCGTCACCCGCTCCAACAGATCACCGCCCTTGCGCGTATCAGCCAAGGAAACCAGCGCGTAACCCAACTCGATCTGCAATGCATCGACACTCAGCAATGTTTCCAGCTTCTCGCCCGCGCTGTTATTCGCCGGAGCTGCTGCATTGGCCGGAGCTTTGCCATCAGCAGTCGCACCAGCCGCTGCAGCCGCCACTGCTTCCGAAGATTTCTTCGCGCCAGCCTGTTTAAGTTTGCGACTCATGAAACCGGAGATAACCGCCAGGACGAGGAACGGCATCATCGGCAATCCAGGCACCAGCGCAAAGGCCACGAGCATCCACGTCAGGATGCTCAAAGCCTTGGGGTAAAACAGCAACTGCCGGGCTAGTTCATTGCCCAAACTGTCGCGCGAAGCCGCCCGCGTCACCAACATACCGGCCGCCATGGAGATCACGAGCGCGGGAATCTGGGAGACGAGACCGTCACCGATGGAGAGCAACGTGAAGCGCTGCAACGACTCCGTCACGCTCATGCCCTTCTGGATCACGCCGATGGCGAAACCACCAATGACATTGATCAAAGTGATGAGCACCGCTGCGATGGCATCACCGCGCACGAACTTGCTCGCACCATCCATCGCCCCGTAGAAATCCGCCTCCTGCTCCACCTTCTTACGACGCGCCTTCGCCTCCGCCTCCGTGATAACACCCGCGTTCAACTCCGCATCGATCGCCATCTGCTTGCCCGGCAACGCATCCAAGGTGAAGCGCGCCGCGACTTCCGCGATACGGCCAGCACCCTTCGTGATGACGATGAAGTTGATCACTACGAGGATGAAGAAAATCACGATACCGACGATGAAGTTTCCTCGGACAACGAAATTACCGAACGCCTCGATGACATGCCCCGCGTATCCATCCAATAGGATCAAGCGCGTGGTAGCAACGTTTAGTCCCAATCGGAATAACGTTACGAACAGAAGTAAGGTCGGGAAACCGGAAAAATCCGCAGGCTGCTCCACATACAGGATGATGAGGAGGATCAGCAACGAGATGGCGATGCTCAACGACAGGAGCAGGTCCAGCACCAGTGGCGGCACCGGCACCACCAACAGCATCACTGTGCCGAACACGCCCAAGACCAGCCACAGATCCCCCTGCTTCAGCAGCTTGCCGATATTTGATTTTGCGTCACCCATGATTCACTGCCATCACCGATGATGGCTTAAAAATTCTTCACGACTGGTTCTGTTCCGCGTAGTAGCGGTAGCGGTTCACGCGATAGACCCAAGCGAGGATCTCCGCCACCGCGCTGTAGAGCTGAGCAGGAATCTCGCCACCCACCTTGCCATACTTAAACATCAGTCGGGCTACGGGCTTATTTTCGATGATCGGGATGTTGTGCTGCTGCGCCAGTTCACGGATTCTTTTGGCGTTCAACCGGATGCCCTTGGCCACGATGGTCGGCGCTTTCATGGTCTTTTTATCATAGCGCAGGGCTATGGCGATACGCGTCGGATTCGTCACAATCACATCTGCTGTAGGCACTTCCGCAAGCATCTGACGCTGGGACTTGCTCTTGCGCCCCCGTTTCATGCGGGCTTTCATGTGCTGGTCGCCTTCCGCGTTCTTGTATTCGTCTTTGACCTCCTCCTTGGTCATCATCATGTCTTTTTGCGTGCGCCAGAATTGATAGCCGTAATCGATCGCCGCCACGACCACGAGCGCCGCAGCGATCTGGAAAGCGATCTTCAGGCCCGCCCGCCCCAAGAACCCGGCAATTCCTGCCATGTCCACCGAAGTATGGAAAATGGGGTCGGCAAAAACGTTCCGCACCTGGTTGTAACAAAGCGCCGCGATCAGCATCAGTTTGCAAATGGAGAGCAACGCGGGAACAGCCGCTTTCGGCGAAAAGATCCGTTGAAAACCTTCGACTGGATTCAGCCGCTCCCATTTTGGTTCCAATGCTTCGTTGGCCGTATTGAATCGGCTCTGCAACGCACCAGCGAGTGTACCCGAGATCATGCAAGCGAGCGCGATCGGTAAGACACACGCGGCCAAAACCATCGCCATTTCGATGGCTATCTCGGGGATTTTCTCTTTGGTGACGGGGATATCGTGAAGGTGCCCCAGTGTGGAAACCATGAGGCTGGTAAGGCGATTCCAGATATCGGGACCGACGACTTGCAGTGCCGTAAGACCGGCGAGGAGAACGAACACCGTCTGGACTTCGGCACTACGAGGAAACTGACCGCGCTGCAGGGCTTCCTGCAGCTTCTTCGGTGTTGCTTGCTCTGTTTTCTCGCCGGCTTCTTCGCTCATGTGTCAGCCCGGCAACCCGATTTGTTTAGCCGCCGCCCATGATCCGGGCGACTTGCAGCACATCATCTGGCAGCCGTCGCAGCTCGTTAAGCAAGTGCTGGGCCATGAGGTTCAGGCTGAGTCCGAAAATGATAAGACACGAAATGGTACGGACGGGAAAACTCTCAGAGAACACATTCATCTGCGGCACCGCCCGTGCCAACACCGCGAAGATCAGTGTGATAGTGAACGAAACCGCGAGCACCGGAGCGCATAGTTGCAGCGCAAAGACGAAGAGATGCCCCGTCCGATTGATGACATCTTGCAGCAACGCTTCCGACAAAACCGCCCCGCCAACCGGAGCCACAAGATAACTGCGCTGTAACGCCGCTAACAGCCAATGATGCATGTCTGATGAGAGCAACAGCATCATACCAAGCCAGTGCAGCGCCATACCCGGTGCGGTGACTTGCGTCTGGTTCAATGGATTGAACTGCGGCGAAAGCTGCAAACCCATCTCCGTGGTCAGGATGCCCGCGGCGATTTCCAATCCGAAGAAAACCAAGCGTGCGACAAAGCCAAGCAACAGGCCCACGCTCGCTTCTTTGAAAAGCAATCCGACCAAAGACCAGAACGCACTGGTATCCACCGGTGAAGGCGGCAGCAACGGTGCCATCAGAAAAGCCGTGCCACCAGCAAGGGCGATGCGTAAACGCACCGGCACATTGGAGGAACCGGTCAGCGGAAACACCAGCATCACGGCACCGATCCGCACGAAAACGACAAACCAGTTGGCGATGTCGAATTGCATCCGTGACCAATCAATTGACCATCTGCGGCATCTTCTGGATGACGGCGGTGGTGAACTCCACCATCGTGCGCACCATCCACGGCAGCAGCACCAGTAACAGCGCGATGATACCTGCGGCCTTCGGCACGAAGGTCAAGGTCTGCTCATTGATCGAGGTCACCGCTTGAAACAAGCTGACGCTGAGGCCGATCGCCATCGCAGTGAGCAGGATGGGAGACATCAACGTCACCGCCTGGATCATCATCGACTTGAGCATTTCCACGGCAAATTCAGGTGTCATAAAACTTCAAGAGCCAAAGCTGAGCAGCAAGGAGCGCACGACCAGCTCCCAGCCATCCACCAGCACGAAGAGCAGAATCTTCAGCGGCAACGCGATCGTCGCAGGCGGCATCATCATCATGCCCATGCTCATCAGCACGGCGGCGACGACGAGATCGATGAGGATGAATGGGATGAACAGCAGGAAACCCATCTGGAAAGCGGTGCGCAGTTCGCTGATCACAAAGCCCGGAATCACCACGCGCAAAGGCAGATTCTCCGGAGCCGTCGGCTCCAAACGCGCGAGTTCGGCGAAAAGCTCGATATCCTTCGCACGCGCCTGCTTCAGCATGAATGCGCGGATCGGTTGCGCGGCCTTGTCCATGGCTTCATCCGCAGAGATCTGCTTTTGCAGATACGGTTGCAATGCTTGCGTGTTCATCTGGGACCAGACTGGTTCCATGATGAAGTAGGTCATGAACAGCGAGAGCCCGATGAGTATCTGGTTCGCTGGTGTGCCTTGCAGAGAAAGCGCAGAGCGGATGAAGGACAACACGATCACGATACGCGTGAACGAGGTCATCAGAAGGATGATCGAAGGCGCGAGCGAAAGAACGGTGATCGCAAAGAGAACCTTGATCGCCGTGTCCACATCCTGCGGCTGACGGGCAGGATCGAGCACGGTGTTCAACGGCTGAGCGAGCAGGTTCACCGTCTGGTTCACACCCGTGGCAGGAGCATTCGTCTGTGCCTGCAATTCGCCGCCGCTGAAAAAGGGGATCAGCAACGAAAGCAGTAAAAGTGATTTAGAAAGCAAACGCAGCATATCACCCTTGTTTCTGCACGGCTTGCATCAAAGCTTCAGTGAAACTCGCAGTGGTGACTTTATCAGACGGCGCTTCATCCGTTTCCGCAGCAGGCAACGCGGTCAGCAAGCTGATGCCCGTTGGCGTGCTGGCTACCAAGTAACGCTGGCGTTCGTAACCGATCACATAGAGTGCCTGACGCGGAGCCAGATTGCGCGATTCCATCACGTTCAGCTTGCGCGTGTCACCCGCCTTGCGACCGAGCATGGGAGCGCGCTTCAGCAACCAGATGGCACCCAGGAAAACCCCGAAGACAACGAACAATCCACCCACTAAGCGGATCAGCGAGGACGTCAGCGACGGTCCCGGCGGAGGGCTCAGTTTCGTAGCTTGCTCGGCGGCGTTCGCCAGTCCCGTGAAGGAAAGGCAGACGATCAGCGCAAACATTCTGGAAAGTGACGCATGCATCAGGCGGCCGCTTTCGCTCCGATCAGTTCCGTGATTTTGATGCCGAAGCGGTTTTCCACCACCACGACTTCACCACGAGCCACGAGCTTTTGGTTCACATGCAGTTCCACCGGCGCATCTGCGACCTTGTCGAGCTGCACCACGGAGCCGACGTCCAATTGCAGTACATCGCGCATCGGGAGCTGGCAGGAACCCAGCTCGACAGTCAGGCCGACCGGCACATCCATGAGGATGTCGAGATTGGCGGAATTGAGATTGGTAATGCTCATAGAAAAATCACGTAGGGAGAATTTGCTGCACTTCCACGGCCCAGTTGTTGCCCTTGGTGCCGAGGCGTCCGGCAAACTTCTTCAGGCGGGCCAGCTTGATCTGAACTTGCTTGGTGTATTCGATGGGGATCGGCAGAAAATCGCCGACCTTCAAATTGGCAAGGTCGCTCGCCTTCACCGTCACGGGCGGCCATTCCGCAGTGATGGGAATATTCACATCCACCAGCTCCGTGTTCCATCGGCGTTCTTTCGGCTTGGAGCGATCTTCATCATCGGGGCGCAGTTGCTTGCTCAATTTTTCGATGAGTGGCTCAACCGTGCTGTAGGGGAAACCGATCTGGATCTGCTCGAGACAATCAGCGATGCGTGCTTCCATGGAGAGCACCAGCATCACGGCATCTGGCTGGGTGGTCTGGAGAAACTGGCCGTTATTGTCATGGCCCATGACCTGATGGCGCACTTCCTGGATGGAAGACCAATGATTGCACCACTCGCCCAAAACGATGTGAATGATCTGATCCAGCAGCGCGATCTCGATCTCGCTCAGGTCGCGGTTCAACGCCACGGAATGCCCAGGACCTCCCATAAGACGATCCACCATCGTAAGTCCCAGCCGGGGACTCACATCCAAGATGCACACACCGCGCAGAGGCTCGGACTTGAACAATGTCAGGTGCGTGGGGCTGGCGAGACCTTCTTTGAATTTCTGAAACGTTAATGTTTCCAAACGCGACATCTGGAGCGTGAACTCCATGCGCAAGTAGATGGAAAGGCGGGCCGCAAGAGCACGGATGTATTCCTCGTGCTCGATACGCAGCTTGCGCAGCTCATTCGCCGAGAGGAAGACCGGGTTGCGGAAATCGTAAGGCTGGATGCTGTCGACCGCTTGCGCCGTCTTGCTGCCGTCCGCCTGATGGACCGTAGTCTTGTTCTCCTGTTCGGCCACCTGCGCGAGCAAACGCTCGACCTCAGACTGGCTCAACACTTCCCTACCGGGAAGTGACAGGTCATCAGAATCCAAATTGTCCGGGTGATGGCTCACTGGATGGCAAATTCGGTAAGATACAGTTCCGTGACGGTACCGTCACCGAGGACATTGTTGAAAACCGAGATCAGCTCGGAGCGGATCACATTGCGGGCTCCGGGCTTTTCCAGCTCGGGGATCGTCTTGCTCGCCAAGGCACTGGAAGCGGCATCCTTCAATTGCGGCTCATACTTCTCAATGAGATCTTTAAGATCGCTCTTCCCGCTGACGAGCGCCACATTGGCGAGCAGGTAGCGTGTGCCTTGCGTGCCGGCCACATTGACAAGAATCTTGCCCGGCAAAGGAACGGTGACCTTGCCTTTGGCTCCGCCTTTGCCGCCGTGTGCTCCACCGCCAGAGGAGGATTCACCATGTTCGCCGCCACCACCATGGCCGTCTTCGGCCTTGGCTTCAGCATGTTCTGCCGGAGCCGCCGCCGTCTGGCCCAGCTTCGGCTGGATAAGAAAGGTGAAAGTGGCGAAGCCCAGCGCCGGCATGAGGACGATGTTTGCGAGCAAGGGTGCCCAGACGGCAAAACCGCCCGGCTTGGCAGAGGCAGCCGCCTCGGCCGGAGCTGCTCCGTTCTTTTTTTCGGCACCGGCCTCGGCACCCGGTTTTGCTGATGGTTTTTCGGCCATGGGTTAAGGGGGTAGATTAGCGTTTCAGACTTACCAGCTCTTGCAACACTTCATCACTCGTCGTGATCATGCGTGCGCTGGCCTGGAAACCGCGTTGCGCGGTGATCAACTTGGCGAATTCATTCGCGAGATCGACATTGGAAAGCTCCAACGCACCGGCTTGGATCTTGCCCAACCCGTTCGTGCCAGCGACCGTCGGTGTCGCGCTCAACGGACCGGCGGCAGAAAGTCCGGAGTAAAGATTGTTTCCTTCCTTCAAAAGAGCCTGCGGTGACTGGAAATTTTGCAGCAACACCTGTCCGCGGCTGAACTCCGTACCATCAGAGAGGCGGACATTCACGATGCCGTCCGGATTGACGCTGAAAGCCGTGATCGTTGCGTTCGGGTCCGAAGTGGCCGGCCGGCCCGAACCATCGATCTGGATGTCGCCGATGGTGGCCAGGCCGCTATCACTGTAACCTTGGACACGCAGCCCTTGGTTGGTCACCAGGTAGCCGCTTTCATCCAGGCGAAAATCGCCGGAGCGGGTGGCGAATTCCGTATCTGATACAGTGTCGCGCACCACAAAAAATCCTTCGCCGGAGACATAAAGATCCGTCTGGATGCCCGTGCGCGTCATCGCCCCCTGGCTGAAAAGATTGCGGATGGCCGCAGTGGTGACACCGGAACCGACTTGCATGCCGGCCACACCACTGTTGCCAGAAGTCCCGGCACTGGAAAGCTGAAGCGTCTGGCTGAAAGAATCGGAAAAATCCGTCCGCGCCGACTTGTAGGCAGTCGTATTGGCGTTGGCGATGTTGTTGCCGATGACGTCCAGGCTGCCTTGAAATTGCTGGATGCCACTGACGCCGGAGTTGAGTGAACGAAGCATAATCTATCAGTTTTGAGTTGCGACAGCAGACGGGTAAACCATCAGCACTTGGTCCAAGGTATAGGTTTTTCCATCCACCATCAGTTTAGGCGTCCCTGCCTCGTTTTGAACGGCGCTGACAGTTCCCAGCACCGGATCGATTCCATCCTCCGCCTGCAACTTCACGGTCTGCCCAAGCAAACCGTAAGCCTGCAACATCTGTTGATCTCCACGCAGGCTGGCGATGTCCGATTGCATCGACTTCGACTGTTCCAGCGCGCTGAACTGAGCCATCTGGGCGATGAATTCCGTGTCCTGCTTGGGATTCAATGGATCCTGGGAGGTAAGCTGGGCGACGAGCAGCTTCAAAAAATCCTGCTGCCCCAAAGCCTTGACCGGCATACGGCTGGAAGCATCCGCCGTATCTTGCGTGGTGAGGTAATTGACGCCTGCGATGGTGCTCATGAAAAATTTTGTTTAAGCCCAGGATTCCAATATTTGACGGGTGTCATTCCCCGCTTTGCGTGCCGTCGGCACGAAAGAAGAACGTGAACGCGAGGTACTGCTGCCACCTTGCGCTTCTGTTTGATCAAAAGGCGCCGATGCACGGGCGTGCTCCTCCTGACGGGAACCAAACTGAGCATCGAATGAGGGAGAACGCTGCGGATTTGATGGAGTCTCCGAATCGAACTGGCGCAACGTAACACCTTGGCCGGACAAAGATTCTTTCAACTCCGCCCAATGCGACTGAAGCCAGGAGCCGTCGCCATCCGCAGAACTCAGCGCCGCTTTGATGTGACCGTCTTGAAGCTCCAGATGCAACTTGATGCGGATATCCGGCGCGGGTTCGACGACCATCTCCAAAACCTGCGCACCGCTCTGGCGGAAGAAGCGGACCTCTTTGGTGATCAGCTCTTGCAACTTATCGATACGCTCATGGCCAGCAGCCGCCGTCACTGAAGACATCTCTACGTCTGATTCTGCAGAACTGAAACGATCTGGGGGAAGCTCCAAGCCAGATTGCATGACTAAAACATTCTTCTCGCCGGCCTCAGCAAAGGCCGGAAACTCACGAACCGGAGCTGCTTTTAGCACCAGTGAGATCTCTTGCTTTTGTTCATCTGTCATTTGAGCTGGCATGGCCGAGAACGATTTAGCAACCGACGTGCCATCTTTTCCTCCAACCTGCCGACTTGAGCGAATCAACGTAGTTTCCCTTAGTTTTTCGTCCTTTTTGACTATAGAAGCAACGCCTTCTGGTGCAACGAAAGCTGAAGATTGCGAAGGTGCTATCGACTGTCGGGAGAAATCTGCCGCAGTTCCGACAGCGGCCGGAACATTTTTGCCGGGTAAAAAAGTTTGCCCCTCTGCCGCCCCAGCAACCGTTTCCAGCCTTCGCTCAGGTGAAACCACGTGTGTTGCAGGTGTTTCACGAGAGTCTGAAGTCACGCTTTCATGAGAGTCGACTGGCTTAGCCATTTTTTGCTCGCATGCGGAAAGCGGGGACTTTTCCAAAGGCATCAAACCAGCATAAGCTAAAGTGGACGTAGGCTGAGGTTCGGAAGATTGAACTGCTGTTGAAGCAACTTCGGACATCCGATCAGACCCAGGTGCCAACACTCTTTCGCAACTCGTCTGAATGACTGACTGCTTTTCAGAATTCGCATGCTGCCCGGATTCAACTTCACCTCGCTCCGTAGAGAGTTCAGGCGAGACGGGCACAGGTGGAGCGGCAGGAATCAGCCCGGCTGTAGAAAGCATTGCCTGGAGGACCTGATCTGGAGTGGCGGTTGAATGAATCGCTTTTCCTGAATGTTCATCCAGCTCTTCTATATCCGGCAACTGGTCATCTAAACATGCCGCGAAATCAGCGCTCTGATTTGTTTCTCCCGGGGAGATACCAGGGAGAATGACAGGCATATTCGAGCCCACGCTCCCAGACACGGTTTCGCACATCAGACCGGAGAACCCAGTGGCATTCATTGTTTCTTGGCTTTGGCAGCAGGGGGAGGATTGACCGTCAGACGAAGTTTTTCAGCCAGACCGGCGGCCCGTTTCGCTTCCGGCTCCCCCTGCCTGGCCATTTGATCAAGGATCGGTGCCGCCTCCTTCTCCTTCATAAAGCGAAGTACCTTCACCACGGTAACGTCATCAAGTTCCTTGAAGATCTTCACCACATTCTCCGGGGCCATGGCTACATAGGTCTTGGCCATCTTGGCCAGATTCGCTGTTTCCTCATCCTGGATGCGCGTGATGGATTGATCAAAGTTCACCTGCAATTGATGCACTGCCTGGGTTGTTTGCAGGAGTTCATTCCGTTCGGCGCTCAAACGTACGGCGAGTTCTTCCAGTTCCGCTTTGCGTTTGGCCAAGGCTTGTTTTTCATCCCGCAATTCTTGGACCAAGGCATCGATCTCCGGGTTCTGAAATGTCCATGAAGGGCCGGCCGGGATAGGCTCCACATGGGAGATCCCATGCTCTTCACCCGGCTTGGGCAGCTTCTGCATCCACGCTCCGGCAAGACCGGCGCAGTAAAGCACCGCTCCCAGCACCGATCCGATCCAAGGATTCAATAGAAAATTCATACCTTAAAAATGATCAGGCGAGCTGACGCAGTGTGTTGAGGCCAAAACGGCCGCTGACCAGGTCATCCAGTTCCTTCTGTTCCGCGAGGCTGAGGGCGCGATCGAAGGCTATCTTTTGACGCTCGTAGAGGCGCTCAAGCAGTTCACGCTCCCGCTGTGCGTGCACGAGTTCATTGCGGGCAGATTGTACGGCCCGCTCCGCATTGCTCAAAGCCTGCTCGGCCTGACGGCAACGCGTATCCAGCCAGGCACAGTGCATCTGTTGTTGCGCGAGTTGGGCGGCGGCACACCCGGCAGCGGCGTGTTGCTGCCAGTCAAGACGCGCAGCAGTCAGTTCACGATCAAGGGCATTCAATGCTTCTGCGGCGCGTTGGCGCCCGATCATCGTGGAGGCAAGCTTTTCCTGGGCGGATTTCTCCTGCCGTTCGCGCAAGGTGCGCAGGGCTGCGAGAGAGAAGCGGAATGGTTTCATAGGTTATTTCGTTTTGCCCATCACTTGTGCAAGCAGACGCCAGGCCTCATCCGTGGAGCACGCCTCTTTCACTCCCTGGCGCAACACGCGATTGAGCGGATCCTGCCAGCGGATGGCTTGATCCAGTGCAGCGTTGCTGCCAGCGGCATAGGCACCGAGGCTGATGAGGTCTTGATTCTTGCGATACAGAGCGAGGGCTTCGCGTGCCTGGCCCGAGAGTTTGATCCTGTCTTCCGTGCATAGGTCACGCACCAAACGGCTCACGCTCTGTAACACGTCCAGTGCGGGATAATGATTCTGTGTGGCGAGTTCACGGGTGAGCACCAGGTGACCATCGAGAATACCACGTACGGCATCAGCGATGGGATCATTCATGTCGTCACCTTCGACGAGCACGGTGAACAAGGCGGTCAGTGTACCGCGATCGCTGTTACCCGCGCGCTCGAGCAACTGCGGCAGCAAGGAAAAGACGGAGGGCGTGTAGCCACGCGTCGCCGGCGGTTCACCGACGGCGAGACCGATTTCGCGTTGCGCCATGGCGAAGCGCGTGACGGAATCCATCATCAAAAGTACATTCTGACCGGCTTCACGGAAGTTTTCCGCGATGGTCATGGCAGTGAAGGCACCTTTCAGACGGGCGAGCGAAGATTGATTCGAAGTCGCGACAACGATGACCGATTTCTTGCGACCTTCTTCGTCCAGGTCTTTCTCCAAGAACTCGCGCACCTCACGACCACGTTCGCCGATGAGCGCGATGACGTTCACATCCGCTTCCGCACGACTGGCCATCATGCCGAGCAAGGTAGATTTACCCACACCGGATCCGGCGAAGATACCGAGACGTTGGCCGCGACCACACGGCGTGAAGAGATCAAGCGCACGCACACCGGTATTGAACGGATGGTGGATGCGCTGACGTTTCAGTGGATGGGGCGGCGGTGCAGTGATGCTGGCGTAATGATCCGTTTGTAGCGGACCAAGATCATCCAGCGGTTGGCCGAAGCTATCGACCACACGGCCTTTCAAGGCTTCACCCACCGGTACAGTCAATGGACGGCCCAAGGCGATGACTTCACTGCCGGGATGGATGCCATGAAGTTCGCCCAAAGGCATGAGCAGAACATGCTGATTCCGGAACCCGACGACTTCAGCAAGTGTGCTACTGTCGTGACGGGTGGATTCGATGCGGCAGACTTCGCCGACGGAACAAAGCGGCCCTTCAGACTCGATGACCAGGCCAATCAGCTGGACAACACGCCCACGCGCCTCAACGACACGCACCTGGCGTGTCTGCTGCAAGGCACGCGCGATGCGGCCGCCACCTGCTTGAGGAATGTCGGAGGACAAAATCATGCGGCGAGAGAGTTGGCGAGGCGTTCCACCTTGGTTTCGCGCCGGGCGTCTACGATGCCGAAGCTGGTCTTCAAGAGACAACCACCACGCGAGATGGTCACGTCTTGCTGGAAATGCAGGGGCTTGCCGCCCACTTGCTCAAGCAGCAGCGGTGCATTGATCTTGCGCAATAAATCGAGATCGTGCGGATGCAGATGCACGGTGACTTCGGACGCGTGCTCCATCTGCTCAAGCGCTTCACGCACGACGGCTTCGATCATCCCGGCATCGATGGGAATGCTTGCGATGATCTTCTGGACCGAGGCAGTGACGAGTTCGAGCAAGGCAGTCTCGGACTCCGCGACGAGCTGCGGAATGGTCTGTCGCAAAGCGGTGAAGATACCGGTTTGCAGATCAAGCATATCAGCGCGTTGCTGGATGAGCATCTGACCAATGGAACGTTCGCCAGCAGCCACGCCACGTTCGTACGCAGCACGCTCGCGCTCTTTCACCCGTTCTTCCCATTGCGGGCTGCCGGGCGGAGGCGCGAGCTGGACATCCCGCAAAGGCGAGGACACCATGATTTTCTCAGACCATGACTTCATCCTGCTTGCCCTCCTTCATGCCACCCAGGTCGATCTCGCCTTCACTCTCCAGCTTGCGCACCACTTCGATGATGCGGAGCTGGGCCGCTTCGATATCGCGCAATTTAAGCGGGCCCATGAAACTCATCTCTTCGGCGACCGTCTCTGCAGCCCGCTTGGAGATGCAGCCGAGCAATGCCGTCTTGAGCTGTTCGCTCGCGGTCTTGAGCGCCACGGCGAGGTCCCGCATGTCCACTTCGCGCAAAATTTTCTGAAGCGACGCGGGATCGAGAGCCGCGATGTCCTCGAACGTGAACATCTTCTGACGGATGGCCTGCCCGAGTTCGGGATTCCGCTCCTCAATGGAGATGAGCAATGTCTTGCTGACGTTTTTATCAAGTGAATTCAAGAGGCTGGCAGCGGACTTCACGCCCCCCGTCTGGTTGAACGCGCGCGTGTGTTTGCTGCCGAGCTTGAGATTGATGACTTCCACGACCTTCTCCACGACTTCGATCGGCGTGGGAGCCAAGGTCGCGAGACGTTCGATGACTTGCTCGCGCAGTTCAGCACGCAACATGGTGAGCACCTGTCCGGCTTTTTCAGGAGTCAGGTAGCTGGAGATGAGCGCGATGGTCTGGGGCTGTTCGTGCTTGATAAGATTGAATATCTGGCGTGGCTCGAGCTCCACGATCTGTTGCATAGCGGCCACAGGAGCGCGCGTAGGAGCCACGCGGGTGATGACGTTTGACGCTTTGAAAAGACCAAGTGATTTCTCCAACACGGTCTGCGTGTATTCCACGCCGCCACGCAAGGAGGTGGTGGCTGTCAGCGCCACTTCGGTGAATTCTTCGAGGATTTCGGCCTGCAACTCTTGACTGAGCAGATTCATCTTGGCCATTTCCGAGGAGACCGCTTCCACTTCGTGATCGTCCAGATTACGAATGATCGAGGCGGCGCTGTCTGGGCCGAGGATGATCAGGAGAGCCGCCAGTTTCTGGATCTTGGTGAACTTGGCAGTCTCGGATGTAGCAGTATTTTCAGCAGAGGCGGACATAGTGTTACTTGGCTTTGCCACGGGTCATCCACGTACGGATGGATTGAGTGAGATTGTCCGGGTTATCGCGGATAAGCTGGTTCAAGACTTCGACAGTCACCACATTGGAGCGGCCTTTATCTCCGTTGGAGCCGTTGCCGTTGCGCCCATGAGCATGGCCGTTCTCCCCGTTCATCAGTTCACCGACTGGAACGCCAAGCGGGATGGATTCCACGGTGGTCTTCTGCAACAATCGCCAGAAGCTAAAGAGCACCAGCAACGCGGCCAGGACATAGCCGACGTTCTTGCCGATATTCCAATAAAAATCGCGCTGTTGCTGGACATCAAGGAGGCGTGTGGTCTCGACTGCGGCCTGATCGTTGAAAGTGATCTCTTCGAGCGTGATGCTCTCGGCTTCTTCAGCGGTGACACCCAAGGCGCTCTGGACGATGCGGCGGAGCTTCTGCATCTCTTCAGGTGTACGGGCGGTGACGACGCGATTCGTGCCAGCACCACTGACTTGCGAAGCGACGAACACAGCCGCCGTCACACGGCGTAAGCCACCCGCCACTTGAGTCAACGTGCTGGTGGTCTTGTTAATCTCGTATTGGTTGTTGGTGATCTTCTTCTTGCTCGTGTTCATGTTAGTGAGCGCGGCAGTCGCATTCGTCGTAGTACTGGCATTGACGGCTGCGCCAGCCACGCCACCGCCAGCAGGGTTGGCTGCGCTCTGTGTATCTTCATCATTCACGGTGGCAGAGCGAAGGACCTGACCCTCGGGGTCATATTTTTCTTCAGTGCGAGAAACGGTGTCGTAGTTGATCTCTGCAGAAACGCGCACAACGGCCTGGCCAGGCCCAAGAACCGTCTCCAACATTCCTTCAGCTTTGCGGGAAAGGTATTGCTCGATGTTCTTGCGGGCGGAGAGCTGCGAGGTGCTGAGGCCGACGACGGAGTCTTCTTCGTGCGATTCGGTGAGGACGTTGCCGAGATTGTCCACCACAGAAACGGAATTCGCCTGCAACCCTTCCACGGCATTCGCGACGAGGAAACGGATGGCTTGCACGGATTGCTGGGGCAGTTGGGCATTACCACGCACGCGGATGAAGACGGAAGCCGTGGGCTTGCGCTTGGCATCGGACAGGAGGCGGTTCTCCGGCATGACGATCATCACTCGGGCGTTCTCGATGCTATCCACCTGGCCGATGGTGCGGGCGAGTTCGCCTTGGACGGCGCGGAGATAATTCGCGCGCTGGACGAAATCAGAGATGCCGAAGTTCGGCTTGTCGAAGATCTCGAAACCGACGCCATCGGAAGAACGCGGGATGCCCTTTGTAGCGAGCTGCATGCGGGCGAAGTGAACTTTCTCGGCAGGAACCGTGATGCTGCCACCGGCACGGCTGATCTTGTAGGGGATGCTGTTCTCGTCCAGTGCGGCGACGACTTTCGCGGCTTCGGCGTCATCGAGCTTGCCATAGAGCAAGGCATATTCGACCCGGCTGGACAAGAAACCGAGACCAGCCAGACCGCCCAGCACCACGAGCGCGGTGAGCACGATGCTGATACGCTGATTGAGACCGAGCTGGCCCCAGATCGTTTTCAGCTGGGTAAGAACTTGTGTAAGACCCTGGTTCATGAAATCAGATTTTTCTTAGATCGCTCAGATCTGCATGCGCATCAGTTCTTGATACGTCTCGAGAAGTTTGTTGCGCACTTCCACCATGAGCTGGAAGGAGACACTCGCTTCCTCCATGGCGATCATGGCTTGATGTAGGGAAACGCCCTCGCCAGACATGAGGCCGTTCACCGTGTCTGCTGCGTTCGCCTGCTTGCTGTTGACTTCGTTGACGAAGTTACCGAGCACATCGCCGAAGCCTTGTCCGGGAGCGGCTTTGCCGAGAGGCAAGGCATCCCGCATCTGACCAACCGCACCGGCGCCTTCCAGCGTGCGCAGTTCGGCAGCGGGAATGTTCGCCTTCAGCTTCTCTACAGGCAGTTGGCCGCCCACTTGCGGGCTGGCGAACATGCTGATGGCGGAGAGCGGGTTCATGGTCTAGTGCTTAGCGTTTGCCGATGGAAAGGGTTTGCAGAGCCATGTGACGGGCATTGCGGACGACCGAGAGATTGGCCTCGAACGCGCGGGAGGAAACCATCATGTCCGCCATCTCCTCATGGATGTTGATGTCGGGCATGGAAACCATGCCGTCCTTGTTCGCATCCGGATGGCCGGGATTGTAAACGAGTTTGGAAGGGCGCTCGTCCTTCTCGATACGGGCGACCTTGATCATGGGCGTGGATTGACCACCGATCTGGTTCTGCAACACGTTCTCGAACACGACTTGCTGACGTTGATACGGCTTACCATCGACGCCGCGCGTTGTATTGGCGTTAGCGATGTTCTGCGAAACGATCTCCAAGCGAGTGCGCTCGGCGTCGAGTGCTGCCGTGGTGCTTTGTATGCCGGGTAAAAGTCCGTTGATCATGAGCTAGATCGGTTAGCCGCGTCCGGTGATGGCCAGGCGGAGCTTCAACAAGGAGCCGCTGACGAGTTGCGTTTCCAACTGGTGGGCCATGGTGTTCTCGGCGAGATGGGCCAGTTCCGTCTCCATCTGCACGGTGTTGCCATCGCGATTGGCGGCGACGGCGTTGGGATCGATCGATAACGAAGGGCGAAGACCGGTCAAATTTTGCGGTTCACGGCTTTTGACGGCCTGCTGGAGTTCGCTCTGGAAAGCGGGCGCGAGGTCGATGCGCTTGTAGCCGGGGGTCTCGAGATTGGCGAGATTGCTGGCAATGGCCTCATGACGCAGAGCCGTCGCATCCATCATACGCTTGGCCGTCAGGTAGCCTGGTTGGTTGAACATTCCATCAATCATATGCCGCAATAGCTATCGGTCGCTGCGTGTTTAGCAACGAACATGCCAGCGCGGTAAACCCTTGATTTTATGGGGTTTTGGAGAGACCCGGAACGCAAAGCGGCAAAGTTTTCCGGGTCGGAGGGGAGTTAGGGGAAGAATCTACCATGGAGGCGCGAAGCGTTCCTAAAAGAATGGAAGCCTACATGGCGCGGGTAAGAATGAGCCATTTCCTCGTTACGGCTGCCGGCAGCTATAGATACCCTGAATCCATCTGCAAAGCCCCTTATGTTTCTATCAGCGAGAATGAAACAGCGGCTGATGGATATCTCCATCAGCCGCCGTTGCAAAACCGTTCAGTCAGGGACGGCGTTGAAGCCATCCTTACCGTGATAAGTTAATCAAAACTTGTTCTTCCGGTACGCACCCATCTTCGGCGCATCCGGGTTCACTTCCGGGCCGAAGTAGCGGAGAATCACCAGCGGTTCCGTCTCGCTCGTGTTCTCGTACGTGATGCCGGCTTTCGCGCCGTCTTCCGTCACGAAATATTCGTCTTCAGTGAGTTCATGGAAGCGGATCAGCTTCGGGCTGTTGAGCGGCTGGCCGTTGATCTTGCCCGTGCCTTGCACGCAGATCAGGCCGTAAGCGCCATTATCCGTGATCGTCGCTTTCGCGCCCGGATCAACCGTCAGTTCCTTCGCCGTGAAGAGCTGTTCGCCATCCACCTTGCCGTAAACGATCCAGCGATCCACGAAACCTTCGCTGCGCGTATCCGCGACCGGCACCGGCTCGAGATAGTGGTTGTCCTTGAACTTCGGATCCACATTCTTGTCCCAGTCGAGCTGTTCCACGATGAAGTCCAGGTCCTTGTGATGCTTCTTCGGCATGTCCTTCACCAGCAGGCTCCACGGCACTTCGCGGCCTTCCACCAGGCTCTGATACATGCCGAACACATCGGAACCCCACTGCGGCTCATACGTGCAGAGCGAACCCGGTGCATGGAGGATGCAAGGATCGATCAGCCAGCCCGTGCCCACCTTCAAGCGATACGCCTTCGACAGATCGAGGATGCCGTTATCACCCTTGTTCCAGTTCTCCAGGCACTTGCGCACTTGCGCCTTCGTCGTGCCGGGCTCGAAGCCCATGAACGTGTAAGGGAAATTGTTACCCACGTTGTTATGCTGCGGCGGGAAGTAGTAAGACTCCGGCTTGCCTTCCTGGCCCACGAGCTTCGCCTGCGCGGCGCTCTGGTGCATGTGATGCGGGATCGGACCCATGTTATCGAAGAACTTCGAGTAAACCGGCCACTTCTTGTATTTGCCCCAGATCGATTTGCCGATCAACGTCGCGCCCGTTTCCGCCACCGCCTGTTGCAACGTGAAACGGTTCTTGCCCACCACCACATAGCTCAAGCCCTCGTCCGGCGTGCGATTCTCATTCGCCGCGGGCGTCGTGGAGGCGAACCAGCGTTCATCGATACCGCCCCGGTTCAAGCCGTAGGCGTAGAGATCATCCGGGTGCAGCTTCAGGCGCTTGCCCGGTTGCAAGAAGGAGCGCGGAACCCAGCAAGGGGCGAGGCGGAGCAAACCGCCCGTGGCGGAAATCTCGGCTTCAACGATTTTGGCGACGTTCTTATTGACCGTCTTCAGAGCGGTGACCGTGTTCATGTGTAATATGTGTTAGAAACAAAAAATCGGAACGCCCGCCAGTCTATCCGCCGAGCGCATGCCAGCAAGCCGAAAGGACACACGCAAGGAACGAGTTAAGAAGTGCGAAGAGCGACGCACCAAGCCGAGGCGTAGTGGGACAGGTGCCTCCACCTGTCCAACCTCGGCGAACGTAGCGCACTCATCCTGAGTGCGGGTAGAGCGGCATCTTGCCGCGAGTCTTTTCCTCGTCAGGATTAGAACGCCAACGGCGTTCCGTCCCAAAGCCCAAGGTTGGCCCGCCTTTGCGGGACTACCTTGGGTTCAAAGCGTGTTAATCATCCAACCCCAACGGGGTTGCGTCACAATTCTCACGAAAAAGCTTCCTTCATCCGCAACCACGTTGTGGTTGAACAACCCTACACACGTTACACAACGTAGCTCCGTCAAACGGAGCAACGTTGGGCTTTGAGCCGCAGCCCCCTTGGGGCTGAATTACAATTTCATTTTCTCCGAAACACCTGATGCCCCGGATTCCCCGCCGATTGCATGAACGCAATCAGATCCAAGATATCTTCCTTAGACAACCCGTTCACCAACCCCTCCGGCATCGGCGAGAGCGTGGCAAACGATTGCTTCGCTACATCACTCTTCTTCACCGTCACCCGCTCCGGCATCAACGGATTCGGCTGCAAGATCAGCTCCGTCGCCGTCTCATTCAGCAACCGTCCCGTGACATCATCGCCATTCTTCAACTTGACCGTCGTGTTCTGGAACTGCTCGGAAACCACCTTCGACGGCTCCACGATGCTCTCCAGCAGATCACGCGCACTGAACCGCGCGGACACCGCCGTCAGATCCGGCCCCACGCCGCCGCCTTCATTGCCGAAGCGATGGCACAAGATGCACTGCGCATCCACAAACGCCTGTTTCCCTTTCCCGAAATTACGGCCCGACTGCGCCTTTTCCAGATCACCCGTCACGTCCGCCATCGTCCACTCCTTCACAAACGCCTTCTGTTGCGCTGCGGGGAACGTGGACTTCGCGGGCTTGCCACCCTTCAGATTCCCCTCGATCACCGCGAGCAACGGCTGCAATTCCTTCTGCTCTGCAGCATTCAGATTACCCAACGCTTCCGCATAAAAGTTCTTCAGGAAGTTCGCGAGGCTCGAGCCATCGCCATACGCACGACCAGCTTCCTTGAACCACTTCTCCAACGCCGGATTGTGATTCTTGCTCATCGGCATCGGGCCCGGCTTCGTGCCCGGATAATCCGGCTCGTAGAACTCCACGTTCTGCGAGGCCGCCATCTTCTGCCCCATAAACGTGAAATATTGCTTCCGCTGATCCATCGTCCAGCCCTGCGCCGTGCGGAGATGGAAGAGATAATGGATCTGCTCCTCCTGCGTGGGCGCATCCGCCATCAGCTTCAACGTCTTGCCGATCGCATTCGGCGCGCGCAGATAGATCAGCACCTGCGCCAGTTCACGATTCAAAAACTTTGTCTTCGCCGGATATTGCGCATCCAGCTCCGCGATGAGCGCATCTTCCGCCGCTTTCGCCGGACGCCCCTGCCGGATGCAGCTCAATGCAATAACACGCAGCTTGTCCAACTGCTGCGACTCCGTGAGCGAACTCCATTTGAATTTCTTCAACGCCTCCAGCAACGCCGGTTGCGTTTCCTTCCCGCCCACCCGCGCCAGCGCCAGCAAGCCATTCAAGCCCGCCTCCGTTTTCTTCTCCGCCAGCGCACGATCTTTCCATTGTGCGATCGGTTGCATCTCGATCGCTATACGCGCCGCGTAACGAATGAAGCGATCCTCGCTGTTCAAGTGCGGCCACGCAGTAGACACGGCTTTAGCATCTACATGTCCGTGAAACGCTTCCAATTCGCGACGCAACTTGCGCTCCTTCGCACCCGCTTTATTCGGCTCAATCGATGGCTTTGTGCTTTCCGTGCCTTCATAGGTCACGCGATACAATCCTGCCGCCGTATTCCGCCCGCCGATGGTCAGATACATCGCCCCATCATTACCGATGACGAGATCCGTCACGTTGAAAGGCCGCTTCTCCGCACCCGGTTGCATCAAGCCCATCGGACACACGAAGTTCTCGATCTTGCCCGTGTAAGATGCCCCATCCGGTGTGAGCTGCACTGCCATCACGCGCCCATAGGTCCAATCGAGAACATAAAGCGCGCGCTGATACTTCGCCGGGAATTTGGCCCCGTAACCGAATTGAATGCCCGTGGGGCAACCCACGCCGATATCGATCGCCGGGAGGCTGTCTGGATAATACGCCGGCCATTTGCCTGTGCCCGCGCGCCAGCCGTATTCACCACCGGAGACGGAATGATTCACCCGCGTAGGACGATACCACGGTGTGCCCCAATCCCATTCCATGTCTGCATCAAACGTGAAGATCTCCCCATCACTATTAAAGGCGAAGTGATACGGATTGCGAAAACCCGCGCAAAGCACCTCCCAGTTCTTGCCGTCCAAATCCGTGCGCACGATGTAACCACCCGGCGCCAGGATACCCGTGGCGTGACCATTGCCATCCCATTGCCGCGGTAGCAGATGATCCTCCGCATAATTCCGATGCGCCGAATCTGCTGCGATGCCCGCCGGTAATTTCGTGTGATTCCCCGCCAGCACATACAGCTTCCCATCCGGTCCCAAGCGCGGCACATGCGGGCCATGCTCGCCATTACCGGGAAATTCTTTCAGGAGCTGGATGTCTTCATAAAGATCATTCCCCTTGTCCCGAATACGATACAATCCACTCGCATACTTGGAGCTATATTTGTTCACCACCACATACAATGAACCCTCGATGAACGTCATGCCCTGCGCGTCATACAGCGGTTTGGCGATGAATTCCCGCTTCGCCACCTTGCCATCGGACCCGAGCGTGATGCGCAGCAACCCACCCTCGCTATTCGCCTCGCGATGCTGCGGGCTGATGATCAACCGTCCTCGATCATCCTTCGTCATCGCGACCCAAGACCCCTCGCCGATTTCCCCACCCGCGAGCAATTCCACCTTGAAACCCGGCGGCGCATATAATGCCGAAGGCGGTGTTGGCGCGGCAGCAGGAGCAGCAGCCGAGACAAGTTGAAGGGAAAGTGTAAACGCAGCGGCGACCAAGGTGGCAATGCCTGGACGAAATGAGGGCTTCATGTGTGTGATTCTTAAAGCAGATGTGACGGTCCCGCGCCAAGATTATTCAGGCTATTCGGAGGATGGTAAGGTTCCCATTGCCTTTTCCCAGTCTCCGTCCGTAACCTTCTCTCATGTCCACGCGCTCATACTTCAGCTTGATTCTTGTGTTGCTAACCTTAGCCACCACTGGTCTCAGCGCTGCTGAGCTTATCACGCTGAAACTCTGGCCGGAAGGCGCACCCAGCCCCATGTCGCCCGTCTCTGAAGCCACCAAGAAACTCATCGCCTCCTACGGCCCGCTCAGCACCAATCGCTTCTCCGATGTCACCGATCCCGACATCGTCATCTATCGCCCCGAGAAGCCGAACGGCACCTCCGTCATCGTCGCGCCCGGCGGCGGCTTCATGTTTCTCTCCTACGCGCATGAGGGCAAACAGGTCTGCGAATGGTTGAACACTCTCGGCGTCACCGCCGTGCTTCTGAAATACCGCACACCTACACGCGATGATGCGCGGCCTTATGAAAAACCTGTGGAGGATGCTCAACACGCCCTTGGCCTTGTCCGTCATCACGCAAAAGAATGGGGTCTTGACCCGAAACGCGTCGGTCTGCTTGGTTTTTCTGCGGGTGGCAATCTCCTCGGTCACGCTGCTTGCGACCGCACCACGCGCACCTATCCGCAGAAAGCGGGCGTGGATGACCCGCACGGCCCTGACTTCGGCATCATGATCTACGGTGGCGGTTTCCTGGACCGCAACGACAAAACCAAATTCATGCCCGGCTTCAGCGTGCCGAAAGATGCCCCGCCCATGTTCTTCCTCGTAGCCCATAACGACGGCAACAACCCCGTCGAAGCCGCGAGCCTCTACCTAGAATACAAGAAGCTAAACCTCCCCGCTGAACTGCACATTTATACCACTGGTGGTCACGGCTTCGGCATGCGCAAAGACAAGAGCCCCATCAGCGACTGGCCCGCGCGCTGCGGCGAATGGCTGAAGAGCATGGGATACCTTGACGCCAAGTGAACGAACGCAGTGCGATAAATCATTCTGTCTTGTTCATCACCGTCTCCGCCCATCTCTCCACACTCGAACTTTCATCCGCCGCGAGCCACTCCGCTTGTAGCTGATTCTTGAACCACGTACGCTGGCGCCGCCCGAACTGCCACGTCTTCAATTTCACCAACGCAATCGTTTCGGCCAGATTCCGCTCACCTCGCAGATGTTCCACCACTTGCCGATATCCGATCGCCTGCATCGCTGTGCGATTTTGCTCCAGCCCATGCTTCAGCAACTCTTCCGTTTCCGCCACCAGCCCGCGCTGAAACATCTCATCCACACGCCTATCCATCCGTGCTCGCAAGGCCGTCGCATCCCATTCAATGCCCACGATGCGCGCGAGCTTATCCGCCGCCACCCGGCTCTCTGTTGGTGCAACGGGCTGACCCGTCATGCGGATGATCTCCAGCGCACGGATGACCCGGCGCGGATTACTGCGATCCACGCGCTCATACATCGCCGGATCTTTTTCCTGTAATTCCGCCACGAGCTTTTCCAACGGTGTCGCTTCCAGTTCAGCACGCAATTCTGCCGGAGCTTTCGGTGTCGCGCTCAAACCACCTTGCCATGCTTGGAAATAAAATCCCGTACCACCACAAAAAATCGGCACTTTGCCTCGCGCACGAATATCTTTCACCACCTCATCCGCTAGCGTCACGAACCGCGCTGCATCAAACGCCTCCGTCAATCCCACCACATCAATGAGATGATGCTTCACGGCTTCCTGTTCCTCACGCGAAGGCTTCGCCGTGCCGATGTCCAATCCGCGATACACCTGCATGGAATCCACGGAGATGATCTCGCCGTCGAGTCGCTGCGCCAGCTCCAGCGCAAGCGCGGATTTTCCGCTCGCGGTGCAGCCGCCGATATAGAGGAACCTGATGTCGGACGTGGGTACCATCGTTCGTGCTCATCAATGACAGTGCGCCGAACAAAGTTCAAACCTGCAATTTCAGGAAGCAAACTTGAACTTAGCGAAGTGATACTTTAGTATCACAATCATGAAGACCGAATTGGTCACTTCTTTGAAGCGCCGGGCCACGGAAATAATCTCCGAGCTCGCGGAGGATCGTGATCCAATATTGATCACCCAGCACGGTCGGCCAGCGGCTTATTTGGTGGACGTGGAGACGTATGAAGCGTTGAACCAGCGCCTGGCCACCATGGAGGTTATTGCCCGAGGTGAAAAAGATATTCAGGATGGCCGGACTTTGACGCAATCACAGGCTAAAAAGCGGATGGCCAAATGGTTGAAGTGATCTGGAGCGAGCTGGCGTTGGATGACTTGGAAGGGATTGCCGAATACATCGCTTTGGACAAGCCCGAGGCGGCCGTCCAGCTTATGAAGCAGGTCTTCCAGCGAACTGATTTGTTGGAGCAGACGCCTGAATTGGGGCCAAAGATTCCAGAATTGCCCCGGAGTGCCAGATATCGGCAGTTGATCGTGGGGCCTTGCCGCATTTTCTATCGTTACGATATGAATCAGGAGAAGGTGTTCATCGTAGGTGTCATGCGCGGTGAGAAACTTTTCCAGCATGCTTTGCTCCTTGAGCGTGATTTGCCTCCAAAATAATCAGCCGCCTTTTTGGCGCAGACTATTTTTGCAATTTCCTACGGTCATTTGCGCTACTCTTATAAGTCGCTTCGGCACGGTCCTGAGCCGGTAGCATTGTTTGTATCAAGATCCGTGTAACGTTACTCCGCTCAGAAATCTTTTCCTCACTTTTCACCGAAACTTTTATCTCTCCCGGACGTCTTACTATGTAGACATGCAGGGAGAATGTCACAACGGCCCGTTTGGGCCGAGGCGTAGCCAAACCCTGTCTCCACGGGGACGCCGGAGTTTTACCCAGACACGTAAGATTTCAGGCCGTTCACGCTATCAACTAGAGGATGGTTTCATGGCGAATGAGTTTGCCTCGAAGCGATTTCTCGTTCATGCTTGGGCATGTCCCGCCGTAACTGTTATTGATGCGAGCAGTGTCGTTATCGCAAGTGCAGTTGTTGTTGTCGTACCAGCCGTAAACATTCTAGCGAAAGGGCCGGTTTATGTACTTCGGAGCTGACTACTACCCGGAGCATTGGGTTTATCCTTACGATGGCACGGAAGACGCCCCGGAAGAGGCGTGGGTACGCGATGTGGAACTGATGGTCGCCGCCGGTATCAACGTCGTGCGCATCGGCGAGTTCAGTTGGGGCCTCTGCGAACGCGAGGAGGGGAAATTCGATTTCGCCTGGCTCCAGCGCTTCATGGATCTGCTGCACCGGAACAATATCCAGATCGTCCTTGGCACACCCACCGCCGCGCCGCCCGTCTGGCTCCTGCAGAAGCATCCAGAGATTTTGCCCATGGATGAGAACGGCAACGTGCGCCATGAAGGCACGCGCCGTGCTTACTGCGTGAACAGCAGCGTCTATTGGGAATACAGCCAGAAGATTGTCCGCGCCATGGCTGGCGCACTCGGCAAACACCCCGCACTCATCGCGTGGCAGATCGATAACGGCCTAGGACGTCATAACACGGAGTACTCTTTCAATCCCGAAACCAAGCGTGACTGGCATGATTGGTTGAAAGCGAAGTACGAGACCATCGCGCGTTTGAACGACATGCTCGGCTTGCGCTTCTGGGGCCAGGTCGTCTCTGATTGGAACCAAGTCCCCATGCCCATGCGCGCACCCGCGCCGCACAACCCCGCACTCCTCACCGATTGGCGCCGCTTTTCCAGTGACACGCTTGTGGCCTTCATCCGCATGCAGGCGGATTTGTTGAAAGAGCTTACGCCGAATGTGCCCGTCACTACGCCCTTGCGTGCCTTTGCCGCGGAGTTTGATTATTTCGATGCCGCTGGTGCCGTGGATTTCATCTCCTTGGACAGCGATGCGGCCATCAAATCCAAGTCCTCGGAGATTGCCGCGAGTATCGATCTCATGCGCTCGCTCAAGGGCGACAAAGGTCACACGCCGGATGGCGATCTCGGCTTCTGGGTGATGGAGCAGAAGGCCGGTGCCGTCGCGTGGGGTGATGTGAATTCCCTCGTGCGCCCCGGAGTCGTACGCCTCTTCACCTATCAACTCATCTCAAGGGGGGCAAGCGGTGTGCTGTATTTTTACTGGCGTCAGCCGCGCATCGGTCCGGAGAAATTCTATGGCGGCGTGCTCACACATGACGGCACCGGCAAGAACCGCATGTATAAAGAGATCAGCCAGATCGGTGATGAATTGAAACGCATGGGCGGCATCTTGAAAGGCACCAAGGTGGTCGCCGAGGCCGCTATCCTCATCAATCACGAGAACAATTGGGCCATCGATCAGCCGCTCAAACCAAGCAAACACTTCCATCAGAAAGAACATATCCAGCTCTATTACAACGCGCTGCATGATAAGAATATTCTCGTGGATTTCGTGCGGCCCACGGATGACTTATCTCGCTACAAACTCGTCATCGCGCCTTCGCTGCACATGCTCTCCGGTGGGCAAGCGGATCGCTTGAAACTTTACGTGCACAATGGCGGCACGCTCATCGGCACGTGCAATACAGGTCTCGTGGATGAACATCACATCACGCCCATGAGCGCGTATCCGTATGAGCTCACGGATCTGTTCGGACTTGAAGTCACAGAGTTCGATACCTTGCCACCAGGTGAGGAGAACCACATGCATTTCAAGGGCAGCTTCACCACGAGCAATCTGCATCCTGCGCGCATCTGGTGCGATCTCATCGAGCCACAGCAAGGCTGTCATGTGCTGGCGCATTACGCGCGCGATTTCTACGCCAGCAAACCGGCGATCACGATGAATGAATTCGGGGCGGGCAAGGCCATCTACGTCGGCACGATCAGCCACCAGAACTTCTACTTCGACCTCATCGCTTGGGTTGGAAAGCTCTGCGGTCTCTTCCCGCTCATCAAGGTGCCTGATTCCGTGGAAGTCTGCATGCGTCAGAAAGAGGACACGCGTGTTTACTTCCTGCTTAATCACAACCATGCCCACGTGCGCATCCAGTTCTTCAAACCCATGCACGAATTCCTCACCGGCCAAAAAGTCAGCGGCAACTATGACCTGGAGCCGTATGGTGTGCTGGTGCTGGATGAGAAGGTGCGTTAAGACCTGACTCAAATAGTGCGACGAAGTACAAGGCCCGTGCTGCCGGCTTCCAGCCGGCAGTCCAGCGCGTACGCCGTAGCCACAGCACCATTCAGCATGCGGTGAAAATCCCACCCCGGATGCGTGAGAAGAACGCGCATCTCGCCTAAACTCCGTTACAAACCGGCCATTTACGCCTTGGCACCGGTTATGCTTAAATTATCTCGGCGCGGTAAAAGGAGAGTGTTTCACATGAGGACGAACTGTCATTTCATTACACCCCCATCCGCCAGAAATTCCGGACTGGTTTTGCTGGAGCTTCTGGTGGTGGCGGCTGTCGTCATCTTGGTCTTCATGTTGGTCATCCCCGCTTTTTATCGGCCACGTGTAAATTCGACCCGCATCAAATGCTCCAGCAATCTCAAGCAAATCGCCCTCTCCTATAAAATGTATGCGGGTGATCACGATGGCCGCATGCCCTGGCATGAACCGGCTTTGAAAAGCGCGAACCCTCAAACTGTCCGTTCACTTGCCACACCCTGGCAATACTTCCTCGCTGCCTCAAACGAGCTGGGAAGCACCAAAATACTCGCGTGCCCGGCGGATGATGCCCGATGGACGAACAGGGCCGATACTTTCACCGGTCTCACCAACAGCCTGATTCTTCGTAACAAACGCAATCAAGCAATCAGCTATTTCATCAATCCGCAGGGAGATGAAACGAAGCCGAATATGCTGCTGACTGGCGATCGCCATATCACACCGGATGGCCAGCCCGCTCTCTACCAAAGCCCCGGCAATCAACTGGCTGAGGTGAATACAAATCTCAGCCAATGGTGGAAGCCAAAGAACGATGAGTTTCATGAGTCCGGTGGCAATTACGCGCTCTACGACGGCAGCGTTCAGCAAGCCAGCACCGACCGCCTGCGTGAAGCATTGAGACTTGCGCGTGATTCCTACGGCACGAATGCGAACCGTTTTCTTTTCCCGCAATGAAAACACCTACTCCATCACTACGTCAGTCAGCTTTCACGTTTCCCGAACTGCTCATCGTATTGTCAGTCATGATCTTTCTGGGTGCATTGATGTTACCTTCACTAGCGAAAGCCAAGACTCGCAGCCCGCAAGTCCGCTGCGCTTCCAATCTCAAACTGATTGCCCTCTCTTTCAAAATGTTCGCAGGAGACAATGATCAAAACTTTCCCTACTTCGCGACCGGCAGTCCTGCCTACCAAAATACTTCCAATGCTTGGAAACATTTCCTGAGCATATCGAATGAACTGGGCAGCACAAAAATCCTTATGTGTCCAACGGATGGCCGTCGGCAGCCTTGGATGGCGAACACGTTTGGTCCCACGACCAATAGGGACATGATCAGCCTCACCTATGTGCAGAACCGAGGCGTGAGTTATTTCCTGAATGTGGATGCCAGCGAGAGAGAGCCGAACATGGTCCTGCTGGGCGATCGCAATGTCTTCTCTCCCGGCCAAAGTCTCAACGGCAGCCTGCTCGAACTCCCCGGCACCAGTGAACTGCAATGGACGGGCAGTCTGCATACGAATCGCGGCATGGTCGCCCTCAGCGATGGCAGCACGAGCTACAATATGAAAACCGTTCCGGCATGGCGCGATCACCCGGATAAGGTTCGACTTTTACTGCCTTAGCAACCACGTTTCAATTATGCCGCCAAGGAACCGAAGCAAGGAGCACGCCTTCACCCGTAAGGAAATGCTGTGCCTTATTATCGCGCTTACTTTTTTGGGCATGCTGGGTTTAGCCGCAATCCAGCGGGGTAAACTGCACTCCCGTCAATTCGGCTGCTTTAGCCGACTCAGATCCATGAGTCTGTGCTTCAAGATGTTCGCGGGTGATAATGGCGGCCTATACCCCTTCAGCACTACAAACAGCATTGCCTATCAAGACAGCAGCAATGCTTGGAAACATTTCTTAGCCCTTTCCAATGAGCTTGGCAGCGCTAAAATTCTTATCTGCCCAGAAGATGTTTCCCGTCGCTCAACCACGGCTTACGCCTTTGATGCCGCCACCAATGGCCTCCGGCAGTTGCAAAATCTTGCTTTGAGTTATTTTCTGAATGTGGATGCCAGCGCAACCAATGCAGGCATGGTGATGATGGGTGATCGAAACATCCTGATAAACGGCATGGCCCTTACGAATACGGCCGTGACCGCCTCTGCTGCCACCCAGATACAATGGACCGCTGATTTGCATCGCCAGAAAGGCAATGTCGTACTGACCGATGGCAGTGTGCAGACGTTGCGCGCGTCTGTACCTATCGGGACAAATCAAACGGGCAACCTACGATTATTGGTGCCGTGACATGAAGATCACCAACAAAGCTTTCACCAAACTAGAGCTGCTCATCGTATTGGCAGTTGTCTTCTTGTTGGGGATCCTGCTGGTTCCGAACTTTCTGCGTTCACGCATGAAGGCCAGCACTATCAAGTGCAGTTCCAATCTCAAACAAATCGCCCTCTCTTTCAAAATGTTCGCGGGAGATAATGACCGGAATTTTCCCTATCTCGTTACCAATTCGATCGTGTGGCAGAACGAAACGGATGCATGGAAACACTTCCTCGCGCTGTCCAATGAACTTGGCAGTGCATCAATCCTCACTTGTCCGAACGATGACTCCCGCCCTCGGGTTCCATACATGCCCTTTGACGCTTCTACCAATAGTCTCGCACATTTGAAGAATCGCGCGGTCAGTTTTTTCGTAGGTCTTGGTGCCAGCGAGAGAACCCCCGATATGGTCTTAGTCGGTGACCGCAATGTCTTCGCCAGCAGCGAGATGATCAGCGGTCCGATAAAGGAAGTGACAGGCACGAACATGCTACAATGGGATCGCCGCCTGCACACCAACTGGGGCAATGTGGCGTTGAGCGATGGCAGCGTGCACCAGACGACCCGGTATCCCGCGTGGAAAGATCACACCAACCGCGTGCGGCTGTTGCTGCCGAATAATTGAGAATGAAACTGAAAGCCCCGGAAACCTAATGGCTTCCAGGGCTCGATAGACCTTAAACTTGAGGCCTTAGACCAGAGACTCGTTTACTGTCTCGCCGTATCGACCTTCTGCGCGATGATGGCGATGGCGCGGCGGGTCTTCTTCTCCTGGGCAGTCAGGTCGTTGGCGTTGGCCAGGCGATCCATCTGCTTCTCCATGTGCGTGAGCTTGCTGAGGGCAGCATCCAGCTTTTCCTTGATGGATTCCTTCTCGTCGAAGCGTTCGTTCATGTAGCCCAACAAGTCCTGCTCGATGGCCGTCATCACCACGCCGAGCTTTTGCTTGTCGTTGGCTGCGGCGAGCAGTTCGCCGATCTGCACCTGATGATCCGTCAGAAAAACATCAAGGCGTTTGCCTAACTGAACAGAGTGATCGTGCAGATGACCGCGCAAGGTGTCTTCCACCTTCACTTCGATCTGCTCGCGCCACTCGGGCATCTTCTCGATGACCATGTCCGGAATCTTCGCCACCATCTCGGGAACGCGCTTCTTCAGGTCATCCGCGATGACCGGGGCGCGTTCCGTGACCTGGGCGTAGATGACGTCGTTCGCCGTGCTCGCCGCGCCTTGAGGCGTGAGATACGGCTTGAGCTTGGATGTAAGGATGAACATGTAGCCGCCCACGAAGAGCAGAAGCACGATACCGATGATCTGGGCCTTCTTCAAACTGGCGCGGGCTTGCGCCAGCTCGTTGGAGACGAAGTTCACTGCCAGCTGTTCACCGCCGCCTGCGGAGGCTTTTGCGGATTCGTTCTTGGAATTTTCAGGTGCGCTCATTTGGCCTCCGTCTTGGCTGAAGTTGTCTTGATCACGGCGGGTTTGGTGGAATCTTCCACCGGCTTCATGTCTTCACGCAGCAAGTCCAGCACCCCGAGCGCGGTTTCCCAGCTGGCGATGTCATCGGCAGGATTCAGTTTTTCGGTGCGCTTGATGGTATCCAAATTCGCCGAGATGCCGGTCAGTGCCTGCAAATGTTTGCCAAACACAGTCTTGCTCAAATTCTCCATGGAACTGTGCGACTCGCTCACCAGATTGTTCACCATGGTGGTGACTTGTTCTTCTTTCACATTCGGGAACATCGCTTTGATTTTCGCCTCCCGAGTTTTGAGCTCTTTTCCAATCGTTCCCTCGAGAACTTTCTCGCCGCGTTGAGGCAGGCTGTGTTGTAGAGTTTCCAATTCTTTATTGAAGGCGGCCATCAGTTCAGGCGAACGCTCGTTCACCCGCTTCAGTTCCTTTTCCACATCCCGCCGCACATCGTTCATCGTGCTTTTGGCGATGCGGTCCAGTTCGGGCACCACTTGCTTCTTTAAGCCGCCTTGCAGTTCCGCCATGAACTTCTCTTGTACCGGGCCCGGTTGGGCGAGATCACGGATAGCGCTCAGGATGGAGCCGATGCCTGCACACAGGATCACCACGATGAGGAGTGTGGATCCGATCTGCCATCGTCGCGTACTCGCGCGTAATTGGTTCACTTCGCTGATCTGCCGCTGTATCTCGTCCGGAGTTGGAGAGGCCATAATGTTTAACTGCGGTTGTGCCTGGTTCGGTTTACGGCCAAGGGAATGCCCTCAGCCGGTCGTTTTCACCCTCGGAAACGACGTTGAGGATGGTGAAGTCGTTGGGAACTGTTAGCCGTATAAAGCGGGCAGGCAGGTGATGTCAACTTGCAAAGTGATGGCTGGCCAATGGACGTGGCATAAAAGCAAAAAAGAGCGGGTCATTCCGAGGAACGACCCGCTCTAATGAAAGAAAATGGGAGATGCTTAGCGCTTCTTCAAAATGGCTCGTGCAGGCGCGCCATCAGCGCCGAGAATCTTGAGCGGAAGACAGACAAGGTCGTACTTACCCGGCTCGATCTTCGCGAGGTTCAGGCCTTCGATGATCCACACTTCCGCACCGAGCAGGATCTGGTGGCATTCCACGCCGTCCTTCATGTAACCGCCCACGCTGAGGTAATCCACACCCACAGTCATGATGCCGCAATCCACGAGGTATTGCGCGGTGTCCGCCGGGATGTAGATGAACTTCTCATCGAACACGGAGGTCTTCGCCATCTTCCAGCTCTTCGTGGAGTTGCGCGTCTTGAAGAGCACGCGTTCGCCTTTCTTGAGCTTATACGGCTTCAGCTCTTCCACCGTGATGGCGGTCTTGTGCTTCAACTCGATCACGCGGCAAGGGCCGACAACGGCCTCGATGGGCATGGCCTCCATCGTGCGACCGTCCTTGATGAAATGGCGCGGGGCATCCATGTGCGTGCCCGTGTGTGCGCTCAGGGACATCTGCGTGAGATTGCACGGGATGGTCTTGCCCGGCTGGCCAGGGATGGGATCGCCCAGCTTCACGAAGAGGGAGATCTTGCACTCCGGGTCACCCGGCCAGTGCACCATGCCGTCCCGCATTTCCACCGAGATATCGATCCATTCTTTGCTCATGATAGTAAAAGATGTGTTGTCGCTGCTGGCCCACGCTAACAAAGGAAGAGTGAAATGTAAGTCTGATATTTTGAGCGGCTACATAAAACCATGTAGTTTGATAATTAAAGCTTCCCCCATTGGTTCCGAAGACGTTGATGTGCGTGTTCCCGTGCCGTTAGGCACGAAGGATTCATAGCGGCGGCTTTCAAGCCGCCGTTACGGATTCGCCCTTCACCGTCGCGTCAGCGACGGCAGAGTTTCATGCCTCAATCAAACAAGTATCGTTCATCATACTCGACCTCATGCTTATCGAGTAACAAAACATACTCCGTCTTGAAATCTTTAGCCGCATGGTGCTCTCGCTGTCCATGGATATATTCGGAAACGCTGGGAATATTTGATTTACTCACACTGAAGGCGGCATACCCGTCCTGCCACGCAAAATGGCCGTGGTGCATCACTTCGTTATTCATCCAAAGTGAAGAAGCACCTTTAAGAGATTGCACAACTTTGGACACGCTGTGCTTGGCCGGGATACGTATCAACGCGTGGACATGGTCTTCAATACCGCCGATACACATCGGGTCTGCATCAAGGGATTTCGCGATTCCGCCCAAGTAAGCCCACACCCTTTCTTCAAGGGCAGGCACAATCAATGACTCGCGGTTGCGGGTGCTAAAAACGATGTGGTAATTCAGATTGGTAAAGGTATTGGGCATAGATTTCCTTGGTTTTCCTGAATTTACAAAAACAAGGGCATGAATCAACCGTCGCTACGCGACGGAGGTAAAAAAAGAAACGGCGGCTTAAAAGCCGCCGCTATGAATCTTTCGTGCCTAACGGCACGGGAAATGTGCTTCGCCGCTTTTACGCCGATTCTCATTCGAAAATGATAACGACAACGAATACATTTCTTAATCCGCGAACCGGATCACGTTCTTGATGCCGGTGTTCTTGCCTTGCAGGAGTTCCTTGAAGGCATCCGGCTTGAAGCGGCCGGTGATCATGGATTCGAGCTGCTTAGGCCAGCGGCGCTTGAATTCCACGAGGTCCGCGATGGCGTTCTCGAAAGATTCCTTGTCCGCGTTCACAGTGCCTACCACTGCTTGGTTCTTCAGCACCAGATTACGCATGAGGTTACTGCCGAGCAGTTCTACCTTCTCGCCTTCCGGCGGGATGCCCGTGAAGACGAAGATGCCGTTCAAGCCGAGCACTTGCAGCACTTCAAAGGAGACATCCGCTGCACCGACCGCCTCGTAAACGAGATCGATATTGCCGACTTGCTTGGCGAGTTCTTCTGCGGAGACATCGAGCGCGGAGATATATTTCGCACCGAGAGATTCCACGAGTTCCGACTTCGGGTTCGGAGCCTTGCTGCGGGAATAAACGTAGGTGTTAAAGCCGCGCACGAGCAGCGCCATGGTGCCGAGGATGCCGATAGGACCGGCACCGAGGACAACGGCGTTCAGGCCATGACCCGGCGGCTTGCCCGGTTGCGTGCACTTCCACGGGAGACGGCTCTGCACATGCCAGACCTGTTGCAGACCCTTCTCAGCGATGGTGAGCGGCTCGGTCATCACGGCCACGTCGCGCAGTTCAGCAGGGACGAGGTTCAGGAACTTCTCGTCTTCCACGTAGTATTCGGCCATGTAGCCGTCGAGGGACTTGATGCCGCGCTCGACGTAATCCGCCGTGGAGCAGTAGTCCTGACGGTCGTCAGCGCAAGGCTTGCAGCTCGCGTCATTGCACGGACGGCGTACGGAGGGGACGACGAGATCGCCGACCTTGAGCTTTTTCACGTTCGCACCCACTTCGATGACCTGGCCGAGGGATTCATGACCCAGCACGAGGTAATCGCTGCCCTTCGGCGGTTCACCGTAGGCGAAGGTGCAGATCTCACGGTCGGTGCCGCAGATGCCGACATCCAGGGAACGGATGCGGACCTGGGAGCCCTTGGTGATGGAAGGTGCCGGATACTCGAAGGATTGAAGATCTTTCTTGGCCTTCGATACCGCGATAACGCGCATGGTCTTGCTCATGGCAAAAGTAATGATTTTATCCCGCCACCGTTGCCGGTAACACCCCGGCCACAGCGGTAAGGAGCGCGTATGCTAGCGCGGGATTGCGGCTTGTGAATCAAAATCTGAGGTGGATATGGCGTGGTCCAAAGCCCGTCCAGAAGGACAGGACACAGCCGTATAAAGGTGCAATATGGACAACGAAGCGCAAACACCACCGCCAGCCCAGGACAGGTCACGGTTGGGCATCGGTAACACGTCGGCCGCTGCGGAGGCGGATGACGGATTGGGCGCGTTTGGCAAGTTCAAGGTCATGGGTCACCAGCACCAAGGCAGTTCCGGCGGCCTGGTTCAGCTCGAAAAGCATGGAGACGATGCGTTCGCTGGTCTCGCCATCCAGGTTGCCGGTGGGCTCGTCGGCAAAGAGGATTTTCGGGCGGTTGATGAAAGCACGCGCGAGGGCGACACGTTGCTGCTCGCCACCGGAGAGTTGTGTGGGATAATGGTGGAGGCGGTCGCCCAGGCCCACGCGTCCGAGGAGTTCCACAGCGAGGTCTTGCACCTTCCCTCCACCAGCGAGCTCTTTGGGGACCATCACGTTCTCCAAAGCGGTGAGCGTGGGGATAAGCTGGAAATTTTGGAAGACGAAGCCGACGTGATCACGGCGCACGCGGGCGCGTTCATCTTCAGTAAGTTTTCCGAGGTCGTGTCCGGCGAGATGTACACTGCCTTGGCTGGGTTGATCGAGACCGGCACAAAGGCCGAGGAGCGTCGTCTTGCCGCTGCCGGAGGGGCCGACGATGGCGCAGGTGGCGGCGGGAGGAAGGGCAAAGGTGATCTCCTGCAATACGGCGAGCGTGTGGCCGCCGCCGTGAAAGGTTTTCCCGAGCTGTCTGGTTTCCAGTATGGCTGATGACATGCGCTATGTGTTCATTCCATGACAACGTGGGAGTTTCAAGCGTTCAGTGTGAAGTTTTCAGAAAGAAGATTTCAGCCACAGATTGAACACGGATCACCCAGATAGAAATGCAAGGGTAACAAGCGGTTGACTGACGGGGAGAATTTTAATTCGGTGCGTTGACAGCCACGCCGAGGTCGTGTTCGTTAGGGTGCAATGGCTCGTGTTAATTTTACCTTTCGGATGAGACGGTGGTTTCTTGGCGCAGCCTTGCTATTGGCGGCATGGATGGCTGCCACCCCTTCCGTGAAGGCGGCGGATGCTGCTCAAAAGACCGTTTTGATCTTGGGAGACAGTCTGGCGGCCGGGTATGGGATCGACCGGGAGGAGGCGTTTCCGGCGTTGCTGCAGAGGAAGATCGAGCGGGCCAAGCTGCCTTATCGCATCGTGAATGGCGGGGTCAGCGGGGATACGACGGCGGGCGGGTTGCGGCGGATCGACTGGCTGCTAAAACAGCCGGTGGATGTGTTGATCGTGGAGCTGGGCGGGAATGACGGTTTACGCGGGATCAGCCCGGCGACAACGAAGCAGAATCTGCAGGGAATCATCGACAAGGCGAAGGCCAAGCATCCTAAGGTGCGAATCATCGTGGCGGGGATGCAGATGCCCCCGAACATGGGTGAGGATTACATGAAGGCATTTGGTGCGGTGTTTCCTGAAATCGCGAAAGCGAACAATGCGGCCTTGGTGCCGTTTTTGCTGGAAGGTGTCGGCGGCAAGGCGGAGCTAAACCTGCCGGACGGGATCCATCCGACGCCGAAGGGGCATGAGCTGGTGGCTGAGAATGTGTGGAAAGTGCTGGAGAGCGTTTTGAAAGGATGAAAGGAGAGGCGGGCCTCACCGTCTCATGGGCACAATCCCCCATTCAACTGGATGCTGCACTCTGGTTGAAATCGTGAGTTCTTGGGCCATCTTAGAGGTAACAAACCAGAATGCAGTCATGAACCTGTCGGAGTTAATGAAGAAAGTCGGTACACTTAGGGCTCAGATCGAGAATGATTCGACCGCCAGTGCCGAAGTGTTGGAACAGAACAAACCGCAAGCTTTTCGCCTGCTGGATGAAGTGGCAAAGGCGCCGTCCCTGCCGTCAGGCTCGGGGCGGTTGATCGCCCAAGTCCGCAACTCGCTACAGGATTTTTACAATCCGAAGTTGCACAGCGGCTGGCGGCATCAATTTGTCCTGCAAGATCTGAAATCCTTGGAAGACCACATCCGCTCCAGCCAGCGGAGCGACAGCAACGACAGTGATTTTTTCATGCCGGGCCTCATGTCCGCCGGCTGAAACTCAGTGGAGGCGCAGGAAATTCTTGAGGATCGTCCGCCCGCTCTCGGTCAGAATGCTTTCGGGATGGAACTGCACGCCCCACACCGGCAGTGTCTTGTGCTTCACGCCCATGATCTCGCCCTCCTTCGTCTGCGCCGTGATCTCCAGGCAATCCGGGATCGTATCCCGTTTGATCACCAACGAGTGATAGCGCGTGGCATTGAAGGGGTTGGGCATGTCTTGGAACAGGTCTTTGCCGTTATGCTCTATGGGCGAGACTTTCCCGTGCATCATGCGGTTGTTCACCACCACTTCCCCGCCGAAGGTGTGGCCGATGCATTGATGCCCGAGGCACACACCGAAGAGGGGCACCTGTCCCGCGAAGGTCTTGATGATCTCGTTCGAGAGGCCTGCCTCACGGGGCGAACAAGGCCCTGGCGAGATCAGGATGCGCTCCGGTTTGAGTTCGCGGATCTGATCCAGTGTGATCTGGTCGTTGCGATGGACCTGCAGATCCACGTTCATCTCGCCCAGATACTGGACGAGGTTGAACGTGAACGAATCGTAATTATCAATGACCAGAACCATATGTCAGTCCGCGCAAACTATCACGCGCCCGGCCCGTGAACAAGTTTTTGGATGACCAGTTCCTTCCTACGGTTTCTCCAGCTGGTTCTCCACCGTCTTGATGCTTCTCTCATGCTGTTTCACACGCTCCCGGATCTGTCCGATCATTTGCGGATGCTTGGCCGCGATGTTGTATTGCTCGCCGGGGTCAGTCTCCAGGTCATACAACTCGGGCACCTCCGGTGTCACGACCGGATCTTTGCCGTAACTGGACTTCGTGCTGAAGTGCGCCTTGTAACGCCCCAGCCGCGCCGCATAGACCTCCACATCCCGGTAATAGGCGAAGAAGTCGCGGTTCCCCTTTCCTTTTCCGAACAGTAATGGAGCCATGTCCACACCATCGATCTCGCGATCCATCGGCACGCCGACACCGGCAAGCTGGAGAATCGTGGGAAAGAGGTCCAAGGTGCTGGCGATGCCGCCTTCCACTTTGCCTGCGGGGATTTTCCCCGGCCACCAGGCAATGCCTGGCACCCGTTGCCCGCCATCCCAAGTGCTCCCCTTGCCCTCGCGCAGCAAACCCGCCGAACCGCCATGCGCATCATAGAGCAACCAGGGTCCGTTATCGCTGGTGAAGAATACGAACGTGTTCTCGGCGAGCTTCTCCTTCCGCAAGGTCTCAAGAATCTGCCCCACCGACCAGTCGATCTCCTCGATCACATCCCCATACAGACCGCGACGGCTCGTGGCGCGGTGCTCCTGGCCCACGAAGAGCGGCACATGCGGCAGGTTATGCGCCAGATACAGAAAGAAGGGTTTGTCCTTGTTCGCCCGGATGTAGCGCACCGATTCCACGGTATAACGCCGTGTGATCGTGTCCTGATCCGCCGGGCGCTCCACCACCTTTTCATTCTGCATCAGGGGCACATTCCAATATTCACTTTTGGGCTCCAGAAACGCCTCGCGTCCTTTTGGACCTTTGGTGTTATCGCGGTCCATGTCATTGCTGTAGGGAATGCCGTAATACGAATCGAAACCATGGCTCGTCGGCAGATACGGCGGCAAATGGCCCAGATGCCACTTGCCCACAGCGGCCGTCGTGTAACCTTTCGATTTCAACGCCTTGGCGATGGTGATCTCAGACGATGGCAAACCGCCTTTGGAATCCGGGAAGAGCACCCGACGCTTCGAGCTGGCCATGCCGCTACGCACGGCGTAACGACCCGTCAGCAAGCCCGCACGGCTCGGTGTGCATACGGGTGCAGACGCATAGAAATCCGTGAAGCGTATCCCCTCCGCCGCCATGCGGTCCAGGTGGGGCGTGCGGATCGTCGGATGCCCGTAGCAACTGAGATCACCATACCCCAGATCATCACAGAAGATGACGATGAAGTTTGGGGATGAGGCCGCGGCACCTGCAAGTTGGATGCCTGTCATTAAAAGGGCCAGCATCAGCCAGCATGATCGCAGAAAATGGGACGGGGTATGCATAAGCAGCAGCTTAGTGGAGCACTCCGGTGAATCAACACGCTTCCACATGCGGAGATCGTTTTGCATGAACCTTTTTCAGAACAATAAAAAAGCGGCTCCCCGGAGGGGGAGCCGCTTGCGAAAGAAAAACTCGAGTTCTTAGTCCTTAGCCAGAACCGTCCATTGGCCGGTCTGGATGGTGAGCGTGGAACGATTCGTATTGCCCAGTGTTGCCGCAGGCAGGAGCGTTTCCACGTGGCCATCCATGTACATGTAGTTCAGCAGGCTGTTGTGGTGGCTCTTGAGGTCCACTGCGTCCATGATGGGAGCGGAGCCGTTGCCGGGGGCATGGTCGTTGGCTGTCTGAATCCAGGAGTTGCCATAGGTGGTCAACAGGGACTGGTTGAAGCGTTCCGCCAGAAGAATGGTATCTACCGCCTCGGTGATCATTGCGCCACGATAAGCCAATTGCCGGTATGGTTCCGGATTGCCTGTGCGCCCATCCAGCTTCACCCAGCCATTGGCCGTGGCCGGATCGCTGTCCGACCAGTTCATGCCGATGCCGGAACGGCTCGCAGGATTGGGTGGCCAATCGGCCGCACGCAACGTCAAGGCACCGATCTGGTAGCCACCCGTAGGGTTTACAATGTAATTGGTGTCAGTAGATGAGATTAACCCCATGGTAGCGCGTGGTGGTGCGTAGCTCTTCCGCTGCACTTCATTGCCTGCTGCATCTTGGTTCCAAGTCGCCCAATACGTCCGGATCTTGTCCGCCGGGCACAGAACCACCGGCAGCTTGAACTTGCCAGCCGCAGACTTCTTTTCCGCCGCTGTGAGCGCACCGCCCACGTAGTTGTTCAACAGGTCGTCCCATGTCCAGTCAATGCTGCCCGTCAGGCGCAGGTTGGAGTACATGACCTTGTCCTTGTTATCATCCAGATACATGCCATGGCCCACAGCGAGCTGCTTCATGTTGTTCATGCACTTGCTCGTCAAAGCCTTGGACTTGGCCTTGGACAGTGCGGGTAACAGCATGCCAGCCAGGATCGCGATGATCGCGATCACCACCAGCAGCTCGATGAGGGTGAAAGCCAGGGATAGCTTGGCTTTCAGGTCTTTGGAACTTGTCTTCATAACAGTTGGGGGATTATTACAAAATTATTGGTCGGCCAGGGAAAGTTTGGCGTTTTCCGCGTCATACACGTACTTCTTGCCCACGGGGGGAACGGGCAATCGCTTCAGGTAGCCGGAGGAAACCAGTTCATCCAAGGACTTGGGCGCACGGTCATTGGCAATAAAAAAGCTCTGCGTCGCCATCGTCACCACTTCCAACGCATCCTTGCTCGGCACCGTCATCTCCGGGGCCTCAGGAGTCGTAGGAGTGCCGGTGGCCGTGGGAGGGGCACTTACCGGAGGGGGAGCCACAGGATCAGAAGCCGTGACGGTAGCACCCACGCTTGCTCCAGCACCTGTCTCCGCAGGTTTTGGGGCTGCTATTTCCGGCTCTTCTTTACCACAACCCACCGCGCTGATGCCTGCTGCCACCGCCAGCGCATAGAAAACGGTCTGTCCGCCCATGAATTTTTTCATAACAACAACTCTGATTCGCCAGACGATAAAAACTTTAAATAGGTCAAAACAATGGAATTAGAGGATGTTCTGCCATCTAACAGGAAATGTCTATAAGCATTTTGGGGGATTGCGCACAGAACCGGTGCCTCTGCGGGTCGTTCGGCCCTGAAAGGCGAAGCGAATGACAACTGCGTGCGTTGGTGACTGGATGGTTGCTACCTCATCTCCATCATGAACATAAGAGCTTTTCCTGCCCCAATTCTTGCACGGATACGCGTTGCAATATTCTGCTCTGAGTCCTTGGACTGCTCTCCCCGATACGCTTACCTCCTGCATTTCAAAAGCAAAAAAACGGCTTCCCGTTTCGGGGAAGCCGTTTTGTGTGGCTAAAAATTCAGGCTCGCTAGTCGTTGGCCAGCACAGTCCACATGCCCGTCTGGATGGTCAAAGTGGCGCGATTCGTATTGCCCAAGGTGGCTGCGGGCAACAAAGTTTCCACATGGCCATCCAGGAACAGGTAGTTGATCAGGCTGTTGTGGTGGCTCTTCAGGTCCACGGTATCCATCACCGGGGCTGAGCCATTGCCGACCGCATGCTCATTGGCATTGGGTATCCAAGCGTTGCCATACGTCGTAAGGGCGGACTGGTGAAACCTCTCGGTCAGCAGGATGGTGCCCACCGCTTCAGTCACCATCGCCCCGCGATAGGACAACTGACGAAAGGGATCTGGGCTCGTATTGCCGCTGCGGACATCCAGCTTTACCCAGCCACTGGCTGATGTCGCATCATTATCAGACCAGTTCATTCCCAACCCAGACCGGCTGGCCGGATTTGGCGGCCAGTCAGCATCTCGCAAAGGCAGGGCGCCGATCTGATAGCCACCGGCGGCAACAGTCAGGTAATTAGCGGTATCTGTGGTGCGCCCCATGGTGGCACGCGGCATGGAGTAGCTCCGCCGCTGCACCTCGCGCCCTTGGGCATCCTGGTTCCAGGTGGCCCAATACGTGCGGATCTTGTCCGCCGGGCAGAGGACCACGGGCAGTTGATACTTTCCGGCGGCCTGACGTTTTTCCGCTGCTGTCAGGGCACCGCCTACGTAGTTGTTCAAGAGGTCATCCCATGTCCAATCCACGCCACCGCCCAGGCGGAGATTGGAGAACATGATCTTGTCCTTGTTATCGTCCTGATACATGCCATGGCCCACGGCGAGCTGTTTCATGTTGTTCATGCACTTGCTCGTCAAAGCCTTGGACTTGGCCTTGGCCAGCGCGGGTAACAGCATGCCGGCCAGGATCGCGATGATCGCGATCACCACCAGCAGCTCGATCAGGGTGAAGGCAAAGGACAGCCTAGCCTTAATGTCGGTCAGCGTAGTTTTCATAGCAGTTTTTTGAGGCAGGAGGCAGGGGATGAGGATTATTGGTCAGCCAGGGAAAGTTTGGCGTTTTCCGCGTCATACACGTACTTCTTGCCCACGGGGGGAACGGGCAATCGCTTCAGGTAGCCGGAAGACACCAGTTCATCCAAGGACTTGGGCGCACGGTCATTGGCAATGAAAAAGCTCTGCGTCGCCATCGTCACCACTTCCAACGCATCCTTGCTCGGCACCGTCATCTCCGGGGCCTCAGGAGTGGCCTGGCCGACTGGGGTGCCTACAGAGGCAGCCCCAGGGGGAGGCGGGGCGACTGGCGTGGGGGTGGAGATGTCCGCCGTAGGTTGCACGGCTTGCGCCGGAGAGGGTTGCGCTGGCGAGGTGGAATCCTCGGATTCATCACCACCGCAACCGCTTGCCAGCACTCCAGTCAACACTAGGCCTAAACCACAGATACGTGAGATACTCATAAAAACTTGGTCCGCCCGTCAAAGACGACATTTCTAAAGATTTTCCACAGGGTTTGGTTAATTCAGAAAAATCTTAGCTTATGAATATTCAAAAATCTGTACGTATTTTGAGTGAATGCTGTATTTATAATTTTTTCTTAACTATGTTAATATTTTATTAGTAAAGCGCATATCTCGAGTTTCTGTTCTGTATAGCGTAGCTCCCTTCAGGGGCATGACTCACCACAAGGAAAGAGGCGGTGCTGGGCGGATTCGTGTTGATCCGGCGTAACAAGTCAGAGCCGACCGAAGAATAAACGGCAACCCGCTGTGAAAACTGGCGGGCTGTTTATTTGTTGTGAGGTAAATAGGAGCGATGGAGGGCAATCAACCGAATGGGGGCAAACGAATGGGAAAGAAGGGGCTTTGTTCGATAGCGATGGAAATGATTCGGCTTTGAATGATGTCCTGAACTTTGAGTCACAGGGGATTATTCATAAGCCGTCGACAATCGATTGAGGTTCCGTTTTCCCTGACCCGGAGGGTCAAAGATTCTTAGCAGCGGCTTTTCAAGTCGCCGTGAACTAGGCGTGGAAGCAGGGTCACGTAGTGACAGAGGAAGAGAAGGAGAATGAACGCCAGGCTGACTGATCGCCAGTGGGCGTGTTCAAGATCGCGGAAAAGCAGTCTGGCAACCGGCGCGAATCAGGTGGAGGCGAAGGACGTAGTGAATCAGTTTGCCGTGGAGGGCAATAATGGAGGGGCGTAAATAATTCCTGATTATTTTTGCCCCTGTGCCTATGGATGTCACAGGGGGGATGCTAAAACGTGGTGAGATGAAAACGGAAATTGCAGTGAGAGCCCGCGAAGGGCGCGAACAGGAAATGAAAGGTGATTCTCGGTGTAATTGACTGGTTTTGAGCGTTTTAGGTGGTCGAAAATATTTTCAAGAAAAAGGGAGGTATGACAGCGGATGTCATACTGGACTTGATACGATGGGTGGCATGAAAGTCGAGATGGGGGGAATCGGCGACGAGAACGAGCACGGAGGAAAGGCAAAATGAAGCGAGCCGGGAACAATGGAGGATGGACAGATGGGCGGCGGGAGGTGAGAGTGGGTGGAGAAAAGCACCCAGTCTGCATGCGTCAGTCGATGTCATCGCTCTTCGTCGCGCTCACCGGCGCGTTTTCGTTATCCATTCTGCCAGGGTACGCGGACCAGTCCACGATGGCGTTACAAACTTTTAAACCTTTCGCGGAGCAACATTGCACGGAGTGTCATGATAAAGAGGTGCAGAAGGGCGGACTGGATCTGACGGCGCTGCTGGCGAAGCCGGAGTTCGCGAAGGAGAGCGTGTTGTGGGCGCGCATCCATGATCGGATCGCCGATGGCGAGATGCCACCGGCGAAGAAGGTGCGCCCACCCCAGGATGCCACGAAGCAGGCGACGCGTTCGCTGGCGGCGGCGCTCACGGAAGTGGATGCGGAACGGCAACTGGCGGATGGTCGCACAGCGTGGCGGCGGTTGAACCGCGTGGAGTATCAGAACACCATCCGCGATCTCTTCCACATCGACCTAGAAGTAAAAGAAATGTTGCCGGAGGATGGCACGAGCAGTGGCTTCGATACGGTGGATCGGGCGCTCGACATCTCGCCGGTGCATATCGAGAAATATCTGGAAGCGGCGGATGCGATCCTGGATGCGGCGATCGTGAAAACGCAGCGTCCGCAGACGCGCAAGGTGCGCTGGCAATACCTGCAGGATAAAGGTGAACTGGGTAAAGCCATTGATGACCAGATCTTGCGCATGGGTGATGGCGTGGTGTTCTTGAATGAATTGTACCCCCCGAAGCTCATGCGCGAGGCAGCGGTGCGGGAGGCTGGGCGGTATCGTTTCCGCCTCTCGGCTTACGCTTGGAAGAGCGGAGGCAAGACGACGCCCATCCTGATCTACACGGGCAGCCAGAATCCGCAGTCCGGCAAGACGGAATTGACGCAGACCTTTGACGCGCCACCGGACAAGCCGAAGGTCTTCGAGTGGGAAGAGCGGATGCAGGTGCGCGACAACGTCCGCATAGTGACGATGGGGCCGATGAAACCGTGGCCGGACAAGCCGGAGAGTTATCAGGGCGTCGGCCTGGCCGCGCAATGGTTGGAGGTGGAAGGTCCGCTCGTGGAGGAGTGGCCGCCGAAGAGTCACACGACCTTGCTCGGCAATGTGAATCTCGCACAAGGAACGTTGAACGATGCGAACGCGATCCTGCGTCGGCTCATGCCCCGGGCGTTTCGTCGCAGCATCAGCGAAACAGAACTGGCTCCCTACACCGCGCTCATCAAAGCGCGTTTGGACAGTGGCGTGAAGTTTGAGGACGCCTTGCGCGTGGGATTGAAAGCCGTACTCACGTCGCCGGACTTCCTCTATCTGAAAGCGAAGCCGGGCAAACTCACCGATCCGCAACTGGCGTCGCGCCTCTCCTATTTCCTCTGGAGCACGATGCCGGATGACGCATTGATGACGCTGGCGAATCAGAACCAGCTCGCGAAGCCAGAGGTGTTGCGCGCGCAAGTGGAGCGGATGTTGAAAGACCCGAAGGCGGTGGCGTTCACTGATAACTTCACCGGTCAATGGCTGGGCCTTCGCAACATCAAGGCGACGAATCCGGACAAGGAGCTTTATCCGGAATTCGATGAATTGCTGGAGCGCTCGATGGTCATCGAGACGAAGACGTTCTTTAACGAGATCCTGAAGAACGATCTGAGCGTAGTGAATTTCATCCACAGCGATTTCGCGATGCTGAATGAACGGCTGGCGAAGCATTACGAGATCCCCGGCGTGCAAGGGATGGAGTTTCAGAAGATCGCGCTCAAGCCGGAGTGGCGTCGCGGCGGGGTGCTGACGCAGGCGAGCATCCTGAAAGTTTCCGCAAACGGTACGACGACTTCGCCAGTGCTGCGCGGCGTGTGGGTGTTGGACCGGTTGCTCGGGAAACCCGTTCCGCCGCCGCCAAAGAACGTGCCCGCCATTGAGCCGGATATCCGTGGAGCAACGAGCATCCGGGGTCAGCTGGACAAGCATCGCAGTGTGGAGACGTGCGCTTCGTGCCATGTGAAGATCGACCCGCCGGGTTATGCGCTGGAGTGCTTCGATGTGATCGGCGGTTATCGCGCGACGTATCGCAAGAAGGCGGACTGGAACAATCGCGCGTTCGTGGATGGTAAACGCATGCCGTACGGCAACGGCCCGAAGGTGGAGAACGCGGACAAGCTGGCCGATGGACGGGCTTTCAACGGCATCGATCAATTCAAGGCATTGCTCCTCAAGGATCGCGAACAACTCGCGCGTGCGACGACGGAAAAGCTCCTCGTGTATGCGACGGGGCATGGGATGGAATTCAAGGATCGTGCGATCATCGAGGGTATTGTGAAGCGCACAGAGCCGAAGCAGTATGGCTTGCGCAGTCTCATCCATGAACTGGTGCAAAGCCCGACCTTTCAATCCAAGTGATATGAGTATGCACGCAATCAATAGACGTTCGTTCCTCCGCGCAGCGGGGGTGATGCTGGCCTTGCCCGCGCTGGAATCACTGGGTACCGCCGCCGCTGCCGCTACAGGTGCGCCGCGTCGTATGGTGTGTGTGAACACCTCGCTTGGTTTGCATGGCGAATACCTGTTCCCGACGAAGACGGGCCGTGACTACACGCTCACGCCGTATCTCGAAGTGCTGAAGGATTTCCGCAACGACTTCACGATCTTCTCCGGTGTGTCGCATCCGGAAGTGGATGGCGGGCATTCGTCGGAAGCGAGTTTTCTGACGGCAGCGGTGCATCCGGGAAGCAGCAGCTTTCGCAACAGCATTTCACTGGATCAATTTGCCGTGGAGAAGCTCGCGCCGGATACGCGCTTTTCCTTCCTCGCGCTCGGCACGGATCGCTCCAGCCTGAGCTACAGTCGCTCGGGCGTGCAGATCCCTTCGGACAAGCGGCCCTCACAGATTTTCCGTAAACTTTTTGTGGATGGCACGCCCGCCGAGGTGAAACAACAGGTGCAGCGGCTCAAGGACGGTCAGAGCATCATGGACACGGTGCATGCGCAGGCTAAGAAGATCGAACGGGACGCGACTGCGACGGATCGCGAACGGCTGGACCAGTATTTCACGGCGGTAAGGGAAGTGGAACAACGATTGGTGAAGGCGGAGGCGTGGTCGCAAAAACCGAAGCCCAAGGTCACTGCGCCGGTGCCGAACGACATCGCGGACCGTAAAGACATTGTGGGCCGCACGCGCCTGCTTTTCGATGTGATGCACCTGGCGTTGCAGACGGACTCCACGCGGTTCATCACGTTGAGCATTGATGGCATGAACGATGTGCCGCCGATCCAAGGGGTGACTATCGATCACCACAATCTCTCGCATCACGGCAAAGACCCGGAGAAGCTGGCGCAGCTCAAGATCGTGGAGACATTGGAGATGCAGGCGTTACGGGATTTTCTGATCAAGCTCCGCGATTCGAAAGAAGTAGGCAGTTCCGTGCTGGATAGCACGATGGTGCTTTACGGCTCCAACCTTGGCAATGCGTCCAGTCACGATACGAAGAACATGCCGATGCTGCTGGCCGGTGGCGGGTTCAAGCATGGCGGGCATGTGGGTTTTGACCTGAAGAATAACACCGCGGCCGGGCAGATCTTTGTGAGCATGTTGCAGCGGTTGGGCGTGGGAGCGGACCAGTTCGCGAGCGGCAAGGGGAGGGTCAATGGACTGGAGTTGTCGTAGGAGGAGCACAGGGACGTTTTCGTCAGCAACAAAAAGCCGCCTTTTTGAGGCGGCTGCTAGAATACTTACGAAAGAATGATCGGCTTAGCCCAAGTAGCAATCCACCCGTATGACGCGGGCCTTGGGACGATGCTCGGAATACACCACTTGCTTCGCGCGTTGGAGTTGCAGAGCGACGGGTGCTTTCAGCGGAGTGAAGTCAACCGCGAGTGCCTGGTCAGCCTTGGCAACCGTGGACCACAGAGACGCCAGCTTCTGCGCTGTAGCTTTTTTGGCCATTGAGAATATGCTCATGCTTACGGCAATTGATTTAACAATGTCAATCTAATCGTCGTAGGCTCTTATGCCTATACGTACGGGGACGTAATTTGCCATGCGGAAGCAGACTAGAAGAATACAAAGACCAGAGAACGGGTCCAATACGTTAAGTCGCAAATGGATTTACGATGAAACTTTTAGGCGGATCAACGGCTTGTCTATGCCGAGATGATGCCCTTGCGTATTGCAAATTTCACCAAGTCCGTCTGCGTGTGCAAGTTCAGCTTTCGCATCAGGTTGGCGCGATGCGTCTCCACTGTGCGGGGACTGATAAAAAGCTTTTTGGCGATCTCCGCCGTGGTAAGGCCTTCCGCAGCAAGCTGAAGCACCAGCCTTTCCCGCTTCGTCAGTGTAGTGTATACATCCTCCTCAGTCTCACCTGGATGAGTCACATAACCGGCCAAGGCTCGCTCAGCCAGCACAGGACTGAGGTAGCGGCGCCCGGCAAGCACCTCACGGATGGCCTTTACCAGTTCGTCCGGTGTGCAGTCCTTGAGCAGATACCCGGAGGAACCATAACGGAGCGCTTCCATCACATAGGGTTCATCCGAGTGCATGCTCAAGATGATCACTTTCGTTTTGGGAGAATCGCGGCGCACTTGGCGGATGACTTCCAGACCGTGCAGCCGAGGCAACATCAGGTCGAGAAGCAGAATGTCCGGTTTGAGCTTGTCGGCCAGCTGGACAGCTTCCAGCCCGTCACTCGCCTCGCCCAACAATTTGAAATCCGCCTCTCGCTCAAGCATCAGCTTGATGCCCTTGCGGACGATCACATGATCTTCTGCCAGAATGATCGAAACCATGCCTGTTCCCAATGGTTAACTCGTGCTGCCTTTAAGGCAACTTGGCGGGTGATTCGTTTTATACCAGCCTGTCACAGTCTGGCGGCAACCGCACCGGCGTCGGCTGCCAAAAGGTCACGCTCCCTCTCGTCGGAACAATGTTGGGGACTGCCTTGATGCGCTATAAATACCGTAGTCTAACTTGGTTGGCAAAGCAAACCTTGCAGCAACTTCTCTTTTTTTGCGCTCAGAGCCGGGCTTTCAATCACCAGGCTTCATCGCATCATTGGCAAAGGATGGATCACGTGGACGTATTATTATCCTTTCCTCCATCCGTATCGTTTGCACTTCGCACTGATTATCTTGAAAATCTATCGTCACAGATCCACGTTCACTTAAGTAGTAGCATGTCCATGGTCCCACCTTTAATCGCTCCCGCAGTTCCGGTCTCGCTTGTTCCGTTGCCGGACGATGCGCGCAGGTGACGATGACCACCTGCGGTTTGATCTTTGCCAATAACTCATCCATCAACGGCTCATCCTTTGCCGGGATGCCAGCCACCACGATATCCGCCCGCAATTCTTCATGTCGTTCCAGCAGCGCTTTCTGGCCTGCTCTCCCCAAATCAGAAAGCAACAACACCCGGATACCGCGCAACTCGGCATACAATACCACCGCATTGTCATCGCCCGAAGCGAACTTGTCATGGACTGCCGGGTGCAGCACCCGCCATGGCCCTAGAGTGCTCCCATCCGTCACCACCAGATGCGGATTTCCCGCCGCCGTCCATTCCTTCAACAGTTGCCGGTAACCTGGCGAACGAGAAGCCACCGGGCTCGTGATCAGCCGTTTAACCTTTTGATCCGCGATCAACGCAGACGCTCCGCCCACATGCCTTACATCTCCATGAGTCACCAGCAGATCAGGCACCGTGCGGATGGCGCGGCTCAACAAGAACCCTTTCAACGCATGCTCATACCCGGCCGCATCTCCGGCATCTATGACCAGTTGCGGATGATGCCGTCCCCCTTCGAACACATGCGCATCCCCCCCATTCACATCCAGCACCGTCAGTCGGATGCTCTCCTGATGCTCCCGCCATCCCACCACCAGCAGGCTTGCCAGCACTACGCCCGAAACCACCGCGATCCTCCATCGCCAAAGTGATTTCCATTCCAAGGCGAACAGCGTCAAGACCAGTCCGTAAAAACTGATGAAAACCCCTGCTCCCGGCTTCAACACCGGAAACCAGGCCCACGGCCATGCCGCAAACCAACGGCTTGAAACCACCATCCAATCCATCAACTGCCACGCCCCGTGATTGAACAAATCCGCGATCGGCGGACACCATGCCATCAACAAGGAGCCGAATGAACTCATCAGCGCCAGGCTGCTTAACGGCACCAGGACAAGATTCGCCAAAAGCGAAACCGGCGTGATCAAATGAAAATAATGGGCGATCAATGGCAGCGAACCGGCCCATGCGGCGAATGAAGCAACCAGGTTCATCGTCACAAAACGCACCGGCCAATCCAGCCAGCGTTGCCAGCGCGGTCGCAACTCCTCTGGCAGCAAGGGATCAGGCCGGAAGAATTTTTGCCGCCATTCCTCGATCGGAGGCACCAGCAGCCCCATCACCAGCACCACCATGAATGACAGTTGAAAGCCCGGCTGGAACAATTGCTGCGGGTCCAGCATCAGGATGATCAACGCCGCAGCCGCCAATGAATTCAGCAGATTGCTCGGCCGTTCCAGCATCCATCCCACACCGATCACGGTCATCATGATGGCCGACCGCACCGCCGATGCCTGCCAGCCCGTCGCTATCGTGTAAAACCACAACAGCGGAATCAAGACTCCGCCACAGACACGCCGCGGAATGCCCAACCCACGCAGCAATTCGACCAGCATCACCGCGATCAACGCCACATGCAAACCGGAGATGGCAAACAGATGCAAGGTACCGGATTTGACGAACGGATCGGCATCCTCTGGTTGTAGGCCCGCCTTCCAGCCAAGTCCCATTGCCTGCAAAAGCATCACGTTGTCGTCACCCGCAGGCAGCGATGCCTGCAACTGCCCCATCGCCCAGGCGCGAAACCGGGCTGGCAACCCCTTCCGGTTTTCCGCTCCTGACAACTTCCAATCCGTCATCTTGCCCGCATACATCTGGTAATGGATGCCCCTCCGCGCCGTATGCTCCTGCATGTCAAATTCGCCGGGCACCGCCTCCGGCATCGGTCGCTGGATCACTCCGTAAACCTGCACCATCCGTCCCGCATACAGATCAACAGAAGGAGCCGCACCCGTTTGCACAAAGACAAGGCCATCCGCCTCACGCCACTCACCATGAAGCTGGATGCGCTCAACCTCCACGAAGCTGCTGAAATTCGTCGCTGTCCCCTGTCTCGCTTGTACGAAACGTTCCTTAGGGGCTTCCTTCAGCGTTCCCTCGATGGTGACAAGCTGCGGTTCCTTGCCCAGAAAAACGCGCAAGTCCTCCAAGGAAAACACTTCCTTGTTCCATACGACATTGCTCCAGCCAGCGAACAGGAAAAGTGCGCCAACACTTATGGCTCTGGCCTGCTTCCCACAAAAGAACTCCAATGCCAAACCCGCAAAACAGAAAATTGCCACCCACCAATGCCATCCCCAGACATCGCCTGCGACGATGCCTGCCACCATGCACAAAACCACGGATGCCAACGGCCACTTCAAGGTATTCTCCTCCTTTGCGTTTCTCTAGTTCAAAGAGATGAACAGAAAACCTCCGGCTGGCAAGCCTGTACCCTGCTCCCTCCAGCCACAACTATGTACAACTATGTTGATCCTGACTAAATAAGAAGGCAGGCTGATAAGCCAAACCTCACTTCGCCGCCGGACCCGCCTTTTGCATCAATGCCGCCCGGGAAGGGGGCTTTTCACAATCCTTCAATGCATTCGTCGAAGTCATTTGGGATTGCTTGGCCGTCAGCTTTCCTTGCTCGGTGATGTAAGCTTTCAAAACCGTTGCCCGGCTGCCCGGACTGTGACACTCCGCACCCGGTTTCACGCTCGTCTGGCAAACCGTATCCTTTACCGGCTGTAAGGGAGCAACTGCCTGCTGTTTATCCTCTGCTCGCATAGAACCTGCCCCGATAAAAACCGCCACGACACCAAGGACCGTGAGTATGCAAATTATAAAAGGGCGGTTCATCCGTTATAGGAAAGCATTTCCAACCTCCTCCCGCAAGGGGGATGTAATGACCCCAAATATTAATCCTACAAATAGTTCCGAACCAAACCGACATCACCATGGTATCACCTAAAAGGCATCCTGCTATTTGCTGTTCGCCTGTTCGTGCCTTTGCCCTTAGAAAAGGATTAGTTCCTATGAGATATCTCTCGATGATTTTGCTGTCGGCCAGCCTGCTCATCAGTCTTTCTGCCATCGCTCAACCCGCTCCAAAGCAAGGCGCGCCCGCCGCTCCCCGTGTGCCCGAAGGTGTGAAAGCCCATCGCGATCTCGCCTACGTGGAAACCGATGCCCACGAACGGCACAGACTGGACCTCTACATTCCCGAGAAGTCCGATGGCCCCCTGCCCCTCATCATCTGGGTGCATGGCGGCGGCTGGCAAAATGGCTCCAAAGATGGCTGCCCTCCACTGCGCGAAGGCTACACACAACGCGGCTATGCCGTGGCCAGCATCAACTATCGCCTGAGCGGTCACGCCACTTTCCCGGCGCAGATAGAGGATTGCAAAACCGCCATCCGCTGGCTGCGCGCCCATTCCAAACAATACAATCTGGATACGAAACGCTTCGGTGTCTGGGGCAGTTCCGCTGGCGGCCATCTCGTCGCCCTTCTCGGCACCAGCGGTGATGTGAAAGAATTCGATCAAGGCGCAAACCTCGATCAATCCAGCCGCGTGCAAGCTGTCTGCGATTTCTATGGCCCAACGGACTTCGTCGTCTTCGTCACCACACCCAAGTATGAAAGTCACGCCGCTTCCAGTGCCCCCGAAGCCAAACTCATCGGCGGTGCTGTTCTGGAGAACAAAGACAAAGCCGCGAAAGTGAATCCCATCACCTACGTCAGCGCCGATGATCCTCCCTTCCTTATCGTTCATGGCGATAAGGATGGCACCGTTCCGCTCAATCAAAGCCAGTTGCTCTTCGATGCGCTAAAGAAGGCAAATCGTCAGGTCCACTTCCACACCATCCATGGCGCAGGTCACGGTGGTCCGGGATTCAACGCATCGGCGATCACCACGCAAGTGCAGACCTTCTTCGATAAATTCCTGAAGGGCAGCGAGAAGTTCACTCCTTCTGCGACAACCTCCGAAAGCTCGACGGCAGACACCAAAGAAACCGCCACGCCTGCTTCAACCGCTCCCACCAATCCCAAAATCGAACCTCGCCGACCGACCTTTGAGCAAGTTCTCATCCGCAGTGACAAGAACAACGATGGGAAAATTTCACGCGATGAGTTCGCTGGTCCACCTGCCCTCTTTCAGCGCTTGGACCGTAACAGCGACGGCCTCTTGAACAAGGAAGAGCACGAATCATTCATACGTCCCGGTCAGGCAGGCACGCCTGCGACTCCAGCCCAACCGAAAGAATCGGCACCAGCTCCAGAGAAGAACTCTTCAAGCCGCTTAGATTCCAAAGCTATCAGCATTAAAGATTTCAAACTGACGGGTGAGCAATGGACCTGCGACGTGAACGACAAAACCATGGAAGGCATCCTCGTGAAGCCGGAAGGCAAAGGCCCCTTCCCCGCCATCCTCATCAGCCACGGCTACGGCTCGAATGGAAAACAGTTCGGCACAGCGAAGGCGCGCGACTTCGTGAAGATGGGCTTCGTCTGCATCGCCACAGATTACGCCCATGCCCGTGGCGGATCGAATCGCGAAGATTTCGGTGCCAGTGATGAAAACGTCCGTCGCGCCAAAGCCTGTCTCGCCATTCTTAAGACCTTGCCCATCGTGGATGCGAATCGCCTCGCCGCTTACGGCAACAGCATGGGCGGCTTCCTAAGCATCCGCCTCGCCGCGGATGCCGCTGATTCCTTGAAAGCCGTCGCCATCACCGCGGGAGGCACTGCGTCCGCAGAAGGAAATCCCGCACCGCCCATCTCCATCGCGAGCAAGATCAAAGTCCCCATTCTAATGCTCCACGGCACCACCGACACCGTCGTGCGCCCCGAACAGTCTGAAGCGCTCAAGAAAGCATTGGATGAAGCCAAGGTGCCCAACGAGCGGCACACATTCGAAGGCATCGGTCACGAACTGCAAAACGCCACAGCCACCGAAGTGATGGCGCTGATGAAAACGTGGTTTCAGAAACAAGGCGTGCTGGAGTAATTCGACGCAGGACAGAGCCCGTACTGCCGGATTCCAGCCGGCAGTCTATGGCGTTCGCTGTGGCATATCGTTGGAGCAAGTTCGTTTGCCTTCTCCATCACCTTCATTAAACTTCGCGCGTATGCCCCCTGTTCGCACGCGCATCTCTGCCGTCCTGTCATCGGCTCTGCTTGGAGCTTTGGCCGCTTCCCCGCTTTTCGCAGCAGATGACCCCTTCGCCGCCGGTGTCCGCACCACCGAACCGCTGACACCCGAGCAAGAGAGCAAAACTTTCCATCTTCCTCCCGGCTTCGAGATGCAGCTCGTCACCACGGAACCACACATCAATAAGCCCATGAACATGGCTTTTGATGTCGCTGGGCGTCTCTGGGTCACGACGAGCATCGAGTATCCTTTTCCTGCCACGACGAATGCGCCGCGCGATCGCATCATGATCTTTGAGGACTTCGCGCCGGATGGCAAAGCGCGCAAGATCACTGAATTCGCAGGTGGCTTGAACATTCCCATCGGTGTTTATCCCTTCCGTTCCCCCTCTTCTAAGAATCCTTCCAAGCTCAGTTGGAAATGCATCGCGTGGTCCATCCCGAACATCTGGCTCTTTGAAGACATTGATGGCGATGGCAAAGCGGACAAGAAGGAGATGCTCTACGGCCCGTTCGATTTTTCGAAGGACACGCACGGCAATCAGGCCAGCTTCCGTCGCGGCTTCGATGGCTGGCTCTACGCCACACATGGCTTCAATAACAACACGAAGGTCGCTGGCAAAGATGGCAACGAACTGGTGATGTCCTCCGGCAACACCTATCGCATGCAGCTCGGCGGCGTGCGCATGGAGCATCATACGTGGGGCCAAGTGAACCCTTTCGGCCTCTGCTTCGATCCGCAGGGAAATCTTTATTCCGCCGATTGCCACAGCTCGCCCATCTACCAGCTCTTGCGCGGCGCGTATTATCCCAGCTTCGGCAAGCCGCATGACGGCCTTGGCTTCGCTCCGCTCACCATCCAGCATAGTCACGGTAGCACGGCCATCTGCGGCATCCAGATGATCACCGATCCATCGTGGCCGAAGGAATTTCAGGGCAATCTCATCATCGGCAACGTGATGACCAGCCGTATCAATCGAGACCGCGTAGAATGGCTCGGCTCCACCAGCAAAGGCCACGAAGTGCCTGACTTCCTGCGTACGGACGATCCGTGGTTCCGTCCCGTGGATATGCAATTCGGTCCGGATGGCGCGCTCTATGTCGCGGATTTCTACAACCGCATCATCGGCCATTACGAAGTGCCCTTGCTTCATCCCGGACGAGATCGCGAGCGTGGCCGCATCTGGCGCATCGTCTATCGTGGTGAAGATGGCAAAGCCGTTTTGCCCGCCACCAGGCTGCCGGAAGATCTGAAAGGTTTGGTCGCTGAACTCGGTTCTCCGAATATGACGCGCCGTATGCTCGCAATGAATACCATCGCGGATGTGCACGGGAAGGCATTTGCGAAACAGCCGCTCAAGACACCCAAGAGTTCTGCTGACGAGCAATCTCCTGAGGTGCTGCGCTACGTGCATTCACTCTGGTTACGTGAGCGATTGGGCGTGCTGAAGGACAGTGAGCTGGAGCAGGCGTTGAAGGCTCCGGCGGCCATCGCGCGTGTGCATGCTCTTCGCATCCTCGCCGATCGCGGTCTCAAACAACAAAGCCCGCCCAGTGCGCCCGCCTTGAGCCAATCCCTGCAAAAGCTGCTGGTGAATGCGTTAAATGACTCTGCTCCTTTGGTGCAACGCACGGCGGCGGAAGCGTTGTCTCAGCAAACAAAAGTGGATGGCGTGAAGGCTCTTTTGGCACTGATCGCGAAGGTGCCTGAGGAAGACACGCACCTGAAGCACATGGCACGACTGGCCTTGCGCAACCAATTGAGCGGCGCCGGTGCATGGGCGCTTACCCAAGCGAACTCCTTCACCAAAGAGGAACTCACCACGCTGGTAGATATCGCGCTCGGTCTGAAATCCGAAGCTGCGGCCGTGTTCCTTTTGAAGAACCAAGATGTTGCCGATAAGAACATGGAACTGCGCACGCGCATTCTGCAAAACGTTGCGCGCTATGCGCCGGCCAGCGCTCTCGATGAACTGGCGGACACTGTGCAGAAGCAGCGTGCGGATGATCTCGATTTCCAGCTCTCACTCTTTCAGACCGTTGAGCAAGGCTTCAAGCAACGCGGACAGAAACTCACACCCAAGCTGCAAACCTGGGGCAAGGCGCTCGCGCCGCGTCTCTTCACGAAATCCACTTGGGGCAATACCCCCTTAGATGGCAAAGCGGATAAGAATCCTTGGGCGTTGCAAGAGCGTAGCCTGGCCGATGGCACCAAGGCGCAAGTCATCTCCAGTTTTCCCTTGGGCGAAAAACTCACCGGCGTCTTGCGCTCCAGCGCCTTCGAGCTGCCGGAGAAACTGAGCTTCTATCTCTGCGGTCACGATGGAATTCCCGGAAAACCGTTGCTGAGAAAAAACTTCATCCGCCTGCGCGAAGCTGGTTCTGATGCGGTTCTTTTTGAAGTGACGCCGCCACGCAATGATGCAGCGCAACTGATCACGTGGGATCTCGCCGCCCACAAAGGCAAGAAGGGTTACATCGAAGCGATTGATGACAACACGGATACGGCTTATGCGTGGTTCGCCTTCGGTCGTTTCGAACCGGCCTTGCCGCAAGTGGCCACGGTTGACCCCAGCCAGACCGCCCGCTTCCACAAGGCCGCAGCCGAACTCGCGAAAAGCCTGGAACTGCGCGACCTGCAACCACAACTCACCACCTTGCTGCGCGAATCCGGCACTGACTCAAGCAGCCGCGCTGCCGCCGCCTCTGCCGTCGCTAACTTGAAGAATGATAGCCTCCTTTCCTCACTCGCTACGGCGCTCACCGACGCCACGGTGCCGGAGGAGACGAAGCAATCGCTCGTGACCGCCTTCACCGCCGACAAGGCAAACGCTCGCGAAGCCATTGTGAAGAATCTGCAGCACGCACCCACGCGTGTGCTGCAAAAGCTCGTGCTGATTCTGGCTGGTTCGCCAGAAGGCGCTGAGCTGGTGCTGTCCTTGGCCGAGGAAAACAAGATCGCCGCCGCGACAGTTGCCGCTGCGACCGTGAAAGAAAAACTCAGCGCCGCGAAGCCGCAGCAATGGGAAGCGCGCTTGAACAAATTGACCGCAAGCCTGCCGCCTGAAGATGCGGCGCGGAATAAACTCATCACCGAACGCCGCTTGGGTTTCGTGGGAGCCAAGACGGATGCCCGTAAAGGCGGTGAATTGTTCACCACGGTTTGCGCTGCGTGCCATCAGGTGAAGGGCAAAGGCGGTTTGGTGGGTCCGCAGCTTGACGGCATCATGAGCCGGGGCACGGAACGTGTCATCGAAGACATCCTCGATCCGAATCGAAACGTGGATCACGCCTTCCGCTCGCACACCATCACGCTGAAGGACGGCGACGTGACCACCGGCCTGCCGCGTCGTGAAGAAGGCGAAGTGCTTGTCATCGCGAACTCAGCGGGTATCGAAGTGAGCATCCCGAAGAAAGACATCAAAGAGCGCAAAGAATCCGCCAATTCATTGATGCCGGACAATTTCGGCGAAGCCCTGACACCCGAGCAATTGTATGACTTGTTGGCGTTCTTGCTGAATCAGAAATAGCATCCTTGTTGGCCCAAAGGGCCAAGAGAGCATAGCCCAGGGCAGCATTCGCCATTCAGCGAATGCTGCCCTGGGAAAAATACATCAAAAAAAAACGTGCCCTGAATGGGCACAAGAAACCATCGGATAATTCTCTAGCTCTGGCGGCCTTTCAGGCCGCTCTTCTTTTTATCCTCTTTCCCAGGGCATCTTGGGATGCCCTGGGCTGGAATCTTTTGGCCCTTTGGGCCAAACGCCGTTGCTCTCGCTCAAATCACCTTCGTCTGCCCGCTCGGCAAATCCAAAACCGTTCCCGCTTCCTTGTGCTCCTTGCGCACATATCCCAGCGCACACACTTGCCCACTCACCGGCAATCTCACTGCTGAGGTGATATAGCCCACATCCTTGCCCGCGAGTTGCAGTTTCGTGCCTTTCACGGGCAATTCATTCACCCCCGTCAGCTCCAGACGACGCAAGGATTTCGCCGCTTGTCCATATGTGCGAATACGCGCGATCACTTCCTGGCCGATGTAGCAGCCTTTGTTGTAGCTGACCGCGCGCGGCTCGATACCTGCTTCCGGCGGCAAATTTGTTTCATCCATGTCCGCTCCGAAGCGCGGGATACCGGCCTCGATGCGCACCGCTTCAAACGCCTCCCAGCCACACGCACGACCGCCCTGCGCTTTCACTGCCGCGAGAAGTTTGTCCGCGATCATGCCCAAGCCTGCGCTCGGGATGAACACATCGTAACCCGTCGTGCCAAAGCGTGGCTGATTCATCACATAGATGTCGCCCACATCCGGCACATTATCTTTCACCCAATGCAATGATTTCGCGGGCAAGGTCGGCACGATGCCGAGCGCTTCAATCGCTGCCGCAGACTTCGGCCCTTGCACACTCACGAGACCATAATGCGGCGCGACATCCACGATCTGCACATCATCCGCGATGATGTATTTGTCCAGTCGCGCCGTGACTTTCTCCGTAAGCGCCGGTTCGAAATCGAGGAGAATCTCATCTGCGAGACGATAGATGTAGAGATCCGTCTCCATCTTCGCCTTCGCATTTACGAGGGCCGCGTAACAACCGCCATCGGCTTTCAAACCCTGCACGTCATTGGTGACTTGGCCGTGGAGAAATTTCAATCGGTCCGCGCCGAGCAAGCAAACGCGACTGCGGCCACTGAGATCAATGAATCCCGCCGTTTCTTTGAAGGCGCGATACTCTGCCGCCACATCGCCATAACTCGCGACGAACTCGATGCCGTTCACCTCGGTGAACTGGGCGTCTTGCAGCTCGTGGAACTCGTGTAATGGGAGCAGGCTCATGTTCAGATTCTATAAAGAGAGCGGCTCTGTGACAGCATCAAGTGCCATCGCCAGAGCCGCTTCAAACTATCAGTTAGTTCCGCCTCGTTATCTCGGCGACTACGTTGGCTACTCCGTCGGAGCGGCTTTCTTCACGAACGTGTGCGTGGCGTGGCCGAAGAACACTTCGGCGCTTTCCATCAACGTCTCGGAGAGCGTCGGATGCGGGTGGACCGTTTCCGCGAGGTCCGTCACCGTGGCACCCATCTCGATGGCGAGCGTGCCTTCGGCGATGAGTTCGCCCGCGCCGTGACCCACGATGCCCACGCCGAGGATGCGCTCGGTCTCCGGATCGATGATCAGCTTGGTCAAACCATCCGGGCGATCGAAGCTCAGTGCGCGACCGGAAGCGCCCCAAGGGAACTTGGCGACCTTCACTTCGCGACCTTGTTTCTTCGCTTCCGCTTCCGTCAGACCGGCCCAAGCCACTTCAGGATCGGTGAATACGACGGCCGGGATGACGATCTTCTCGAAGGCGCTGTTGTGGCCCGTGATGACGTCCACCGCGATGCGCGCTTCCTTCGAAGCCTTGTGCGCGAGCATGATGCCGCCCGCGACGTCGCCGATGGCGTAGATGTTCGGGTCTTCGGTCTGCTGCTGCGCGTTGATCTTGATGAAACCTTTTTCATCGCGCGTGACCTTGGTGTTTTCCAGACCGAGATCTTCCGAGTTCGGTCCGCGACCCACGGCGACGAGCACACGGTCATACAACTCTTCGAGCTTCTGTCCGTTCATTTCGCTCACCACTTTGATCTGCTTGCCGACGGTGGCCATGCTCAGAACTTTCGCCTTGAGGCGCACTTCCTTGAACGCCTTCTTCGCGTAAGCGACGACCGGACGGGCGAGGTCAGCATCGGCACCGGCGAGGAGGGAATCCATCGCTTCGATGACGACGACCTTGCTGCCGAGACCGGCATACACCGTGCCCAGCTCCATGCCGATGTAACCGCCACCGACCACGAGCAGGTTCTCCGGAATGTCTTCCACTTCCAGCGCGCCACGGGAGGTCATCACGCGCGGGTTGCCGAGGTCGAACGCCTTCGGCAGTGCGGCCTTGGAACCGACGGCGATGATCGCCTTGTCATAGCTGATGAATTTCTGGCCTTCCGCGGTCTCGATGCGGAGGGATTGCGAGCCTTCGAAATAACCACGGGCGTGGATGACTTCCACACCGCGCATCTTCGCGAGAGAGGCGACGCCGCCGCTGAGCTTGCTGATCACGGAGTTCTTCCACTCGCGCAGCTTGTTCAGGTCGATGGTCGGTTCGGCGAACGTGATACCGCGATGCGCGGATTCACGGGCTTCCTTGATCGCTTTCGTCGCGTTGAGCAACGCCTTGGAAGGGATGCAACCGCGGTTCAAGCAGACGCCACCGAGCTTGGGATCTTTCTCGATGAGGATGACTTTCTTGCCTTGGTCCGCAGCGTAGAACGCAGCGGCATATCCGCCCGGGCCAGCGCCTACTACTACGATATCGGTCTTAATCGTTTCCATATGTCTTAATTCTTAATCGTTGTGAGGTGCTGTTTAGAGTTTCACGTCCGCATCAGTCATCGCCGCGTAAGCCGCAATGAGATCCACGGTGAAGCGTGCTGCCGTACCACCATCGATCAATCGATGGTCGTAGCTGATCGCGATCGGCATCATCAAGCGCACTTGCACTTCCTTGCCGACGACCACCGGCTTCAGCGCACCGCGGCCCATGCCGAAGATGCCGACTTCGGGCTTGTTCACGATCGGCGTGAAATGAGCACCACCGATACCGCCTTGGTTCGAGATGGTGAATGTTCCGCCCTTCATGTCATCGGGCGAGAGCTTGCGATCGCGCGCTTTCTTGGCGATCTCTTCGAGTTCCTTGGAGATTTCCAGGAGGCTCTTCTTGTCCGCGTCCTTGATGACGGGGACCATCAGACCGGCTTCCGTATCCACGGCGATGCCGATGTGGTAGTAATTCTTGAAGACGATCTCTTCCGTCACTTCATCCATGCTGGAGTTCATGATCGGATGCTTCTTCAACGCGGCGACGAGCGCCTTGATGGCGAACGGCGTGAGCGTGAGGCGCGCACCGGCCTTCTCGTAATCAGCGGAGAATTTCTTGCGCAGATCGTTCAGCGCGGTGATGTCCACATCGTCGAACTGCGTGACTTGCGGGATCGTGGTGACGCTCTCCACCATGCGGCGGGCGATGACCTTGCGGAGGCCGGTCATCGGCTTCTTGGTGATGTCGCCCCATTGCGAGAAGTCGATGGATTCTGCCACCGGCTTGGCAGGTGCGGCAGCGGCAGCAGGAGCTGCGGCTGGAGCGGCCTTGCCCTTCGCGGCGAGCTTGATGAGCTTCTGGATGTAAACGCGGACGTCGGCCATCACGACACGGCCACCGGCTTCGCTGCCCTTCACGCGGCGCAGGTCGAGACCGATCTCGCGGGCGACCTTGCGCACGGAAGGCGGCGCGGCGACTTCCACGTCATCGAAAGATTCTTCTTCGCCCTCGTCGCCGGAATCATCATCCGCTTCTTCCTCTTCCTCGACGACCACCGGGGCGGCCTTCTTCTTGGCCTTCGGCGCGGCGGCTTTCGCAGCCGGAGCTTCGGCCGGAGCAGCGGCACCGCCGCCACTGCCGCCATCCAACGTGATGAGCAGCGCGCCGATGGAGATCTTGGCGCCTTCCTTCACGTGGATTTTGCTCACCACGCCATCCGCTGTAGCAGGGATGGGCGCGACGGCCTTTTCATTTTCCAATTCAATAATGGTCTGGCCCTTGGTGACTTTGTCACCTTCCTTGACCAGAATCCCGACCACCACGCCGGAATCTGCACCTTCACCGAGTTTCGGTAATTTGACGTCCATAAATTTCTATGTCACCGCGTCTCAAATGACGCAAAATCTTTTAACGCGGAAACCGTGGGTCACAAAACCCACGGCTGCCATCGTGCGCGGCTGATGCCGCACCAAATCATTCACCAGCTCACAGCAGGTACGGGAACACCTTCTCCGGGTCCACGCCCATGTCTTTGATGGCCTGCGCCACTACCTTGCGATCCACTTCGCCACGTTTCGCCAGGGCATACAGCGTGGCGATCACGGTGCTTTCCGCATCCACTTCGAAGAAGCGGCGCAGACGTTCACGCGTATCGCTGCGGCCGAAGCCGTCCGTGCCCAAGGTGGTCAACCCACCCGGCACCCAAGGAGCGATCTGGTCCGGCACGATCTTCATGGAATCGGACACCGCGATGAACGGGCCCTTTTCCTTTTCCAGATCCGCCTGGAACCATGGCTTCTTCGCCGTTTCTGTGGGATGCAGCATGTTCCAGCGTTCGCAACGCAGGGCTTCATTCCGCAGCAGTTTGTAATTCGTGGCGCTCCAGACATCCGCCGAGACATTGTATTTCTCGGCGAGGATTTTCTGGGCTTTCAACGCGGACTGCATGATGGTGCCGCTGCCAAGGATCTGCGCCTTGTGCTTCAGTCCAGTCGCGCCCGTGTTAAACTTATACAGACCCTTGAGGATGCCTTCCTCGACACCTTCCGGCATCGGCGGCATCGGGATGTTCTCATTATAGAGCGTCAGGTAGTAGAAGATCTCTTCGCCTTCCTGATACATGCGGCGCATGCCGTCCTGCACGATAATCGCGAGTTCGTAAGCGAACGCCGGATCATACGTCATCAAGGTCGGGATCGTGCTCGCGAGCAAGAGGCTGTGACCATCTTCGTGTTGCAGACCTTCACCGTTCAATGTCGTGCGGCCAGCGGTGGCGCCGAGCAGGAAGCCCTTCGCCTTGATGTCACCGGCGAGCCAGATCTGGTCGCCGATACGCTGGAAGCCGAACATCGAGTAATACGTGAAGAACGGCATCGTGTTCACGCCATGCGTGGCGTAAGCCGTGCCGGCCGAGATGAACGACGAGATCGCACCGGCTTCAGTGATACCCTCTTCGAGAATCTGACCGTCCTTCGCTTCCTTGTAGTAGAGGAGCGACTTGCTATCCACCGGCTCGTAAAGCTGGCCCTTCGGCGAGTAGATGCCGACCTCGCGGAACAAGGCATCCATACCGAACGTGCGCGCTTCATCAGGGATGATCGGAACGACATAGCGGCCGATCTCCTTGTTACGCAGCAGATGCGTGAGCAAGCGCACGAACGCCATCGTCGTGGAGACTTGGCTGTCGGCCGAACCCTTGTAGAAGTCCTTGAAATGCTCGCGGTCAGGAATGTTCAAGGGCGCGACCTTGACCGTGCGCTTAGGAATGTAACCACCGAGTTCTTTGCGGCGCTTCTGGAGATACTTGATCTCCGGGCTGTCCGGCGCGGGCTTATAGAACGGCGTTTCCGCGATCTCTTCATCGCTGATCGGGATGTTGAAACGCTTGCGGAATTCGCGCAGTTCTTTTTCGTTCAGCTTCTTCTGACCGTGCGAAACATTGCGGCCTTCGCCCGCTTCACCGAGACCGTAGCCTTTGACCGTCTTCGCGAGTACGACCGTCGGGCGACCCTTATGCTCGGTGGCGGCCTTGAAGGCAGCGAACACCTTGCGCATATCGTGACCGCCGCGCATGAGCTTGGTGAGCTGCTCGTCCGTGAGGTGATGCACCATCGCGAGCAGTTCCGGGTCTTTGCCGAAGAAATTCTTGCGGATGTAGGAGCCGGGTTCGACGACGTATTTCTGATACTCGCCGTCCACGACTTCTTCCATGCGTTTGCGGAGGATGCCCTTGCTGTCCTTCGCGAGGAGTTCATCCCAGTCCGTGCCCCAGATGACCTTGATGACATTCCAGCCCGCACCGCGGAAGGCGGATTCGAGTTCCTGGATGATCTTGCCGTTACCACGAACGGGACCGTCCAAACGCTGGAGGTTGCAGTTCACCACCCAGACGAGGTTGTCCAAGTTCTCGCGCGAAGCGAGCGTGAGTGCACCGAGCGTTTCCGGTTCATCGGATTCACCGTCACCGACGAACGCCCAGACCTTCGGCTCCGTTTTCCAATTAACGAAACCACGTGCTTTCAGGTAGCGATTAAAACGCGCCTGATAGATGGACATGATCGGGCCGAGACCCATCGATACCGTCGGGAACTGCCAGAAATCCGGCATCAAATAAGGATGCGGATAGGAGGAGAGACCGCCGCCTTCAGCCAATTCCTGACGGAAGTTATGCAAGTGCTGCTCCGTCAAACGGCCTTCCAGGAAAGCGCGCGCGTAGTTACCGGGCGTCGCGTGACCTTGGAAATAGATGATGTCCGCGGGACGTTCGCCATCGCCGCCGTGGAAGAAATGATTGTATGCGACCTCGTACAACGTGGCCGAAGAAGCATACGTGGAGATGTGACCGCCAAGGCCGTTGTGCTTGCGGTTCGCGTTTACCACCATCGCCATCGCGTTCCAGCGCAGAAGGCTCTTGATACGCACTTCCATCTGCCAGTCACCGGGATACTTCGGCTGCTCTTCCACCGGGATGCTGTTGACGTAAGGCGTGCTGACGGAACGCGCGGCCTTGACGCCCGCTTCCTCGAGACGTTCGAGCAGACGCTCCACAAAGGCGTGGGCCTGTTCAGGGTTCTGTTGCGCGAGGGTGGCATCGACAAAATGCTCCAGCGCCACCAGCCATTTTTGTGCGATGGCGGCGTTACCGGATTTGCCTGCTACGCCGTTTTCCGGCGCTGATTCCAAAATCTTTGTGCTCACAGCTTGTCCCGTCGTCCAATGTTGACCAATATACGGCCCGGCGGGGTGACCGCCGAAGCCGCACATCTAAAAGCAGCGGAGCGCGTCCGCCAACCTAAATCGGTGACGCTTCCGCACCAGCAAGACCGGCTTATTAGTGGCCTAAACCAAACTGATGCAACTGCTTGATCTCAGTTATCCTGAGCCAGCCCGCAATCTAGCCTGTGATGAGGCATTGCTCAACTGGTGTGAAGCCCATCAGCGGCCCGTGATGCGCTTTTGGGAATCGCCCGTGCCTTTTGTGGTATTGGGCTATGCCAATCGGGTGGCTAAAGAAGTGGATAAAGCTGCCTGCGAACGGGCAGGTGTTCCAGTTCTAAGACGTTGCAGTGGAGGCGGTACCGTATTACAAGGCCCCGGCTGTATCAGCTACGCCTTGGTCTTGCCTTTGGATTATGCAGCGGAGCTGCGATCCATTTCTGATTCCAACTCCTACATCATGGCCAAGAACGCCAATGCCATCCATTTGCTCCTGTCCGGGGCGATCACAGTAGAAGGGCACACGGATTTGGTCTGGAAGGGGCGAAAGTTTTCAGGCAATTCCCAACGCCGAACGAAGAACGCCCTGCTCTTTCACGGAACTTTTTTACTGAAATATGATCTCGCGCTGGTGGAACAGACCCTCCAGATGCCCCTTTTGCAGCCGGATTACCGGAAGCAACGCAGTCATACGGAGTTCGTCGCCAACATCCCGATCACCGGCATGGGCCTGAAAAGTGCCTTGCGACAGGAATGGCAAGTAAGCGGAAAATTCACCGACGATATCGAGTCAGACATGCAGGCGTTGCTCGCGGAGAAATACGACAATCCGCAGTGGCATGAGAAGTTCTGAGGAGTGTTATCTGTTCAATTTGTAGCCTCGTTTTTGCTTTGCCGCTTAGGCTGGCGGTGGTAGCTGTTGTTGAACACCCAAAAATTCAACCAAATCATTATGGTTATCACCGGAGGAGCACCCTTAAATCGCCGCCTTCAAGCGCTTCTGCTCGTGTTTGTCTCCACGGGCTTAGTGATGTTTACGGGCTGTGATAAGAAGAAAACGCCGGCAGCGAATGCATCCACACCCTCTGCGGAAGCGGCAGCTCCGGCAGAACCGCCCAAGCCGAAAGAGCCGCCGATCGAGCTAAAACCGAAATGGGAAGCGGGCAAGCGCTACGTGATGCGCGAGGAAACGGAGCAGGAGGCCACGATGACAATGCCAAACCAGCCTGCACCGGTGAAGTCTGGCAATTCCGTGAAACGCGATTTCGCCCTCACAATCTTGAGCGCGAGACCTGAAGGTGGACATGTGATGGAGGCCGAGTTCTTGGCGAACAAGATCGAGGTCAGGATGGCGGACCGTGTGACGGCTGCGTTCGATTCGGCTTCAGATGTCAAAACAGACCGGACGAATGCACTGGCGAAAATGCATCGCAAACTCGTGGGAGGGAAGTTCACTTACATCACGGATACGAACGGGAATGTCGAAAAAATTGAAGGCGTCTCCAATCTGGTCCGCAAGGTGACGTTGGGACTGGACGCCAATACGGCCAAGCTGCTGCGGGCACAGTATAGTGAAGAGCAGCTCAAGAAGTTGGGGCTGTTGCCAGAAGGGATTCCAGCGCAAGCGGTAGCCCCTGGGGATTCATGGACAAATACCTTCGACATGCCCGTAAGTGGCGCGACGGCGAAATTCACCGTGCAATCCTCCTTCAGCGGTTACGAAGAGAAGAATGCCAAGAAGTGTGCGATCATCAAGAACACGGGCACAGCACAGATCAGTCTGGGCAACACACCTGCGGCGGCGATGATGCAGTTCGAGAACGTGAAGCTGGAGGGCGATGTGGTTTACGAGGTGGAGACAGGCAGATACACTGAGGCCAATACCACGATGTCCATGGAGATCAAGGTGACGGCCAATGGGCAAACCATGACGCAACCGGTCACGATCAAGTCGAAGAAAACTCTTGTCGAAGTGACTGACGCGCCAAAATCAGCCGAGCCGACGGCTGCTCCCACCACAAAGAAAGCCGAATAAAACGCCTCCTCAGAGATTACTAAACAGCGATCGGCGCTTTGATGCCCGGATGAGGATCGTAACCGACGAGCTCGAAGTCTGCGTAAACGAAGTCGTGGATATTCTTCACGACGGGGTTGATCTTCATCTGCGGCAGAGGTCGCGGCAACCTCGAAAGCTGGAGCTTCGCCTGTTCGAGATGGTTCGAGTAGAGGTGCAGATCACCGAAAGTGTGGACGAAATCGCCGGGCTTCAGATCACAGACCTGCGCGACCATCATGGTGAGCAAGGCGTAGGAGGCGATGTTGAACGGCACACCGAGGAAAAGATCCGCGCTGCGTTGATAGAGCTGGCAACTTAGCTCGCCGTCTTGCACGTAGAACTGGAAGAAAGCATGGCAGGGCGGCAGCGCCATTTGCTCGATCTCGCCGACATTCCATGCACTGACGATGTGGCGGCGGCTGTTCGGGTTCTTCTTGATCTGCTCGATGACTTGATCGATCTGGTTGATGGAACGACCATCAACGGTGCGCCAATCGCACCATTGAGCGCCGTAAACGCGACCAAGGCTGCCGTCTTCCTTCGCCCATTCATCCCAGATGGTGACGCCGTTTTCCTTCAGGTATTGGATGTTCGTCTCGCCCTTCAGGAACCAGAGAAGTTCGTGGATGATGGACTTGAGATGGGTCTTCTTGGTGGTGACGAGCGGGAAACCTTCGCGCAGGTCATAACGGCTCTGCGCGCCGAAGAGGGAATAGGTGCCGGTGCCGGTGCGGTCACCTTTGAATTTGCCTTGTTCGAGGACGAGCTTGAGCAGTTGCAGATATTGGACCATAGCGGCGATAAATCGAAAATCGTAGAGAGAGGTTAGATACCCTGCCTCGCTCCGCAAGTGCTTATTCCAAGTGATGAAAAATCAAGGCTGCTGGATCTTGCCCGGCGGCGGAGTCTTTACGGGAGTTGGTGGTGCTTCGGTAAGTTCAACGCGGCTCATCCCGAGCTTGGGCGCAACGGTATCCAGGAACACAGACATGATCCGGCGAAGATCCTGCGCTTCGGAACGCAGCAACCAAAACAAACCGATCACGGAAAGCACCAGCACAGCCCACATCCATTTGCTCTCGCCTGTGAGACCGACAAGCAATATCTCGAACGCGATGGTGAGGGCGACAACAGTTTCTGCGAGGAGACTAGGCACGGTCTTAAGCCGGCAACGGAAGAGTTGCGCGCCATCTTTGTGCCCTTCAGCGACCGTGGTGAGTTGCAGCGTACACCAGCGGCTGCCGTAGATCTCGATGTCGTAACTGTTCCAGCCCACGTCCGTCTTGTTCGGCCAGCTATGGTGATCGAGCTCCTCAAGGATCGCACCGAGGAAGTGCATGCGTGTGACCGGTTGTTTGGTCCAGTATTGGACGACCTCGAAGCTCTTGCCTTCGTGCTTCGGATCGAGCGTTTGCATCGTCTCGCGATGCGAGAGCGGCGTGGGACTTTGCAGCAGTCGACCACGATACCGCGCCCAGCCACGCTGGATCGGTTGCAAGAAAAAGAGCAACGCGACGAGCGGACGGAAGGCCCAATGCCGCTTGGTCTTCGGCACATCCGCTTGCACTGCGGCAGTGAGGCACATGCCTAACGAGGTGAGCAATGCAGCCCAGCCCAACGGCAACAGGTGATCGAACACGCCACCCAGCACGAACAACGGCAACGTCACCAGCACGTGGAACTCGAGGCTCGTCAGCAGCATCAGCGCGAGCGATGCCTCTGAAGTGTAAATGGATTGGAAGAACGCACTGCCGAACACACCGTGATATATCACCGGGGAGCGCGTCACGATGCCCAGCTTCGCCGGCGTGTAGATGCGTCCTTGCCAGATGCTATTACCGAGCGAATTGAAATATTCCGGATGCTTACGCACGAGCATCGCTTCCGCTTCACCATAGCCGTGCTGTTGCTTCAAGTAAGCACGCACCGTCGAACGGCGATAATGCCACACGAATCCTGCCGGGCTGAACCCGATGCGATAGCCGCGCTGCTGCAAGCGCCAACATATATCCACATCATCCCCCGCAGTGCGAAAGATGGGGTCAAAGCCATCGATCTCTTCCAGAGCCCATTTGTAGAACGCCATGTTGCAGCCAGGAATATGCTCGGCGATGCGATCGGTCAGCATCACATGTGCGGGTCCACCAGGTGAAACCATCACAGCAGAGGCCACCCACGAATCTTCCGGCGGCAAAAAGTTATGACCTCCGATGCCCGCGAAGCGAGAGTTCAACAGATCGCCGACGAGGTAAAACAACCAGTCCTCATCCGCGCGACAGTCGGAATCTGTGAACGCGACTATCTCACCAGTAGCCGCTTGAATGCCAGTGTTCCGCGCCACCGAAAGACCCTGGTTCACCTTGTGCGGCACATTGCGGATGTAGCGATAGTTCGCCGCGATCTCCTGCGTGTTATCCGTGGAGCCGTCATCTACGAGGATGACTTCGTAGTTCGAATAATTGAGATGCTCAAGTGATTCAAGACACGCCTTCAATGTGCGCGCACCATTGTAGCTCGCTACCACCACGGACACTTTCGGCTGATAAGGCAGCGGGAAATACGGTGCGATCTCGAAGTGTTTCTGCACCACGGCGTACGCAGCCTTGGGCTCACGCATGCGTGTGGTGAGACCAAATGCCCAGTTCTCGATCTGATGCCCGCCCGTGTGCCAGTCATCCGTGAAACTGAACACCACCACGCCCGCGACACCTCCGCGAAACGCTGTTTGTATCTGCCACTCGAGGAACTGTCCTTGGGCTTCCTCACCTTCACGCAAGGAGTCCATGCCGAACTCGCCGAGCATCAGCGGCTTCGTATCCGCGATCATCTGCAAGCGCGCGAGGTAGTTCGCGAACGGTTGCTGTTTGTGCAGGTAGAGATTGAAGCAAAGAAAATCGACGCGTTGAGCGCTGAGAAATTCTGTGGGAGGATAATTCGCAAAAGTACAGAGACAATCGGCATCCACTGACTTCACGATGTCGATCAGTTCATCGATGAACTCGCCGACATCCGTTGCTCCACTCCAGCGCACGATATCAGGAGGGATTTCATTCACCACGGACAATGCAAAAGTGGCGGGGTGGGAAGCGCAGGTTTGAGCGGCCTTGCGCACCGCCTCGCGTCCTTTTTGTTTCAGCTCTGCCGAATCAAGGAAGCACAGGTGCTTGCCCCAAGGGACGTCCACCAGGACTTTGAGACCGTGCTCTTGCGCGAGATCCAGCAACCAGCGATGCGGCACGTGATAAACGCGGATGAGGTTCGCGCCGAGCTGGCGGATGAGTTTGAAGTCCTGCGCGGTCTGCTCCGGCGAGGCAAACGCCTCCCCGTTTCCGTTCGGTGCAAAAGGACCGTAGGCCACGCCTTTTACGTGGAACTTCGCAGTCCCCAACCGAAAGAACTTTCCATCCACCGTCACCCGGGGACGTGCATGTGCCTCCGCAGCCATTGGTTACTTAGACGACATATGATCCCGCTGTAATCACAAGAGTTATGAAAATATTCCGATTTGAGGAAATGTCGAGGCGTTCCAACCCGTGCCAAATGCACGAAAACCATCTTCTTCGCCACACTGCTAAACGAAATCCCCGGACCTTTCGGCCCGGGGATACGTCTTAAACTGTTCAGTCCGCTTACTTCACTCGGGCCGGGAGCTTCTTCTCTACCTTCACCTTCTCCAGCACCACATATTTCGGCAGGCCGTTCTCCGTCGGCACCTTCGTCTCACCGGCGATCAACGGGGAGGCGTATTCCACGAACTTCTCGTTCGGCAGGAAGCCGTCCTCCGTCACCCACTCGCGCGGCAGGAAGTGTTCGACATTCGCGATGTCCTCCAGCGGCTGCAGATCCACCGTCCACTTGTAAGGATTGGAACTGAGACGCACGATCTTCGGCATGAAACCGCTCTTGCCTTCGATAGCTGCCTTCACCGCGGCCGCACCGCACGCGTAAGCTTCTTCCGCATCCGTCGCGCTGGCGTAATGGGCGGAAGCGCGTTGCGCGTAGCCGAGCAACACCGTGCGCGTCTTGAGGTTCAGCTTCTCCTGCACAATGCCCTTGAGCACTTCGCTGGCACCGGCGAGCACCGCGTGACCGAAGGCGTCCAAGCGTGTCTTGTCTGCGCCGATCTCTTCGCCCTTCTCGTCTTTCACACCTTCGCCGCAAACCACTATGCAATACTTGTAGGCATCCACGGTTTCTTTGACCTTCGCGAGAAACTTCGCTTCGTTGAACGGAATCTCCGGGAGCAAGATGATGTGCGGCGGATTCGCCGGATTACCCTGCTTCGCGAGAACGGTACCAGCCGCGATCCAGCCAGCCGCGCGGCCCATCACCTCGACGATGCAGCAGGAGCCGTCATCCGTGGCCATGCTGCCCACGTCGAAGCCGATCTCCGTCACCGTCGTAGAATTGTATTTTATCACTGAGCCATAGCCGGGGCAGTGATCCGTGTGCGGCAGATCGTTATCGATCGTCTTCGGTACACCATTCACGCGCATATCGTAGCCGCGCTTCACGGCTTCGAGATGGATCTTGTGCGCCGTGTCCTGCGAGTCATTGCCGCCCGCGTAGAAGAAATAACGGATGTTATGCGCCTGGAAGACCTCGAACAAACGGTCCATGTCCTTCGCGGCCTGTTCGGGCTTCTTCTGGAAATTGATCTTGTAACGGCACGTGCCGAGCGCGGCTGCGGGCGTGTATTTCAAACCCTCGATCGAGGAGGCTTTTTCCTCCTGCAGGTCGATGATCTCCTCGTTCAAGATGCCGAGGATGCCGTTCATGCCGCCGTAGATCTCCTCGATCTGGTCGGGGTACTTGCCCGCCGTCTGGATGACGCCCGCCACGCTGGCGTTGATCACGCACGTCGGCCCGCCAGACTGGGCCACCAAAAGATTTCCAACCAGATCTGCCATAAATTTCAAAAAGTATTCGTTAACCGCTTTTCGTTCACCCGGTCAATTAACTGGGAAAACGCCCCAAAACAGAGGCCGAACGATGCCAATCACCTCCGCTTATGTCAAAGCTGGAATTCCCGGCAAACGACCCGGGTGCCTTATATTTGCTTGAGCGTAAAATCCTTCACCTTGCCATCTGGGTCCACATAGACGCGCAGCTCTTGCTGTTCTACCAGGCCGCCGATCGTTCCCCGCGTGTATTGCCAGATATACTCTTGAGTGCCATCTTTCTTCTCGCGCACCGTCCAGGGCTTGCCGAACCACTCGGTCAACTGGGTGGGAACCGTTTCCCCACGCTTGATGTTTTGGGTCTTGCTTACGTCGAACTTCTTACCTGTCGCACAGCCGCTGATGATGAGAGCCCCGATCAGTAACAGTAGGTTGATGATTTTCATTTTTTGGTCCTTGGCCTTTTAGCATCCGTGGATTGTTTCGGTTGTCCTTGGAAAAACCTCATTGGCACTTTTCAGTTTCTTAAACGCCCCGGTAGACTGGGCAAACTTTACCTGTTTGAGCGGCTGAATGCTTCCCTCCCCGCTTCGATCGCCACCTTCGCCAACGAATGCCACGATCCGCTGCCCCACATGGGCCGTCCCACAATCCATCTATAACTCAAATATTTGCCGCAATCCTCAACCGCCTTTACTACTGTAAAACCGTCAATTGCTGCCGTTTTAGTTCTTGGCACCGTTTGCCCCGTTCTGTCGCTTTTTGGCCCGGGCTTTCTTCGGCAGAGCCGGAACCGTTTTGCTGGGGGTATTCACTGCACTGGTGGCACCCAACATTGAGCACATGCAATGAATCACCTTGCGCCGTTGTGCATCCGGCATCGCCCGCAAGTGCGTGAGCAACTGCCGCTCGGCGGAATCCAGCGGCCGCTCCAATTCACCCTCCAGACCGGTCAGATCGCTTTCCCCCGGCAATGGCAGCATATCACCGATCAGCAGCTTGAAAAGCTTCAAGACCGTGAGGCTGGGACGGGTGTCATCGCTCAGATAGCGCGTGACCACAGCCGGTGACAGCTCCAACTGTCTTGCTGCCTCCGATTGTTTCCAACCGGAACTTGCCAGCAATCTTGCGAACTCTGCATTTAGGACGTTCATACAACAACTCCTTGCGAAAAATGCCGGCCACGAGAAGGCACCAGCAGCGATTACTGTAAGCATTTGAAGTCAAAACGGCCACGAGTTCCAGCGCAAAATTTTGGTTTTGTCGCAAATAATTCATGCTGGCTGGAATTCCGTTCATCGTTGCGACCCCTCGATGGATTGCATCACTTTGGCTCCTTTCGGCTTGCCCTAGGGCCGGTCCGCCCGCGAAATAAGTCCATATGAAACCTGCGTTCGTCCGTCCGCTCCCGCTTGCAGCCGCCCTGCTCATCAACCTCTTCACCCTGCAGGCACAAGAGATCAAGCCATCCACGAACTACGTCCTCAACGTTGATGCGGAGCGGCCGGACGCCCTCTACAAGCAAGGGGAAACGGTTTCATTCCACGTTACGCTCCGACTGGACAAACAACCGGTCAACGGCGGAGAAATCGCCTGGTCAACGAGCAAAGACGGCGTGGCTCCGAAAGCGAGTGGCAAAGTGAAACTCGAAAACGGCAGGGCGACAATCACGGGCAAGCTCGACGAACCGGGCTTTCTCACCTGCTTTGTCACATATCAGACGAACAAGCTCTCCTTCAAAGCCACTGCTGGCGCAGCCATCGATGCTCTGCGGATCAAGCCCAGCCTGCCGGTGCCCGATGATTTCGATGCGTTCTGGAAGGCAAAAAAAGCAGATCTCGCCAAGGTCCCGATGGACCCGAAACTTACTGCCGTGAAGTCGGGTGCGGATAATATTGAGGCCTACGATCTGCAAGCCGCCAGTTTGGGTGCGCCCGTCTCGGGCTACTTCGCACGGCCATCAGGTGCGAAGCCCAAGAGCCTGCCAGCCATTCTCACCGTACATGGAGCAGGTGTGCGCAGTTCCAGTTTGGGCTCGGCGGTCGGCTGGGCCAAGCAAGGTTTGATCGCTCTGGACATCAACGCCCACGGCATACCGAATGGCAAACCAGACCAGTTCTACACGGATCTGGCCAATGGCGAACTGAAAGACTACCGGGCCAAAGGACGCGATTCGCGTGACACCATTTATTTCCTCGGCATGTGCCTCCGCCTCGTCCGCGCCATCGATTTCCTCACCTCCCAGCCGGAATGGGATGGCCAGACCGTGGTGGTCTACGGCTCCAGCCAGGGCGGTTTGCAGGCGATCGCCGCAGCGGGACTGGATTCCCGCGTGACCTTCATCGCTGCCGGTGTTCCCGCAGGCTGCGATCATTCAGGCCATGCAGTGAACCGCATCAGTGGCTGGCCGAAGATCGTGCCCAATGACAAAGCCGGGAAACCGGAGGCCAAAGTGACGGAGGCCGCCCGTTATATCGATTGCATGAACTTCGCCACCCGTACGAAAGCCGGCAGCATCTTCACAGTCGGCTTCATCGACGGCGTCTGCCCACCAACAAGTGTCTATGCAGCCTACAACAATTTCTCCGGCCCAAAACAGATCTACAACGACATCAAAGCCGGGCACACAAACACACCGAAAGCCACCGAATCCATGCGCAAAGCCGTGCTAAAACACCTTGCCGACCAGAAGAAGTGAGTAAGACGTTAAACTGTTGAATGGTTAAAATGGCGAAACGGTATCATTTCATGATTCAACCTTTTTAACGGATTGACGCACTCATCACCTACCTGTTAACCGAATCAAGCTGTGTCCAAGAAAAAAGCCAAACCTGCCGGAACGAAAGTCGATGCCTCCAAAGTCGAAGTGCGCAAATCAGGCATCCATGATACTGGCTGTTTCGCCGCGTGTGACATCCGCAAAGGCGAGAAGGTCATCGAATACGTCGGCCCGCACATGAGCAAGGCAGAATCCGCGAAACAATGTGAAGACGGCAACGTCTACGTCTTCACACTGAATGATGCGGTGGACATAAACGGCAATGTCGAGTGGAACCCGGCACGCTTCATCAACCACAGTTGCGCCCCCAACTGTGAATCCGAGAACGATGACCCGCATATCTGGATCCTCGCCGTTCGGGACATCAAGGCCGGTGAGGAGCTGACCTACAATTACGGCTTCGATATCGAGGAATACAAAGACTACCCGTGTAACTGCGGCGCGAAAGATTGCGTGGGCTACATGGTCGCCGCCGAGTTCTTCGACCACGCCCGCAAATACCGGGCTTCACAAAAAGAAGCGGCAACAGCCTAACTACAGTGGACCGCGGCTGTGTTCTGCCTGACAGAATCAGCCGCAGCATGTGAGACTGACATAGTGCCTTGAAATTATTTCACCTGCGCGATAGCCACCCTGCCCGCTGCGCCCGGTGCTCTGAGCACACAGGCGCGGTCCAAAGGTTTTTCACTCCCCGCCCTCTTTGACCTTCGCCGGTGTTGCCGCCAGTTCCGGCACACGCACCTTGCCGAGTAACCGTTGCGCTTCTCCCAGCAGGAATTTCGTATCCACAAACGGATCGTAGCTGATGTCCTGCCAGCGCACCAATCCATCGCCATCGATCAGATATGTTCCATGCAGCGGCAAGTTCTCGAAATCATCAAACGCACGATACGCCTTGAAGATGTTCATGGATTTGTCCGAGACTAGCGGGAACGGGAAGCCGCCGCTCTCCGCTACTTTCTCTTCCGTCTTTTTGAGGCCATCCACTGAGTCTGTGCTCACCGCGATCAGCGAGATCCCCAGCTTGGTGAACTTATCCGTCTCCGGTGCGAAAGCCGCGAGTTGCTGGATGCAATGCGGGCAACCGTGACCGAGGTAAAAGATCACGATCACCGGCTTGCCCTTGTATTGTTTGAGCGAAATTTGGCGGTTCTCCGCATTCGGCAATGACCATGCAGGCGCGGCACTAGGCTGCCAGCGAATTGGCCCGAGCGATGCCAAACTCGGCCGCTTGCCAAAGTCCTTCTCCCGCTTCAACGCAGGCCGCCAATCCGCCGGAAAATCCAGATCAGACGCTACGGTTTTCAGCCGCTGAAACACCGGCGCGTTCAAGTCCGCTTCCGCCGCCAGATCGCGCAACTGGAAAAAATATTTATACGCCGTCTCGTAGTTTCCGTTGCGATAGGAGATATCCACGTAATGCGCCAGCGGCTGCACCTGATTGGTCGCGCCTTTTACCGCATCCAGCGCCAGTTGCTCCGCCTTCTTGTTATCACCAAGGAACCATTCGATCTGTGATTGCCGTTCCTTCGGGATATCCTTCGACTTCGCGAACGCCTCTCTCGCTTTCTTCGCATCCCCCGCTTTTAATGCCTCCCAGCCCTGCAACTCCGCGATGGCATTGTTCACGCCCGTCAATCGGTTTGTGCTGTTCGTAGACGTGTTCCCGGCGGTCTTGTTTTTCTCCTCTTTTTTGTCGGCTTCCGCCTGCGGTTTGCTTTCCTCCTTGGATTTGCTCTCCTCGTCCTTCTTAGGTTCGCTCTTCGGATTCTTTTTCGCGTCTGCCTCGATCTTGATCTTCAACTTCTCCAGTGCGGCGAGCTGTGCTTTGCCCGCCGAAACATCACTCAAGTTGAAGTGAGCCGTCCCGAGTGCGCGCAAACGCCGAACTTCCTGATCGTTATTATCCAACGGTTCGAGGTAAGTGGTCTGGCCCAGCGCCACCAGCTCCGGCCACATCTCATAGCGGACGAGCGTTTCAGCGAGACGTTGATAACCGTAATTCGCACTGCCTTTTGCCAACGTGTTGTACTTCGGATGACGCGGCAGCTCGATCATGTTCTTGGCCAGATCGACTGCGCGATCCACCGAGCCGATGAAATTCAAGTTGCGGATGAGCCACTCGTTATTGTGCGCGAAATTGTGGATCTGATCCGGCATCACGCGGTTCTTCATCATGTAGGCATGATCCGTGCGGGCACTGGCCTCCTGCTGCCACGCGGCATCCGAGTAGCGATTGAGCTTGGTGTAAGTGTGGCCGCTCATGTGCCACATGTGAGCGGTGTCCGGTTCCGCGTAACCGTTCAACGCGGCGGAGTTCAGGGCATTGGTCGCGCCTTTGTCATCCCAGAGATGGATGCGATAATGGTGCACCGGATGCAGCGGCTCAGCGGCCAGCACCGTCTTCAACATCGCGTCCACCTTCTGCTTGTCACCCATGGGCACGCCTTTGCTGTTGTTATCCCAATACTGCAACGCACAGAATGCCTTTGCCTCGATGTCGTCAGGGTAAGCGGCCACGATCTTTTCCAACGCCGCCTGATAATCTTTACGCCGCTGCTTGTCGTCGCGCTTGTCCTCTTTGCGATATTCGGCCAGGGCATCGATCCACAATCCCTCACGCGCGCTGACGAGTGATTTCAGGTAGACTGCCTTCTCGATAAAACCACGCGCACGCTTGGCATTGTTCACATTCGCCATCGCCATGCCCCAATAAACCGTGGCGCAATCCGGGTCCAGCATCGCCGCCTGGCGGAAAGAACGTTCCGCCTCAAAATACCAGAAACCATGAAGCTGCCCGACGCCCTGGTTGAAGAACTTCTGCGCCTGCGCGGATTTGGTCGTGATAGGAAAATGGATGCGCCCTGTCTCCCCCATCAGAAAAGCCTTCTGGCGTGGTCCTTCATTGAAGGCGTCTCCATGCATGGAATGTCCGGCGAGCGGCCCTGTCTCATCCGCCGCTTGGATCAATCCGGCGGAAAAGACGAGCCCAAGAAATGGGCATAGCAGCGCACCGCGAACAGACGCGCAATTGAATGACAGGGACGGCATATAAGCCATCATCCCTTACTTCTGGATCGCGGCAAGCTAGAATCTGGGGAAAAGTCACAGCCGGTTTGTTTCAACTGGGCGCAATCTTCATCGCCAGTCCAGACATGGCTCACACTGTAATGCTAGCGAAGAGGCCGTGACCGCTCCGCAGTGACAATTCTCACTGAGATACACCACCGCCCTTTGATCCCTCCCCATTTACGGTCATTGCACAGACTCCGCGCTTTGTTTAGGTTCTCCGGTTCAAAGGCCATGAAGTATTTTAGCACTAATGTTTTTGTGCAGACAGTCCATCGGCATGGGCTGCTCGCACTGATTCTTGCCTTGTCGCTTCTGATGGCCACCAAAGGCTACAGCCAAACCGCCACCGTGGAAGGCACCGTCACCCTGCCCAAACCCAAATCCCCGCCCCCTTCCAACGACCGCTACGGCCTAAAGGCCGGCCAGCTCGCCGCTCCGCCTGCCCCCGTCGCCATCGTCTATCTGGAAGGCCAGTTCACCGCTTCCACCAATGCCGTGAAGACCAATCAGGTGCAGATGGCGCAAAAAGGGTTTCAATTCACTCATTCCGTACTGCCCGTGCAGAAAGGCCACTACGTCGAATTCCCAAACCTTGATGACGACTACCACAACGTATTTTCCTACTCCAAGACCAAGCGCTTCGACCTGGGCCGCTACCGGAAAGACGAGAAACCCGCCGCCATCCAGTTCGATCAGCCCGGTCTCGTGAAACTCTACTGCGAGATCCACGAACACATGCGCGCGAACATCCTTGTGCTCGACACTCCTCATTTCATCACCACCAACCCGGAAGGCACCTTCAAACTTGAGAACCTGCCCCCCGGCTCCTATACCCTGAAAGCCTGGGTGGATGACAAAGACATCCGCTCCCAGCCCGTCACCCTCAAAGCCGGTGAAACGCTGAAGGTAGAATTCAAGGCACCATGAAGTCGTTGATGCCGAACTTCAGTTTCCGTTTCAAGCTGCTCCTCGGCATGATGCTCGTGGTGGTCGGTGCCACCGGCACCACTCTCTACGTCTCTCAAAAACGGATGGAGACGGCTTATCAGACGCTGTTCGCCGAACGCTTCACCGGCCAGATCGCGGTCTTCAACTCCATGCAGGATGCGCGTCTCTCCGCCATCAAAGCAAAATGCACAGAACTGACCCAGTCCGTTCGAGTCCAAGCCGCCTTGGAAGCCACCAAGGAATCTGGCGAAAGCGAACGGCTCTACCAGACCACCTTCAATGAACTCGATGTCCGGGAGCTGGCCGCCCAAGCCATCCGCCAACGCCGCCCTATGACACTGGCCTTTGTCCGTTATACGGACGAAAAAGGCAAAGAGCTGCCGCCTTCAGCGCCGCTTCTTAACGGGCGCGGGTTCCTCGCATACGATCAACTGGAGACCCAGCTCGAACAGGTCATCACAAATCTCGCCTCCGGCCCCATTCAACAGGTCGGTTATGTCTCGGTTGAAAACGTCGCACCAAACCAGCCACGCTTTCCTTCCCGTGCCCGCCAGCTGGCAGCACACCAGAAGAAACGGACCCTGGTCGAAGTGATCCTCACACGCGTTGAAGACATCGATGGCAAATGCATGGGCTCCCTCATCGTGGGCTTTCATTTCATCAACGACACGGAGCACGGCCTCTCGGATTTCAGCCGCATCAAAAGCGGCATCTGGTCCGACAATATGCTTTACACCGAGAGCCTCGCTCCTGCCGATGCCGTGGAGATCAACAGCCGCATGCGCGAGATGATGGAGCAAAAGCGCTCCATCAAGATGCAAGGCACCTTCGATGTCGATGTCGCCGGTGAACCGCATCAGGTCTTCTTCCAGTTGATGAACCGTGATTCCAATTTCACGCCCACCTATCAGGTCAGCATCTACTCCATGGCCGAGGCCATCCGCGATCAGCAGGACTTGCAGCGGAATATTATCATGTTCGGCGCCATCCTCCTCATGGGCTCCATGCTCATCAGCGTCTTCCTCAGCAACGGTTTCTCCGCTCCCATCCGCGAACTCGTCGCCGCCACCGGCTGTGTGCAGGATGGTGATTTTAAAGTACGTGTTCCGGTACGCAGTAATGATGAAGTCGGCCAACTCGCTCATTCCTTCAATGAGATGACCGCCGAACTCGCGCTCAAAGAGAAATATCGCGCTGTCTTGGACATGGTCGCAGATAAAGATGTCGCTCATCAGATGGTCCACGGTGCGATGTCCCTTGGTGGCGAGAAACGCGAAGTCAGCGTCATCTTCTGCGACATCCGCGGCTTCACCGCGCACACGCAAGGCATGGACCCCGCCGAGGTCATCAAGATGCTGAACGAACACATGACCGCGCTCACCAAGGTCGTCTACGAACACAACGGTGTGGTGGACAAGTTCGTAGGTGATCTCATCATGGCCGTCTTCGGCGCCCCCAAGAGCTACGGCGATGACGCCTTCAACGCAACCCGCTGCGCCATGCGTATGATCGAGGAGCGCAACAAGCTGAACAAAATTTCATCTCACAAGATCGAGGTCGGCATCGGCATCGCCACGGGAGAAGCCGTCGCCGGTTGCATGGGGTCCGCTGACCGCCTGAACTACACGGTCCTCGGCGAACGCGTGAACCTCGCTTCCCGCCTGTGCAGTGTTGCTGGACGCGGTGAAGTGGTGATCGACGAGACAACTCGTGCGAAACTCTCCGGACACATCGATGCCGAAGAATTGCCCGAGCTGAAATTGAAAGGCTTCAGCGACATGGTGAAGGCCTACAAGGTCACCCACGTGCAACCGAAGAAATAGAACCTGTCATGCACTTAAACAACCGCAATAGGTGCGAGAAACGACTGGCGTTAGCACCCTCGCCCCTTGGAGGGGAGAGGGCCGGGGTGAGGGGTGCCGGGGATTTGCTCGGAAACATTAGCTTTTACAGAAAGGGGCACCCCTCATCCTCAATCCTTCTCCCCTCCGAGGGGAGAAGGACAAAAGAGTTTGCATTCATCTTCATGACCGTAGGTTCACTTCATTTTAATAATTTTGCTTCAGAAAAGTTCATGCCGGGTTCTAAGCATTCATGAAAGCGTGGCTAACACTCCTCATCGGCACCGCGTCACTGGCCTTCGCAAACGCCTCACACGGACAGGCCATCCTCGATCAGATCGATGAAGCCCTTCACGTTGAGACCAAGAACGGCTGGTTCCGCTCCGATTTCAGCGGCACGCTTGATCTCGAAGGCTATTACATCGATCAACGCCCTCCCGGCCTCCTCTTCCCGGACGATAACCACTACTTCAACCCACGCCTCTCGCTCTTTCTCGATACCCATTTCGGCCAGCAGTTCTACAGCTTCGTGCAATTCCGTGCCGATCGCGGTTTCGATCCCGGTGCTGCCGATAGCGCCGCACGGTTCGATGAATACCTGCTGCGCTACAAACCCTTTGACGAACCTTGGGTGAATTTACAAGTCGGCAAATTCGCCACCGTTTTCGGTGACTGGGTAAACCGCCACGAATCGTGGAACAACCCTTTCATCACCGCGCCCGTCGCTTACGAGAATGTCCTGACTATCACGGACCAGACCGTGCCAGCCACACCCGCTGGCTTCCTTGCCCGAAAAAACACTTTTGACGCCAAAGCCGCCTGGCTGCCCATTCTGTGGGGCCCGGCCTACACCAGCGGTGCCGCCATCTTTGGTCGCGTTCACCAGTTTGATTACGCCCTCGATTTCAAGAACGCATCCATCTCCTCCCGCCCCACCATCTGGGATGCCCGTCATCTCGGCTGGGAACACCCGACGTGGAGCGGCCGCCTGGGCTGGCGGCCGAATGCCGCGTGGAAACTCGGTGTCTCCGCCAGCTACGGCCCTTACCTGCTTCCCGTCGCCGAAACCGTTCTGCCTGCAGGCAAAACACTGGATGATTATGCGCAAACCTCTATCGCCTATGACGTTTCCTATGCGTGGCGAGACTGGCAGTTCTGGGGCGAAGTCGTCTTCTCCCGCTTCGACGTGCCGAACGTCGGCAACGCCGACACCTCAGCTTACTTCATCGAAAGCAAATACAAGCTCACTACCAAGGCTTTCGCTGCTCTGCGTTGGAACCAGCAATTCTTCGATCCGGTGCAAAACGGTGCGGGAGGGGAAGAAGATTGGGATAATGACATGTGGCGAATCGATGCTGCCTTCGGCTACCGCCTAACACGTCATCTGCAAGGCAAGCTGCAGTACAGCTACAGCCATCAAAAAGGCAATCACCAGCAGGGCGAGCAATTGGTGGCCGTTCAGGCGACATTGAAATTCTGATGTGCGCAGCGTGCCGGGCATTTGCAGCTCCGTGGTCATACCGTCCCTGACGAAGGAGCTGTTATCTCCTCTGTCTGTCAGGCTGGCTCTGATCCGAACATTCCGCTTCAGAAATTAAGCTCCGATCAAACGCCAGTTTGGAGCGTGACCTCCAAGCATTTCTCGCTTAGGCTACCGCATAATCCATTATGCCCATCAAACGCCTGCTAGCCCTTGCCTTATTCTGTACCGCTTTTGTACCTGCGCCTTTCGCACTTGCGTCCGGCCTCAACACCCTGACGAAAGAGGAGGAATCCTCCGGGTGGAAACTGCTCTTCGATGGCAAATCTTTCAACGGCTGGCGCACTTTTAAAGATGGGGGCAAAATCGGCGCAGGATGGAAGATTGAGGATGGGTTGCTGCACAAATTGCCGAATGTCACTTCCGGCGATATCATCACGGAGAGTGCATACACTGATTTTGAATTCTCCTGGGAGTGGAAACTGGCGGAGAAGGGCAATAACGGCGTGAAGTACTTCATCATCCCGGAACGCAAAGCCGCCATCGGCCATGAGTATCAGATGATCGATGACACGACTGTGAAGGATGATCTTTCCAAAACTGCCTCCTTCTACCTCATCGTTGCGCCCATGCCGGACAAACCCCTGAAACCGATGGGCGAGTGGAACCAATCCCGCATCGTGGTGAAAGGGACCCATGTTGAGCACTGGCTCAACGGGGTGAAAGTGACAGAGTATGAATGCGGTGATGCGAAGATCCTGGAGCAAGTGGCCAAAACAAAGTTCAAAAGTGCGTTGAAATTCGGGGAAAAAGTCACCGGACACATCCTGCTTACAGATCACAAGGACGAGTGCTGGTTCCGTAATATCAAGCTCCGCGAATTGAAGTAATGGCAGGCTGCCACAGACAGTTACCTCCCGACGGCCTGGCCATGCATCAACCTCAGGCGGCACCCCACGTCATGACCTTTTCCACGAAAGCTCGACCGCTATCTTCCCATTCGTGAACGGTCATTCCGTATAGGGTAAATTTACAGCCAATATCATGTCTCCCGCCCATACACGGCAGGGATTTTCGGGAGTATAAGGAGTCACACCCCGAAGCAGCGAAAAGCTGTTGAGCAAAAAACGATAAACCTTATCCAGGTTATTAGCTTAGATTTTAGTTGATTGCCGCCTGTCATGAACCGCATAGTTACCCCAGAAGCACCCCGCTTAATTTAAAACACATGCATCCGAGGACCACCCATCCTGCCGGAAGCCGCGCCAACCCCTCGCGGAGCGTATCTGGTTTTACTTTGCTTGAGCTGTGTGTCGCTCTGGCAGCTTTGGCCATTTTGCTGGTGCTGGTCATGCCGGCGCTGGCAAAAGCCCAGTCCAAGATGAGGTCCAACCGTTGCCTTAGCAACCTTCAGGATGTTGGCACTGCCGTGAGTCTCTATATTCAAGATTCCAACGACAAACTGCCTTATGCTGCATTGCGCTACTCAGACGGACAGGAAGAACATCATCTGGCGTGGGATGACCTGATGGGTCCATACCTCGGCGTAGAGATGACTCCGCTTCAACGCGACCAAGATGGGGCGTCTGGCGCTGGCTCGTTCAAAATGCTGTCTTGCCCGCAAGATGCTATCCCTGTGCTGATGGAAAAAGGGGTTGACCGCAAGGAAAGCCGCCGCAGTTATGCAATGCCCGAGCACAATTTGGGATTGAACATGATTGCCGGGCGGATGGCCACTGCAGCTGACTGGCCACCTAGTCCAGTCAATCAGACCGGGATAGGCATCCGTTTGGACGGCCGACCGGGACAGGTGAGTCCTCGCTGGAATCAAGATGATGAACCGGGCACCAAAGCGGCTCCGAAGTGGCAGACCTCTTTCTACGTACCGATGATCACTACGCCCTCCTCCACTCTGTTCCTGACAGAATTGTTCGACGGAGCAAACAAGGTGGGTTCGTGGAATGGAGCAACCATCTCCGATGCCTCCAGTCACCTACCCAAAGGTGCGGCCGCCCCCAGCCAGATCAACTACCTCATGGTTGATGGCCACGTCGAGAGCCGTTTGCCTGCTGCGTCTGTCACTGCTTCCTCAGTTCCAGCCGGTGCTTGGACGGTTTGGCAAGATGACTAATATCTAGCATCTGCCCCGAAAAGCTCCCATATTCTACTTCCATCCATCTGAAGAAATTAGCCATTTATACTTTACTGCGGTTTAAAAAATCCTGCAGCCAAGCGAGGATTTTGGGGGTTCTGACGAGGCTTTGGCGAAAGAGCAGGCACCAAATGACCCTGTAACTGAGCCGAAACGACCGTCAGAACCCAAAAGACTACGCCTTCCAATTCTTCCAGCCACTCGGCCACAGAATTTTCACAACTATAACGATAATCTTAAAAAACTATTAGTCAAATTAAATATTAGTTACTGTTAAAGCAGTATTTTTAACTGGTTTTTCCACCCAAAATGCCTATGGCAATGGCGCGAATTCAGCGTAACCTCACTACAACCCCAAAAAAGATAGTGAGGCTCTATGAATTCGCGCCCTATCCCTGCCCATCGTCGTGGATTTACATTGATTGAACTCTTGGTGGTCATCGCCATCATCGCCATTTTGGCAGCCATGCTTCTCCCAGCCTTGGCAAGCGCCAAGCAAAAGGCCCTGCTCACCGGGTGTATCAATAACTTGAAACAGATCGGTCTGGGCATGACCGTCTACATCGGGGACAACAGCCAGAAACTGCCGTATGCCCGCCTGCAACATGGCCTAGCCTCAAACGGCGGCCAAATGTCATGGGATAAAAAAGTCGGCCCCTACATGGGGTCCCATCGCAATCCTACGGCCACCGGCACGCAACCATGGGAATGGGATCCCGCAGGGAGTGTTCCCAATGGAAGCCTGACTCCTCAACCTGAGAAATGGATTCTCTGCCCCGGAGATAAAGTCCCGGCGCTCTGCGTGGTGGAGAACACCCCCGGTTTCAATTACCGCCGTTCCTATTCCATGCCGCAACACAATGGTGGCACGGCAACCGCACCATGGAATTGGGATCCTGCCGGCTACACCCGGCAACCGGACGACGACTGGCCGCCAAATCCCGCCTCCAAAACTGGCGTCGGGCTGGTGCTAAACAGTTCAAAGCCCGTGGTAAACAACGCCAACGCCGCCTTTACCATGAACAGCGACACAAACGCAGCCAATGTCGGACAAATCCGCCGTCAACTGGCAGTCAACGCCGCCATCATTCGCGCACCGGACGACACCTTCATGCTCACCGAGCGCATCCTGGCCAACAATTACTTCGGCACCATCACGGCGGCTGAGATTCCCCGTCCGGATGGACACTGGGGTGGCGGCACCTCCAATGCCCAGCAGATCCTCACCTCAGACAGCATGGGGCCGAATGAAAAATCCCTGCATGGTCTTGAGATGTTCGATTTCCTGTACGTGGACGGTCATGTGCAATTGAATAACCTCAAGAAAGTTCAGAACTCAGTGGCTACAAACAACCGCCAGAGCGGCCAGTGGACGATCGACCCGAAACATTGAGCCTCCGCCGTAAGGGCACAATGAAACAAATGTTCCTTTCCATGTTCGTGATGTCTGCGGCTATGCTGCTGGCTGCAGGATGCGGCAATGGTGAAGCTGAAATACCCGCACCTGCTTCCACCACCGCGCCTTCTGCTCATGCGGATATGGGAGTTGTTCTCGTAGCCCAGCCTGTCGTCCCTCCCCCGCCAGCAGCAGGAGGCAGCCCTACCGCCTTGGGCAAAACTGCCCTGCCACCGGCAGATCCCCATGGACCGCTAAAAAACCTCGTCCAAGGCGGAAACATTTTCTTCTACGACAAGGACGACAACTTTCTGCCCAAGGACTCGGTGGATTTCTTGGAGAAAGCCATTCAAAGCTACATGGACACTCGCAAATACAAGTCAGACGATTCTCCTGACTGGCCCCCGATGACCGATCTCTCGCTGTTGGTGCGATACAAGGTCATCCGCGCGCTTCCAGCACCTCCCGCCGGGCAACAGTTCATTTTGGATCCTGCTACGCGCAAAGTATCCTTGGCTGCAAAATAAAATCCGCATTCTCTGAACGCTGGTCATCATCCTTTAAACTTTTCCAAAGCTGAGCTACTTTCCCTTGCGCATGAACCGCCGGGAATTTCTGCAAAGGGCCAGCACCTTATCCGCCATCTCCACTGTTTCACTCACCACCGGCTGCCTCGCGCCCCGCAGTGAAACTCGCCTGTCTTCACGATCATCTTCCCAGTTTGACATCGAGGAAGCCACCATCCGCGATCTCCAGGCGGGCCTGTCATCAGGACGATATACAGCGGTCGATCTCGTCCGCAGCTACCAATCGCGCATAGACTCCATTGACCGCCGGGGGCCACAGCTTAAATCCGTCATCGAAGTAAATCCTGATGCCGTCTCCATCGCCGCCAGCCTGGATGCAGAGCGTATGGCCAAAGGAACACGTGGTCCGCTGCATGGCATTCCTGTCCTCATCAAAGACAATATCGATACCCATGACCGCATGAGCACCACTGCGGGCTCGTTGGCTTTATCCGGGTCCATACCACTGCAGGATGCCACCGTCGTACAACGTCTGCGCCTGGCCGGGGCGATCATCCTGGGCAAAACAAATCTCAGCGAATGGGCAAATTTTCGCGGCTCCAATTCCGTCAGTGGTTGGAGCGCACGCGGCGGACAAACTCGCAATCCATACTTCACTGACCGTAACCCCTCCGGTTCCAGCTCTGGCTCTGCGGTGGCTACCTCGGCCAACCTCTGCGCCGCTTCCATCGGCACTGAAACAAATGGTTCAATCGTCTCGCCCTCTTCCTACTGTGGCATCGTTGGCCTCAAACCGACTGTAGGACTGGTCAGTCGCACGGGCATCATCCCCATCTCCGCCGCCATGGACACTGCTGGTCCGATGACACGTACCGTTACTGATGCCGCCGTCTTGCTGGGCGTGCTCGCCGGACCCGATCCTAAAGACGAGGCCACTCAGCGTTCGGCCGGAAGAATCCATCAGAATTACACCCAATTCCTGAAAGCAGACGCCTTGAGAGGCACCCGTATCGGGGTCTTGCACACCATGTTTCGCCTGCATCCGAAAATAGATACCGTCCTCGCCGCTGTACTTAGACACTTGGAAGAGGACATCTCGGCGGAGATGGTGAATCTCAACTTGCCTGCGCTGCCCGGCCTGAGTGAAGCCCGCTATCAAGTCATGCTCTATGAATTCAAAGCCGGCTTGAATGCCTACTTCGCCAGCCTGGGTCCGCACTCGCCTGTCAAACGGCTGGAAGACCTCATCGAATTCAATCGAAAAGAGCATCGCAGGGAGCTTGCCATCTTCGGCCAGGAAATCCTCCTGGACGCCGTCCGAAAAGGCCCACTCACGGATTCCGTTTACCTTGAAGCAAGAAATAAACTTCAGGAGTGGCGCGACATCCTTACCCGTTTCATGGACTCCAACCGTGTTGAAGCACTCATCGCTCCCACCGCTGGTCCAGCGCCAACGATCGATTACATCACGGGAGATCGTGGCCTCGGCGGCAGCTCCACACCTGCGGCCACCGCTGGCTTTCCGCATATCACAGTCCCCTGTGGAAATGTTTACGGCCTGCCCTTGGGGCTTTCCTTCTTCGGTCGCGCCTGGAGCGAGCCAACATTATTGAGCCTGGCGTACGCTTTTGAACAATCCTGCAAGGCTCGTATCATCCCCAAGTTCCATTCCACCATGGAGGCCTCTTATTATTCGTAAACGCCCTCTCAGACATGCCCTGCTATAAGTCCAGATCGGAAAACTCCATACGCACCGCAAATATAAACGCACCGGATTCATACTTGGTCACCTCCATGTCCAACTGGCTCAGAAAATAGATATTCTCATCACCATTCAGTGTCCTCACTACGGCCCGCCATTTGGTGCTTTCACTCTCCAGATAGAGATTGTCCGAAATCACGATCGCCAGTTCGTCTGTTTCACGGATTCTGACGACCTCGCCCATGAAAGACTGGCGGGGCACGCGGGCCATCCCCAACCCTACCACATCTTCCACGCAGGAGAAACAGCAGGCAGCCCGATAAGTTTGTATCGAAATAGTCTGGCCTGCCTGTTACCTTGGCATCCTGAACGCCATCCCTATGAAAATGATCCGAAAACTTTTCTCTCTCCTTGCGATTTGTGTGACCGTGACCGGCGGGACACGGCACACAGCAGCGGCAGAGATCAAGCGGCCCAACATCCTGTGGTTGATCGGCGAAGATTTCAGCCCGCATCTCGGCTGTTATGGCACCAAAGAAGTTCACACGCCCAATCTCGACAAGCTGGCCCAGGGCGGCATGCGTTTCACCCGCGCGTTCACAACGGCACCGGTTTGTTCCGCCAGCCGCTCGGGGTTCATCACGGGGATGTATCAGACGACGATTGGCGCACATAATCACCGCTCGCATCGGGATGACGGCTACCTGCTGCCCGATGGCGTGAAAGTGATCACCGACTGGATGCGGGGAGCGGGCTATTTCACCGCCAACATCCGCGAACTGCCGGCGGAAATGGGATTCAAAGGAACCGGCAAGACAGATTGGAACTTCACTTACAGCGGCAAGCCCTTTGATTCCGCCAGTTGGAACGATCTGAAAGGCAAGCAACCTTTCTACGCCCAAATCAATTTTTCAGAAACGCATCGTGTGGGTGGCGCGAAAGGGAATGGCCCGTGGAATTCGCCGAATCATGCAGACCCGGCAAAGGTGGAACTGCCACCAGTATATCCCGATGTGCAGAAGCTGCGGGAGGATTGGGCGGGTTACCTGGATGCCGCGACGGCGCTGGATGTGAAAGTGGGCAAGATTCTCGCCCAACTGGAAAAGGACGGGCTCGCGGAGAACACAATGGTGGTCTTCATGGGAGATCACGGTCAGGCCCATGTGCGCGGCAAACAGTTCTGCTACGATGACGGGTTGCGCATTCCATTGATCATCCGTTGGCCGAAAGGATTGCCCGCACCGAAGAATTATCAGGCGGGCAAAGTCTCGGATCAACTGATCTCGGCACTGGACCTTACAGCCACGAGTCTCTCGCTCGCCGGTGTGAGCAAACCAGCCAAGATGCAGGGGCAAGTATTCTTCGGTGATAAATCGGAACCAGCGCGCGAATATGTCTTCGGCGCACGAGATCGTTGTGATGAGACGACCTTCCGCTTTCGCACGGTGCGTGATGCGCGGTATCGCTACATCAAGAACTTCATGCCAGAACGGCCTTTCCTCCAGCCGAACGAATACAAAGAGAAGCAATACCCGGCATGGACGCTCATCCCTGAACTGGGCAAGCAGGGCAAGCTAACGGAGTGGCAGAAGAACTTCTACCTTTCGCCCACCATGCCGCCCGAGGAGCTTTACGACATGGAGACGGATCCATGGTCCATGAACAACTTGGTGACGTCCACGAAGCCGGAGCATCAGGCGGCATTGAAACGCCTGCAGGGTGTGTTGACCCAATGGATCACGGAATCCGATGACCAAGGCCGTTTCCCGGAACCGCCGGAAGTGGCGGCTGCGGAGGGCCGGACGAAGCCGGTGGACGCCAAAGCGGGGAAGAAGAAATGATAAGAGGAGAACATATGAAATCACGAATCCCACTGATAGTCAGCTTGATGGTTCTGCCGCTGGGATTGTTACACGCGGCAGAAGAAGGATGGACATCGCTCTTCAACGGCAAAGACCTCACCGGCTGGAAATCCAACCTCCTCCCGGATTCTTTCAAGGTCGTTGATGGTGCCATCCGCGCCCAATCCACTAAGGATCGCGTGCACCTCTTCTATGTCGGTGAAGAGAAAGACGGGAAAGCAGTTGCGTTCAAAAACTTCGAGCTCAAAGCCACCGTGCGCGGCGAACCGAACGCGAACTCCGGCATCTTCTTCCACACGGACACTTCCGTGCGCGATGTGAAGAACCATCTGGCCAAGGGCTACGAAGTGCAGTTGAACAGCAGCGAGAAGGAGAAGCGCAAGACGGGCAGCCTCTATGCCATCGTGGACCTCGATAAATCACCGGTCGATGAAAACAAGTGGTTCGATGTCTACATCCGCGTGGAAGGCAAGCGCATCCTCGTGAAGATCAATGACAAGGTGACTGTGGATTATACGGAGCCGGAAAAACCCGAACGTCCGCCCGAGCGCAAAGCGCGATTGCTTGATCCCCTGGGCGGGGCGATTGCGTTGCAAGCGCACGATCCAGGAAGCGTGTTTTACTTCAAAGATATCAACGTGCGTAAGCTGCCGTGATCGTGCATATGATAGAATTGCCGGAACACGCTTGCGCGGAAAGCGGGTGAGATTTATGGTGCGGACCATGAAGAGTTTGCTCCGGGCCTTGCCCCTTTTTGCCCTTGTCGCCGCCACAAATCTGACGGCGCAGGATGCCACTCGCGCCGCTCAGATAGCCGATCAGCAGGAAGCGGCGGAACGTTACAACCGGCTTAGCGCCCACGTAGAAGATCTGCTGGCCGCCAATGCGGATCTGCAACGCAAGATAGGCGTGCTCGAAAACGACTTGCGCAAAACCCGCGCCGAACTGCTCGCTGAAGTCAGCAAGGCAGAACGCCGCTCTGAGGAAAGCAATGGTCGCTATGTGACCCAGGACCAGCTCAAGAAACTGGTGGATGCCGTCAACGATCTCGATAAGAAGCGTGTGGAGGATGACAAACGCATCGTGGAAGAAGTTCGCAAGCTGGTGCAAAAGATTGCCTCCTCTGCAAACATCTCAGGCCCCACCCCTTCCGCACCCCGGCCCACCGTGGAGAAGCCCGTCGTGGACACCTCTCCGGCGAATGTGCCGACCAAGGGGTTTGAGCACGTCGTCCAGCCGGGTGAATTTCTTGGCACCATCATCAAGGCTTACAACGAGGCCTTGAAAGAGAAGGGCGTGACCAAGAAGATCACCCAGTCCATGGTGGAGAAAGCCAATCCGGGGCTCAACCCGAATAAAATGGCCATCGGTTCCAAAATCTTCATCCCGGACCCATCACAGGATTGAACCTCAGTCTGCTTTTCCCTTCCGTCCCGTCCGCAAGACTGCTAGAAGCTCCGGCATGTCGGCACAACTCACGATCGGTTTTCTCGGCGCAGGCAAGATGGCCACGGCGCTGGCTAAGGGCTTTGTCCAGGCGAAATTGACCACGCCGGAACAACTCATCGCCAGTGATGTGTATGAAGCCGCCCGCCTCGCCTTCGCCAAAGATAGCGGCGCGCGCAGTGCCGCCTCCAATGCCGAAGTGGCGAAGGCCGCCAATGTCCTGATCGTGGCGGTGAAGCCGGATCAAGTCGCTGATGTCCTCGGCGAAATCGCGCCAGTGCTGACGCCGAATCACATCGTTATCTCCATCGCTGCCGGTGTGCCGCTGGCGAAACTGGAGAAGCCTTTGCCTCCCGGCAGCCGTGTCATTCGCGTGATGCCGAACACGCCCGCACTTGTCGGAGCATCCGCTTCCGCTTTCGCATTGGGTTCGGGCGCAAATGCCGATGACGCGAAGCTGGCGCAACAACTCTTTGCCACCGTCGGTCTCGCCTTGCAGGTAAAGGAATCGTTGCTGGATGCCGTCACCGGCCTGAGCGGCAGTGGTCCGGCGTATGGTTACCTGATGATCGAAGCCTTGAGCGATGGCGGGGTGGCGGCCGGTTTGCCGCGCGATGTCGCGACGCGACTTGCGGCGCAAACGTTGCTCGGTGCTGCGCGTATGGTGCTGGAGACAGGGATGCATCCCGGTGCCTTGAAAGACATGGTGACCAGCCCCGGCGGCACGACCATTGAAGGCATCCATGAGCTGGAGAAAGCGGGCGTGCGTTCTGGTTTGATGAATGCCGTGCGCGCTGCATCTGACAAATCCCGCAAGCTTGGCCAAGGCTGAGTTTTTCGTTTTCAAGCCCTGCAATCGTTAGCAAACTGCCTGCACATGACTGTTGATCGCGTTCCTTATTTGGATCTTTCGGCCCAATTGCGTCCCATCCGGGCCGAAGTCGATGCCGCCTTGGCCCGTGCCTTGGATAACAACACGTTTTGCCTCGGGCCGGACGTGGTGGCATTTGAGAAGGAGTTCGCGGAGTTCTGCGGCGTGAAGCATTGCATCGCCATGAACAGCGGCACGTCTGCGCTGCACATCGCGCTGATGTTGCTCAATGTCGGCCCCGGCGATGAAGTCATCACCACGCCGTATACCTTTGCCGCGACAAGTTGGGCAATTTCCTATGTCGGTGCGAAGCCGGTGTATGTGGACATTGACCCGGTGACGTTCAATCTGGACCCGGCACTCGTGGAGAAAGCCATCACACCGCGCACGAAGGCGATCTTGCCGGTGCATCTCTACGGGCATCCGTTCGATATCGAAGCGCTTGAGGCCATCAGCAAGAAGCACAACCTGCCGATCGTGGAAGACGCGGCACAAGCGGTGGCGGCGACCTTCAAGGGTAAACGCGTGGGTGGGTTCGGTGCATCCGCCTGTTTCAGTTTCTATCCCGCGAAGAACCTCGGTGCCATCGGTGAAGCCGGTGCGCTGGTGACGAATGATGATGCGGCAGCCGTCCGCGCGAAGGCGTTACGTGAACACGGCTCCAAGGTGCGCTATCACCATGACGAAGTGGGCTTCAACTACCGCATGGAGGGCATTCAAGGCGCGGTGCTGCGCGTGAAGCTCAAGCACATTGATGCGTGGACGAAGCGCCGCCAGGCGATCGCGCATCGCTATCAGGAATTGTTGAAGGGCACAGCGTTGACCTTGCCGGTGGAGAATGCTGGTAATGACAGCGCGTGGCATCTCTTCACCGTGCGTCATCCGCGCCGGGATGAGTTGAAAGCATTTTTGGAGATGAACGGTGTCGGTAGCGCCGTCCATTACCCGCTGCCTCTGCACTTGCAGGAGTGCTACAAATCACTCGGCTATAAGATGGGTGATTTCCCGGTGTCCGAAGCCGCGGCGAAGACGTGCCTTAGTCTGCCGGTATTCCCGGAACTGACGGATGCGCAGGTGGATCGCGTGGCGCAGGTGGTGAAGGAGTTTTTGGCGAAGTAATCGGCTGCTGCGATTTGCAGCCTGTGCTTCGTCATGTCATGTTGGCGGATGAAGAAGGCAGTAAGCGGCAGAGAACTGGCCGAAGCGCTTAAAGAGACATCGCTCACAACCCGTGAAGCCGCGAAATGGTCACGTGATTTGAAGAAAGCGCGCAAAGCACTGAAACCAGTAGTGAATAAATGGAAGTAATTGGCTGCCTACTTCTTCATCAGATACGCGAACAAGTCCCGCAACTGCTTTTCATCCAGCGCATCGGCCAGGCCTTCGGGCATGAGGGAGGTGTGGGAGGCTTCGAGGGATTTCACTTGTTCACGGGCGAGGCGGATCTTGTTACCGGTCGGGTCTTTCACGGTGATGAACTGCGGCGTGTTCTCTTCCAGGAAACCGGTGATAGTCTGGTCGTCTTTCGTGGTCACGTTGAAGACGGTGTATTCCTCGCGGATGCCCAAGCTCGGATCGATGATGGCGGGGAGCATGAAGTCCAGGTTGTCACGCTCGTAACCGGTGAGTTCAGGACCGATCTTCGCGCCTTCACCGAAGAGGTTGTGGCAGGTGCCACAGACCAGCGTGAAGATTTCTTTGCCCGCGACGGCGTCACCTTTGCCCTTTGCCAATAGTGTACGCACGGACTGGATCTTGTCCTCGATCTCCTTCGGGCTTTGGCGCAGGCGGCCCCAGTGTTTCTGGATGAGTTTATCCAGCGCGGCGTCTTTATGATTCTGGATGGCCGCGAGATTCAAGCTGGTGACCTGCTCCGGCTTCAACGCGCCCTTATCCACCGCTTCCAGCAATTGCTGCGACCAGTCTTTGCGGCTCGTGAGAATCGTTTGAGCCGTGGCGCGGAGCTTGACGTTCAAGGATGGATAAAGCTCCAGGATGGTCGCGGCGATGCTCGCATCACCGAAGCGTTGCAGCGAATTCAACAGATCGAGGCGGAAGCTTTCGGTCTTTTCAGTGCGCAGCAGATTCAGGAAAACGGGCACAGCCGCTGTGACTCGGCGTTCAGAAAGCAGTTCGAGATATTGGCGACGATCTTTCGCGGGCGTCTTGGCATCGGCGACTTTATCCAGCGCCGCCGTAGCTGCTTGTTCGTAGCCGAGGCGCGTGGCGAAGCTGATGAGCGTGCCGCTGGCGGGGCGCGTCTTCCACACTTCGGCAACTTGTTTGCTCAAGGCGGCCGGGACGGCTTTCACCGTGTCCCCTTGCAGGCCTTGCTCCATGCCCTTCACCAATTTATCCACGTCTTCCGGCGTGGGGGCCATGGCGAGGAGTTGCGCGGCAGTGTTCAGGTTTTCTTCCGTGCGCTCTGCCGTATAACGCTGCCCGAGCCGTGCGATGATGTGCTGGCTCACGATGGGTGAATGCCAGAACGGCGTTTCCTTCAACAGATCCAGCACCATCGAGCGACCGGTGATCGCCTTATCTTCCAAGGCCCACCAGAGCATGAGCGGGATGTGTTTATCATTCACATCCTCAGTGCGGAGCATGAGTTCGCGCAAGATGGGAATGGCAACTGGTGCAGGCAGACGACGGCACGAAGCAGCGAGTTGTACGCGCACATAGACATCCTTTTCACTACGCGCTAGGGCGAGGAGCTTCTGTTGTTGTGAGGCAGTCACCTTGTGCTGGTCGCCCAAGAGACGAATGGTCCAGGTGCGGACATCGGCATTCGGATGGTTCAGCGTTTGCAGGGCGAAATCGCCATTGAAACCGCCGCTGGCGTTCAGTGCCCAGAAGGCGTCGAGGGCTACTTGGCCATCGTTCTTCGTCACCAGTTCGCGCAAGGCTGGCACAAGGCTCTGGTCTTTGCGGTCATAGAGCAGGCGCACGGCGGTTTGGCGGAACCACTTATTTGCATTGGAGAGATACGGGATAAGTTCCTTGCTGCTGAGCTTGCCGAGATCGAAGGGAGCGATAGGTTTCCCGCCCTTCGCTTGCAGACGATAGATGCGGCCGTGGTCGCGATCCCACGTATCGCGCGGGTCCACATGCGTGAGGCGACTGTCATACCAGTCTGCGAGATAAATCGCGCCATCCGGGCCCAGGCGCGTATCCACTACGCGGAACCAGCGGTCATCCGTGAGCATGAGCGGATCGAGATCGCGCGTGCGATACGTGGACGTGTCCGGCAGCATCTCGGACGCGATCACGCGATTCATCAGCGACATGCTGGAGATGAGTTTGTCCTCGAGAGAAGGAATCGCACCGCCCTCGTATATGATCATGCTCTGGGTAAAGCGCGGCTTGTAGCCATCGTGCGCCATGTGCTCGAACCAACCGAAGGAATACGGGTTCATGAGCGGGCCGTGCTTGCCCCAGTTCTTGATGCCGCGACTGCCCTGCTCGTAATGCATGCCGCGTGTATCACCGTAATTCGTGCCCGAGAAAGTGCGTCCGCGTTTATCGAACTCCACGCTCATCGTGTTGCCACCGCCTTCCGCGAAAATCTCGAAGACATCCAGTTCAGAATGATAACGCCAGATGGCTTGGCCAAGGAAGTGGACGCCCTTCACATTACCCGTCGTGGTGCTGCCATTCGCACCATAGAGCCAGCCGTCCGGTCCCCAATGCAAACTGGTTGCCACAGCGTGCGTGTCTTCCAGGCCAAAGCCGGAGAGCTTCACGACCGGCGGACCATCGGGAATGTCATCGCGATTTTTGTCAGGATAGAAAAGGAGATACGGCGGATTCAGCACCCACACACCGCCACGGCCCACGGCCACGCTGGTGGCGATGTTCAGACCATCCATGAAGGTCTTGCTCTTGTCGAAGACACCATCGCCATCTGTGTCTTCGTGGATGGTGATCTTGTCCGCGCCTTTGAAATGGTTCGGCGGAGGAGGCGGAACTTTATCGAACACGGCGCGGATATATTGATCGTATTTCACGACCTTCAATCCGGCCGGGAAAGGGTATTGCAGATATTGCACCACCCACATGCGCCCGCGTTCATCGAAGTGGATGTTCAGCGGCTGACGGATGAGCGGTTCCGCCCCGACCACTTGCACTTCCAATTCTGGCGGCACGACGAAGCGCTTGATGGTTTCCTCTGGCGTGAGCGGCTTGGAGCCATCGTTCAAGGCACCTTTGCCTTGAAACCGTTCGACGAAATCTTTGACGGCGGGATCAAACGTATCCGCCGCGCGAGTGGCTGGCGTCAGGGAAGAAAAGACCGTGAGAGCGAGCAACGAAGCCGTGATGCGAGGAAGGACCTTCATACGCGTAAATGCTGACGCGCAGGATGACACGGACATTCATGGGAAACAAGGTCGGTTGCACCGGTGGGGCCTATGCTTTTGCGGGAAAATTTTACGCTTCCAACTTCCCTTCCGGCCTCTACCATGCGCGGACATTTTGCTTAATAAGCTTTTAATATGACAACCATTGTTGAAATCCAGTCCCGCGAAATCCTTGATTCACGCGGCAATCCCACCGTTGAAGTTGATGTGATCCTCGAAGGCGGCGCCGCCGGTCGCGCTGCGGTGCCCTCTGGCGCCAGCACGGGTGAGCACGAAGCCATTGAACTCCGCGACGGTGATAAGAAGCGCTATCTCGGCAAGGGCGTGACCAAGGCGGTCAAGAATGTGACCACCAAGATCGCCCCGGAACTCGTGGGCGTGGACGCCCTCGACCAGCTCACGGTGGATAACATCATGCTCGCGCTGGACGGCACCGAAACGAAGTCCAAGCTCGGTGCGAACGCCATCCTCGCCGTCTCCCTCGCGAACGCTAAGGCCGCTGCTGCGGCCCTTGGTCAGCCGGTGTTCAAGTACCTCGGTGGACCTAACGCCAAGGTTCTCCCCGTCCCGATGGCGAACGTCATCAACGGTGGCGCGCACTCGGACGCTCCGATCGATTTCCAAGAGTTCATGGTCATGCCGCACGGCTTCAACACCTTCAGCGAAGGTCTGCAAGCTATCACGGAGATCTTCCACGCGCTGAAGGGTGTCTTGAAGAAGAAGGGCCTGAGCACGGCCGTGGGTGATGAAGGTGGTTTCGCCCCGAAGCTGGACAGCGCGGAAGCCGCGTTGGAAGCCATTCTGCAAGCAGTTAAGGACGCCGGTTACAAGGCGGGCAAGGACATCTTCCTGGCGCTCGACGTGGCGGCCTCCGAATTCTACACGGGCAATGAGACTTACGTCTTCAAGAAGAGCAGCGGCCAGAAGCTGACGGGTGACGAGATGGTGGAATTCTACGCGAACCTGTGCGCGAAGTATCCGATCGTCTCCATCGAAGACGGTTGCGCCGAAGGCGACTGGAAAACGTGGAAGAAGCTCACGGACAAGCTCGGCGGCACGACGCAGCTCGTGGGTGACGATCTCTTCGTGACGAACACGAAGTTCCTCCAGAAGGGCATCGATACCGGCACGGCCAACTCCATCCTCGTGAAGGTGAACCAGATCGGTTCCTTGACCGAGACGCTGGACGCCGTCCGTCTCGCGCAGATCAGCAAATACACCGCCGTTCTCTCCCACCGCTCCGGTGAGACGGAAGACGCGACGATCGCGGACATCGCGGTGGCCACGAACTGCGGTCAGATCAAGACCGGCTCCCTGAGCCGCACGGACCGCACGGCCAAGTACAACCAGTTGCTGCGCATCGAGCAGTTGCTGGGTGACAACGCTGTGTATGCAGGTCGCACGGCGCTGCCGAAGGGCCGCTAAGCGATAGCGTTCCCAACGGAACAAAAATTCAAACCTCGGAAGTCGTAAGGCTTCCGGGGTTTTGTTTTTACGATTCACCACGGAGGCTCGGAGGACGCAAGAGCCATGGAATGCTCACCCCTTGATTTTCATGCTGATGTGGAACAGCATTAGGGAGATTTCTATGAGCGAGCCGACAGAGCCAATCAAACCACAGCCAGAAGGTTGTGGGCCAGCGATTCCGCCTGTCATTGAACCTGCAGCTCCAGCCAAGGGCAAAGGCTCGGCTGAGCTCCCTTGGCCGCATGTCGTATTCCTGGTCGTCGTCATCATTCTTTCGATTACGATTTTGCCGAAGTATCTCGATCCACAAGCTGGAGCTGCGAAAGCGTCCTGTTCCGCGAATCTCAAACAGATTGATGGCGCAGTGAAACAGTGGGCCCTGGATAATCACAAGCTCGGCACGGACACCGTGGAGATGAAAGATGTCCTGAAATATATAAAAGGCGGTGAACTGCCGAAATGCCCGGAGGATGGCACTTACTCACTCGGCCTGACTATAGCGGATGCGCCGTTGTGCAGCATGGGATTGAAGGCGGTGCCGGGGCATACGCTGCCTTAGCCGACTGAGATTCATCGGGTTGACTACATGCAACAAGTCAGCACCGACTCACGTCGGCGACTACAGGCTCTGACTCACGCACCCTTCTTCTTTTTCTTAGGGCGATCATCCTCGTCATCCTTCGCCGCCTTTTCCTTGGGCGCATCCGGTGCGTTAACGGCGGGCAATGATTTGATCAACTCCGCCTTCACGCTGGCGAATTTCGCATCGCTCGCGAGGTTCTTCCATTCCAGCGGATCGGCATCGTGATCATAGAGTTCCTCGCTGCCGTCTTCATAACGGATGTAGCGCCAGCGTTCCGTGCGCACGGCGTGATTGTTCCGTCCGTGCGTAGTGATGGAGGGATGCTCCCATTTCGCTTTCGGGTCTTTGAGCAAGGGCACGAGGCTGTTGCCTTCGATGCCATCGCGCTTAGGCAAACCGCACAGATCGATCATGGTGGGATAGATATCGAGCAGGTTCACCGTGCGGGCGCATTCCTGTTTCGCTTTTGTCATGCCGGGAACCACCGCCATGAAGACCACGCGCGTGGCCTCTTCCCACAGGGCGAACTTCCGCCAGTGCTCCTTCTCGCCAAGGTGCCAGCCGTGATCGCTCCATAGCACGATGATCGTATTCTTCGCATAGGGGCTGGCGTCCAAGGCATCGATGAGCCGACCGATCTGTGCATCCGTATAAGTGATGCACGCGAGGTAAGATTGCACAGCATGCTCCCATTCCTTCGCTTCGACGACCTTCTTATGATCCCCCTGCGGCTTCGCCATCTTCACACCAGCCGGTGGCACATCCGCAAGGTCATCAGCCTGGACTTTCGGTGTCTTCACCTTATCGATCGGATACATGTCGAAATACTTTTTCGGCGCGTAGAAGGGCAGGTGCGGTTTGATCATGCCTACGGCCAAGAAAAACGGCTTGTCCTGCTTCTCCTTCAAGAAGCTGATGCCCCAATCCACCACCTTCGTATCGCCCATCTGGTCATCTGTGGCGTCCACCATTCCCCAATCAAAATGCCCCGTGCCTTCCAGCGCGCGTTTCTTCGGCTCAGGAAAGCCCGGGTTCTTCGTCCACTTTTCCCATGAGGCGAGATCATTGTAAGCGTTGTGGAAAATCTTGCCGCCGCCTTCCACACGATACCCATTCTGCATGAAGTGCTGTGAAAGCGTCACCGTGTCCTTCATGACAGGGCGCCATGGCTGGTCGTTATGATACACGCCAGTAGTGCTGGGCCGCTTGCCGCTCATGAGCGCAGCGCGGGAGGGATTGCACGCCGGCCCTGCGCAATACGCCTTGGTGAATAGCACGCCACGCGAGGCCAACCGATCCATATTCGGCGTCTTCACGTCCGGCCGTTTGCCCAGCGCGCCGATCCAGTCATTCAAATCATCCACGGCGATGAAGAGGACATTGGGTTTCTCGGCTGCTTGGACAGATGACTGTGCCCAGGCGAACATCATCAATAACGAGGCGAATAGGACCTTGCATTTCATAGGAGGTATGACGGTGAGCCTAAGATAGAGGTTTCGTGGAAAAGAGCAAACATAGATGCCTTCAGCCAAGGTGGTCGATGTCTCACGACATTTTTACAAATTCCTCGCAGCTGCCTGACAACTCAAGACCTCGTCTGCACTAGTGTGAGTTCATGAAAAACATCCCAGCCCTTCTCCTCACTCTCACCGTCAGCTTTGCCGCCTTGACCGAGGCCGCCGAGATCCCTAACCGCCTGATCGATTACGATGCCTTCATGAGCGACGCCCGGAAAGTGGCGATACTGCGCGTTCAACGCCGTGTCACTGAAGAGCAGTTCATCAAACTGTCCATCCAGCCAGGCACCATCATCTACGATGCGCGCACGAAAGATAAATTCGAGATGCTGCATGTGAAAGGGGCCAGGCATCTGGCCCTTACCGACGTGACGGCAGAAACTCTGGCGCAAATCTTTCCTAAAAAAGACACGCCAATCCTCATCTATTGTAACAACAATTTCCTGAATGAACCGGTGGCCTTCGCCAGCAAAAGCGGTGGGGCATCCCTGAACATCTATACCTTTAACACGCTCTACAATTACGGCTACACCAACGTGTATGAACTGGGACCGCTCACAGACATACGCAACAGCAAGCTGCCCATGGAAGGTACTCGCGTTAAAGCGAAAGTGACCAATTGATTTTGGCAATAGGGGGCCAAAAACGCGCTCTGGCGGGTGAGATGGTTTGCGTAATCCTGCGCATCCTTCCCCGTCAGAGCGCGGTTACGTTTAATTTTCAGGCCCGAAGGAAAAATTCCAAAATATCTTCACCCGATTGTCCTCAATCCGTTTTCTCATTCGTTGAATCATTGAAAACACGGTGATATGAAGCACCGTAACAATATACGAACCATTAAACCGATTTAGGATATGACTACCGATAATTTCCCTGCCGACCGCGAACTGGTCCTCACCCGTATCATCGATGCCCCGCGCGAGGCGCTTTACAAGGCTTGGACTACACCGGAACTGGCGAAGCAATGGTTCGCGCCGCTGCCTTGGACCACGCCGCACGTCGAGATGGATGTGCGTGCTGGCGGTTTCGCCCTCTTCGTCATGCGCAGTCCGGAAGGCGTGGATATGCCGAACCCCGGCGTCTATCTGGAAGTGATCCCGAACGAGAAGATCGTCTCCACGGATGCCTACACGAAAGCCTGGGAGCCATCCAGCCGACCTTTCATGACGCTCATCCTGACTTTCGAGGATGCAGGTAATGGGAAGACAAAATACACTGCCCGTGCGCGTCATTGGTCTGTGGAGAGCAAGGAAACGCATGAAAAGATGGGCTTTCATGTGGGTTGGGGTATCTGCACGGATCAATTGGAGGCGTTGGTGAAGAAGATGAAGTGATGCCTATCCACTTGTTTGTAGCGTCTGCATCATGAATACTTGATGAATGCCCTCAGAAGCCGAAGATTCATTCATAACAGTATTGATTGCTGAAACGACTGAATCCTTTCGGCGATCTGCGGTAGATACTGAAGGGCTGAAAGCCGCCGTGTTTCTCTTTGTCAACCGTGCGCGTGAAAACCGGATGGATGATATAAAGATGGCCGAAGTGTTGGGTATTTGTGTCGCACGTGCTGGGCTGTCGGAGAAAGACGAAGATTTCCTCACCGAATACCTTGAAGAAATTGCCTCTTTGACCCGAAACATCCCGCCCACTCCGTCTCAATCAAAACCTTGGTGGAAGATTGGGGCGTAAGATCGCGTAGTCATATCTAGCGACATGCATACTCCTCCTATCCGCTTGCCAGCCGCGCTAGGCTCGGAATACTCGGCGCATGCCGTCCAGTTTGTCCGGTCCATTTTATCTCGGTATTGAAGCAGGTGGTACTCGCACCACGGTTTGCCTCGCAAATGCGGAGGGTGAAGTCGTCGCGCAGCGTGAGGCCGGTCCGGCCAATCTCCGTTTGCTGACGGGTGAGCAGTTGCTGAAACATTTTCGTTCACTGCCCACCTTGCCGGAAGCTCCCGCTGCCATCGGTGTTGGCATGGCGGGAGCGCGCACGGCGGCAGATCGTGAACGCATTGTGAAAGCAGCGGCGCAAGTGTGGCCGGGTGTGCCGTGCCACGCGACGAATGATCTGGAGACCGCCTTGCTCGCGGAGCCGGGGAGCCAATCCAAAAAGCCTTTGCCACGCGTACTCGTTTTGAGCGGCACAGGGTCATGCTGTTTCGGCCAGGCACCGGATGGCACCACGGGCAAAGTCGGTGGCTGGGGGCACATCCTTGGTGATAAGGGCAGCGGTTATGAGATCGGTCTGCGTGGGTTGAAGGCGTGCGTGTATTACCTCGATCGTGATGGCGAGTGGTCCGGCCTCGGCCAACGCATCTTACGTGCACTGCAACTGAATGAGCCGAATGATTTGATTGGCTGGGTGCAGCAGGCGCCGAAGAATGAGATCGCGGCACTAGCCATCGAGGTTTTCGCTGCCGCACAGGATAAGGATGAGATTGGTCGCGATATTCTCGAAGGCGCGGCGAACAGTCTGGCGAAGGATGCGGTCGCGTGCGCGAGCAAGCTCGCCAAGAAGACTGCACCAGTGGAATTTCTACTCGCCGGCAGCGTGCTGGTGAAGCAGTCGAAGTTTGCGGATAAAGTGGGCAAGCTCATCAAAGAACGCTGGCCGAAGGCGGTGGTGTTGAAGCAATCGCGCGGTGGCGCGTTCGGCGCGATTGAATTAGCGAAGCGTTTGGCTGCGACGGGTAAAGTAACGGCTTCCTCGGCGAAGAAAGTTTCTGCGCTCAAAACGAAAGCGGTTCTCTCGCCAGTCCCTAAATCATCGGCACTATCGCCCACGGAGCAGCGCAATCCACTCTCCACGAATCTGGAAGAGATGCCGATTGTGGAGGCGGTGGAGCTGATGCTGTCGGAAGATGCGAAGTTGCCCGCTGCCATTTTGCCGGAGAAGGAAAAGATCGCGCAGGTAATCGCTTGGACGGCGAAGGCATTTAAACAAGGCGGGCGGCTCTTTTACGCAGGTGCGGGAACGAGCGGTCGTCTCGGCATCTTGGATGCGAGTGAGTGTCCGCCGACGTTTCGCACACCACCGGAGTGGGTGCAGGGCATCATCGCGGGTGGTCAACGCGCCATCTTTACCGCCGTGGAGGGCGCGGAAGATGATGTGCAAGCAGGTGGGAGGGCAATCGAGTTTCGCGGCATCACCAGCAAGGATGTGGTGGTGGGCATCGCGGCGAGCGGACGCACGCCTTTTGTTTGGGGCGCATTGGCGGAGGCGAAGAAGCGTAAGGCGAAGACCGCGCTCGTCTGTTTGAATCCGCATCTCATCATTGAACCGAAATTCAAACCAGATGTGGTCATCGCCCCGCAGATCGGAGCGGAGGTGCTGACGGGTTCCACTCGTTTGAAATCCGGCACCGCAACGAAGCTGATCCTGAACATGTTCACCACGCTCGCGATGGTGCAGACGGGGCGCGTGGTGGGAAACCTGATGGTGGACCTGAACCCCAGCAACGTGAAGCTGCGTGATCGTGCAGCGCGCATTGTCGTGGAACTCACCGGGGCAAAGTATGAGGACGCGCTGGCGGAACTGGAGCGCAACGGGTGGAATGTGAAAGCGGCGCGTGATACATTAAGAAAACAAGCGCCCCGTAAATCGTAATTCCAAAATCGTAAATCTCCCGTGGCCATCAAAATCTCCATCATCGTTCCAGCGTTCAACGAAGAGAAGTTGATCGCGCAATCGCTTGAGGCGATGAAGGCGGCGGCGAGTGCTTTCACCGAGCGCGGTTGGGAATGGGAGTTGGTGGTGTGCGATAATAACTCGAAAGATCGCACGACGGAGATCGCCCAAGCGGCTGGGGCGCGCGTTGTATTTGAGCCGAAGAACCAGATTTCTCGGGCACGCAATACGGGTGCTTCCATCGCGCGGGGTGAGTGGTTTCTTTTTGTGGACGCGGATTCGCAACCGAGCAAGGAATTGCTCGGTGATCTGGCGGATACGATTACAGCCGGTCGCGCTCTTGGGGGTGGTGCAGCGGTGAAGCTTGATCAGGATATCGGACGAGCGGGCATGCTGGCTGATTTGTGGAACAAGCTCAGCCGCTGGCAGAAATGGGCGGCGGGTTCGTTCGTCTATTGCGAAGCGAATGCGTTTCGTGAACTCAATGGTTTCAGTCTCGAATTGTATGCGAGTGAGGAGATCGAGTTCAGCCAGCGTTTGAAGAAGCTCGCGAAAGCGCGTGGGCGTGAAGTCATCATTCTGAAGAAATATCCGCTCATCACTTCGGCGCGGAAGGCGCATCTGTATTCGAAGAAAGAGCATGTGCGCTTCATGCTGCGGACGATCTTTAGTCGCGGGAAAACGCTGAAACAGGCGGAGACAGCGGCGATCTGGTATGATGGCCGGAGATGATTTATGTCTGCCACCTCATTCGCCAAGACGCCGGAGCCGCCGTATTACGCGGTGATCTTCAGTTCCGTGCGCACAGAGGGTGATCGCGGGTATGATCGCATGGCAGTGCGTATGGTGGAGTTGGCGGCGACGATGCCGGGTTTTCTTGGTGTGGAGTCTGTGCGCGGCGCGGACGGCTTTGGCATCACGGTCTCCTATTGGCGTTCGGAGGAGGATATCAAGCATTGGAAAGCGCACACGGAGCATCAGGTGGCGCAGGAGACGGGCAAGAAGGTGTGGTATGAGAACTACGCGCTGCGCGTGGCGAAGGTGGAGCGGGCTTACGGCAAGTGAGCGGCTTTTTCGCGCCAGTGCGTGATGGCTTTTTGCAGGTTCAGTCGCGCTTTGGTTTCGTAGCGCTGGAAGAAGTGATCGGTGTGGTAGATGCGCTCGCGTTTTAAAAATTGTTCCAGCACTGCTGCCCGTCCATGGCAGAAATCTTTTTCGGCGACCCACGCATACTCTTTACGGATCTGACGTTCGTATTCGGCGAAGGCTTCGGTGTCTGAGCCTAAGATGCTCAAGTCCACATCCACGAGTAGTTTTTCTTCGCGCATCTGCGGGATGGCTTTGTGTTGCGTGATGAGAATCAAACGAACCACTTCCGCTATGAGCAGTTCAGGCAAGGCGGCTTCGCGAGCGCACAGGGCAAATAACTCGGCGCTTTGCTCTTCGTTGTCTTTCGCTTTCGGATCGTAGACCGCGTCGTGGAACCAGATGGCGAGTTCTACGGCCTTGCGGTCAACGCCTTCGGTTGAGGTTTCATCGAAGGCCTTTAGGCAGGCGGCGATGTGCGCCAGATTATGATAGGCGCGCACAGGTTCGCTGTAGCGCGTGAGTAGCATTTCCCAGACGGCGTTGGCATCGCCTTGCCAGCCGAGGGAGCGGGTGAACTTCAGCCAGCGTTTACGCAGAGCGGCGTTCATGGAAGCGCTGGAGGAGGCGGTCATAGACGGGTTGCGGGACGTATTCGCGTACAATGCTTTCCCAACCAGCGGGACCGATGAGGCCCTTCACCATGCTGGAGCTGATCTCGGCGATGCCACGCGGCGGCATGAGGAAGATGGAGGTGATCTCTTTGTTCAGATCACCGTTGATATTGCGCATCACGCGTTCGAATTCGTAATCACTCTCGGAACGGACACCGCGCAGGATGAAACCGGCTTTCAACGATTCCGCATATTTGATTAGGAACTGATGGCCGAAGGTTTCGACTTTCAGATTCTTGAACTGCTTGGTGGAGGCGCGGACCATTTCGGCGCGTTCTTCGATATCGAAGGTGTAGCGTTTGTCCGGGTTCACGCCGATGCCGACGATGAGGCGATCGAAGACTTTCACACCGTGCTCGATCATCCAGAGATGGCCGATGGTCAGCGGATCGAAGCTGCCCGCATACACGCCTACGCGTAATGTTTTCCCCATGGGCGGAGTGTGGCGAAACGGGTGATGGAGGGAAGGATATTTCTTTGAGCTGGCATGTAGGCCGGACACGTCACGACATATATAGCCAGTAGACATTCTCACCCCTCACCCCGGCCCTCTCCCCGTTGAGGGGAGAGGGAGAACATTTAGGCCCTGCTTGTGAAATTGGTTCGTCTCGGCCATGTGCATGTAGGTCAAAGACTGACATGGATATCGGACAAAGACGGATTTTGTGTTTCAGGAAATGAGACGAGTGTAGCGGCAATATGAATAGAAGGCGCATGTCGTATCGTGCCTTGCACAGATGGTTGCCGGACCGCGCTAAAGGCGTCGCAGGTGTTGCCCTATTGCTGGGCTTGGTCTTGCTGGAAAAGAGTCCATTGCACGCTGGTGAATTGGCCTCTTTTCCCGCAGGCACAGGTGGCTGGAACATGGGCACATTGGCCGTGGGCAATGTGACGGGCAATTCCACGCCGGAAATCATTGTGCCGTATCGCACAACGGGCGGGCTCTGGCATCTGGATGCGTTTCAACCGAATGGCACGAGGCTCTCGGGTTTTCCCTATGGCGGCACGACGCAGGAGATCAATGTCTCGCCGACCTTGTATGATCTGGATGGTGATGGGCTGGAGGAGATCATTTTCACTCAAGGCCACAATGTCATCGCTTTGCGCGGAAACGGAACGGTGTTGTGGTCCACGACTGTGAATTATTCCAATTACGTGCCAGACAGCGGGTTCATGGCGGTGACGAACGGGTTCTATTGGAGCAATGGCGGCGGGTTCATCTCGCGTCTGCCCAGCACGGCGGTTTTTTCTTCGCAGGTCTCTAGTCCCATCGTGGCGGATATCAATGGCGATGGTGTGAAAGAAGTCGTCACGGCGTGGAAGATTGATCCGGACAGCGCGAGCAATCATCAGGATTTCAATCCGTTCATCAATGACATCTGGGGTTCGGGCGAGTGGGGCACGATGGGTGAGGTATGGTCCGGTGGCGTGATGTTCTTCAATGCGCAAACGGGACAGAAGAATTACACGTATCATTTGCATCAGCTGGTGGAGTCCGGGCTGGCGCTAGGACGTGGTGATGCAGGTGCTTCGCTGAAGACGTATGTATTGAACGACAGCGACAGCGTGGCCGCGTTTGATGCTACGAAACCGCATGGCTTGCATGGCAACGGCAACCTGCACAAACAATTCGGCAAGAACCAGCGGCTGATCACGGGTTCGTATCAACTCGGCGCGGACATCTACGCGGTGGACATAGATGGGGATGGATTGGATGAAGTGCTCGTTGGTTCTACGCAATCGAATCCTTTGTGGCAGCCGAATGAGACGATACTGGATGACGATGGCACCGTGATGTGGCGGAAGTGGAAACCGGCGGTGACGATTCCGGTCACGCAATGGCAGAACAACTCGTGCATGATCCCGGTGAATCCGGATCATGATAACCGCATCGATGTGCTGAGCTTCACGCACGCGCACGAGATCGCATTCCGTTCTTGGAACGGAGTGGAGCTGGTGGATCGCTCTGGCTGGCCGAAGAATTTTTATCCGCAATTGCCCACGCCACCCGTAGTCGGTGATGTGGATGGTGATGGTGCAGAGGAGATTGTCATCGGCACATATGATCCGGCGAATGCTTCGGTCAATGGCACGTTGTATGTGTTCGCTTTGGATGGGTCGGTGAAGAATTCCGTGAGTGTGGCAGGTGGATTGAAGCACATTCCTACATTGGCAGATGTGACGGGGGATGGCGGAGTGGAGGTGATCTATCGCTCGTTGGCCGGGCGAGTTTATATCCAGAACTTTGGGGCGAATCGCACGGGACTTGTTTCTTGGGCGACACATCGGAGCAACCAGAAGCGCGATGGAAATCTGGGTGTCTCGCTTTATCCGGCGGGCACACCGGTCATTACGCAGAAGGACGGCGGATATCGGCGTGCGAGTTTTTCATGGAGCATCACCGGTTCGGCTTTGGCCTGGCGCATCTATCGGGCGGAGAATCCTGATGGGCCGTTCACTCCGATCATCACCTTGACCGGGGATAAACGGGCGCACACGGATTATCTGCTGAAGGCGGGTTCACAATACGTTTATGAGGTGGAGGCGGTGTATGCGGATCGCTCCGTGCGTTCGGCACCGTTCGCAGTGCTGTCACAGATGAACGGCAATCTGCTGACGAACGGCGGTTTCGAAGAGAACAGCGAGAGTCATTGGGACAAGTGGTTCACGGGGGAACTGAGCTGGACGAATATGATGACTACGGCGAGTGGTGTGTATGGCGGGCGCTCGGCGATGCAGGTGAACCTAACGAATCACACTAGCAACGGCACCATCTCGCAATACGGCCAGTATGGCACGCCGGATGGGAATATGCCGGTCGTCAGTGGACAGCTCTACAGCATGGGCGGTTTCTTTAAGAGCAAGGGGCTGTCGCAGCCGTCGGAGCATTGGTTGGAGTGGAGTTCCACAGTAACTGCGGAGAACACGAATGCACGTCCGGCGCGGCCATGGCCGCTTTATTTCACACCACACTTCACCATCGGCACGAATGCGACGGAGTGGACGTATGCGAACCGGGCATTTGTGATGCCTGCGGGTTTTCCGAATGCGGAAGTCGGTGCGCGTTACACGGTGAATGGAGCAACGAGCGGTTCATTCATGATGGATGACGTGTTCTTCCGGGCGATGCCTTCGCCGAATGATGCGAACTGGACGGAGCTGCTGCCATTGGGTGCGACTTGGAAGTATTCTGTGATGACACCAGCGAGTGATTGGTATGCGCGCGGCTTCAATGATAGCGCGTGGTCTTCGGGCAAAGCCAAATTGGGCACAGGTGGCGGGCCGCGTAATATCGTGACATCCATCACACCACAGAAGGATGCGTATTATTTCCGACGCTCATTCAATGTGCCCACGGAAATGTTTGAAGAGTTTTTGCTCTCCGCCACTTGCACGCGCGGAGCGAATGGCAAGGCGCTGGAGATTTATCTGAACGGTGTGAAGCTGGTGACCTCGGGCATCGATACGGTGAGCGATCAGGGGAATGATGTTTTGTATTACGACCTCACGCCGTTCATCGGGCTACTACAACCAGGTGAGAATGTGATCGCTGTGATGCTGAATAACGTGTGGTCATCGTGGGATGATGTGGCATTTGACCTGCGCTTGCAGGCGATGAGCTACGCACCGACGACGGCAAGTTTTGACAACATCATCTGGAAGACAGGCTTGATTGATCAGCTCTTGGGTGTGGAATTGGAGATGATCGTTCCACCGAAGAGCGTGTGGAGATTGGAGTCGAGCGATTCGCTTTCTTCACCGAACTGGCAACTCATGGAGGTGATCAATGATCGGCCAGAGGGTTCGTTCACCGTGCGGGATATCGGACAAGGGGGACGCGTGCCGCCGTTGTTGGCGCCGAGAAGGTTTTATCGGTTAAGTCCGTATTGAGATCTGGGAACGCTCTCTGAGTCGCAGCAACATCAAACAATCCGGGGTATTCGAAAATACGGCAGGACAAAACTGATGCGTTATCTCATGTCTGCTTTGCTCAGGTGACCTGCTGCGACTCGGAGAGTCGCGCTCCACTTAATCTGCCTTTGGTTCCAGTTTGGCGATTTCAGCCATGAGCTGATCGGCGACTTCCTGGTAAATCTCTTTGAGGCGCGGCTTGGTGCAGGTCTTGGCTTCTTCGCGCAAGGCTTCGAACATCATCGGCTTGCCGTATTTCACCATGACCGGCTTCATGCGTGGAAATTTCAGGTGCCGACCATAAGCCTCGAACGCACCAAAGATGCGCACGGGGACTACGGGTGCGTTCGATTTGATGACGGTGAGGCCAATGCCAGAGCGCGCAGGTTGCAGGTTGCCATCGCTAGTGCGCGTGCCTTCCGGAAAAAGCGTGATGCCGCCGCCCGCGAGCAGACGATCGAGGATGATCTTCAGGCCTTTAGCGCCACCGCCATCGCGGTCCACGGGCACCGCCGTGAGCTGGCGCAGATACCAGCCAACTCCAGGGAAACGAAAGAGAGATTCGCGCGCGAGATAATTGATCTGGCGCGGGATGGAGCATCCAATAAGCGGCGGATCGGCGAAACTGGCATGATTGGAAGCGAGAATCACTGGACCTTCCAGCGGCACGCGCTCGACATTGTAGATGCGCCAACGGAACCACAGCTTGAACGCAAGGCGACCAGAGTGCCACGTGATTTTGTAGATGGTGTTCACGCAGTTAAATGGTCGCGATGCGATCGGCCTGTCACTTCTTCAACTCCGCCTGTTTCTTGTGAAACTCGGCGATGATGCGGTTTGAGGTGTCCTCGGGGGTCTCACCTGAGTTGTTGATGAGCGTAGCTCCGAGGGCGATCATGAGTGGAGCGGCCTTGCGTTGACTGTCGCGCTTATCGCGTTCCGCGAGGTTCTCCTGCACGCCATCAGCTTCGCGACGGCGGTTGCGCTCTTCCAACGAAGCATCGAGGTAGAACTTGAAGTTCGTCTCAGGGAAAACATTGGTGCCGATATCGCGACCTTCCATCACGAGGTTGCCGAACTGGATGCACTCGCGTTGCTTCAGCTTCATCCAGTCGCGGACCTTAGGGCCAGCGGCGACTTTCGGAACGGCGGCGCTGGTCTCGGAGGTGCGGATCTCTTTTTCCGGATAGTAACCTTCCACCAGCAGACGTGCGTGACCCTCTTGATTCACGAGCGTGGTCTTCCATTTGCGGATCGTGGATGCGACGGCCTTTTCGTCATCCACATTCACACCGTTCTTGAGGCAGTACCAAGCGAGGGTGCGATACATGGCACCAGTGTCCACGTAGGTGTAACCGAGTTTTTTGGCGATGAGCTTGGAGTTCGTGCTCTTGCCGCTGGCGCTGGGGCCGTCGATAGCGATGACAATCGGTGATTCCATGTAATACGAAAAACTAAGCTTTGATGAATTTAGCGGCTTCGGTGGCGGATGTGCCTTCGTGGACGATGGCCATCAGCGCCTTCGTCATGCCTGCCGGATCTTTGTGCTGAATAATGTTACGGCCATAGACGATGCCATGTGCGCCTTGGCCCATGAGCTTCTCGGTGCGCTCGAGGATTTCCTTGTCTGCCGCTTTGCCGCCACCGCGTACGAGAACGGGAATGCCACCGGCAATCTTCACGACTTGGTTATAGACGGAGACATCATCTGTAGGGTCTGCCTTGATGATGTCCGCACCGAGTTCCACAGCCTGACGGACGAGCGGGAGGATCTTATCAAGATCGCCATCCACCATGTAACCGCCCGCCTTCTGGTTCGCTTGAAATACCAGCGGTTCGATCATCAGCGGCATGCCGTAGCGATCGCACTCGGGTTTGATACGGAGAATATTTTGGATGCACTGATCGGTGACCTCGGGTTGTTCCGGGATGCGGAAGAGGTTCACGACAACACAGGTGGCATCAAGGCGCAGGGCTTGCTCCACCGGTTGCTCAATCATGCGGCTGAACAAAGTGCGCGGAAGCTGAGTGCCATAGACATTGGCCACGTCCGTGCGGAGAACGAGCGCGGGCTTGAGCTTGCCGGGAATGGATTGCAGATGGCGTGCTTGACCAACGGTGAGCTGGATGGCGTCGGGATTGGCGGCCACAAGCGTCTTCACGCTTTCATCAAGGTCTTCGATGCCTTGGAGGAAACCGCGTTCATTGAAGAAACCGTGGTCCACGGCGACATCAAAGCAACGGCCAGACTTGGCATTGAACAAACGGTTCAGGCGATACGATTTCATAAGCGCAGGGAATCCTCTAACCGCAATGGCGGAGAACGGAAAGGAGAATATCTGGGTGGAGGGAAAGTTTAACGGGAATGAAGCAAAGTTGAGATCATCCCCAAACAAAAATCCCCGCCCAAAATATCCTTTGGAGCGGGGATAAATTTGGTTTTGGATTGCTTAACGTTTCGGGCGCAGGATCACGACTTTCTTCGTCGTTCCTTCCACTTCCACGCTGTGCGTTTCGATATCCGGATCATCCTTGATCGCGTTGTGCACGATGCGACGGTCGAAGGGGCTCATCGGCTCCAGCTCCACGATGTCACCCCAGCGGCGCACCTTCTCAGCAGCGTCCTTGGCCTTCTTCACCAGCGCATCGCGGGCTTCCGCGCGGTAACCAGCCACGTCCACCATCACCTTTGGCGCGGCGGCATCCTGGCGGATGAGCAGGCGGTTCACCAAGTATTGGAGCGCGCCAAGGGTCTGGCCTTGGCGACCGATCAGACGCCCGGCGTCATCTGCCTTCACATCTAGCAGGAGGACGTCATCCAGTTGATGCTCCTCCACCGTGGCGGGAAAGCCGAGGTGGCCGAGCAATTGTTCCAAAGTTTCCTTAGGTTTCGCTGCCATAAGTAAGTTTGTCTTTAGCGTTCTCGAACTCGACTCGTTCCGCGAGCCTATTTATTTCTTGGCCTTCTTCACCGGAGCGACCGGGCCTTTGTTCTCTTCACCCGCAGGCTTCGCAGGCTCCGTGTTCGTCATCTTGGTCTGCAAGATCGTGAGCAGGTTGTTCGTCGTCCAGTAGAGCGCCAGACCGGCCGAGTAATTATACAGGAACAGCAGGAAGAACAGCGGCATATACTGCATCATCTTCTGCTGCACCGGATCCATCGTGGGCGATTGCGGCGTGATGCGTGCCTGCCAGAACATCGTGACACCCATCAGCAACGGCAACGGATTGATCGGCAAACCGTAACCCGCGATGCCGATGAACGGCAGCCAGCCAAGGCCCGGAATGACAGCAACCGTATCCGATTGCGAGAGATCCATCACCCACAGGAATTCCGCACCGCGCAACTCGATCGCCGTGCGCAACATCGTGAAGAAACCGAAGAACACCGGGATCTGCAGCAACATCGGCAGGCAGCTTCCGAACGGGTTGATCTTATGCTCACGCCACAGTTCGAACTGCTTCTGCGTCAGTTTCTGCGGATCGTCCTTGTACTTCTCCTGTATCTTCTTCAGCTCCGGCGCCAGTGCCGCCATGCGCTTCATCGATTTCGTGCTCGCATGGGTGAGCGGCCAGAACACCAGCTTGATGATCACCGTGATGGCCACGATCGCCCAGCCGTAGTTGAAGCCCCAGGAAACCAGTTTGTTCATGGAGAGCAACAGCGCCTTCGCGAAGAAGCCGAAGAACCCGCCGAACTTCATCACCAGATCCAAATTCGTGTTCTGCTTCGCGGTAGCGATCTTTGCGAGCATGTTATACTCACGTGGACCGCTGAAGAGATCATACTCCCGCTCGATCACGCCATTCCCGGCAAGGATAGATTCGGGGTAAACAAAACCGCTCTGATAACCGTGGGGGTGAGGCAGGGCGCGGCGGTCCTGCGCTTTCTCTTCGGCCGTGGGCGGAGGCAATTCAACCCGCCTGGAGATGAACTGCGCGGCAGGATCTTTCGGGATCGCTGCCATGGTGAAAAACTGGTTGTTCACCGCCGCCCAAACTATCTTCCGTTCCGGAGTGGCGGAATATTCACTGCGCGGCTTGCCGCCGAAGCAACCGAGGAAACTGTTCGCGAACCATCCGCCATCGTAGTGATGATCCTTTTCTCCATCGTAGTAGATGAACCCCATCGTCTGCTCCGCCTCATGCGCGGTCTGCGGTGTCGCCGTGCCGAAGATGAGCGTTTGCGCTGGCAGACGGATCGGCTGGGCCGTGCGATTCTCGATCCGCACCTTCGTATGCAGCATGTAATTCGTCCCCGGCGTAAACTCCTTCACGATGTAGAGCTCGTTCCCCACCTGTTTTTCGGCGCGGATCGCATTCCCCGTCTTCGTCAGCTTGAAGATACCGTCCCCTTCGATCGCCAAACCGCCCAGCAACGCCATCGCGGGCACCGGCGCTTTCGTGTTCAACGTCGCGTACTTGTTCGTATCCGCCCCCGTCTTCGATCCCACTGAATGCGCATATTTCGTCAACTCTACCAGCTTGATGCCGCCGCCGTGCGAGGTGAACGTGTATTGCACATCACCTGCCACCAGCACTTCCGTCTGCTCCGGCGTGTTCGGCGCTACGAGCAGATTGGACGCTGGCGTAGCAGCAGTTGCCCCTGAACTGGCAGGCATTGCCGAGATGGATGCGGCATTCGTGGATGAAACGGCGTTTGTCCCGATGTTGCCGGGCGCATTGGTCGTGCCCATCGCCGTGGTTTGCGGCGATGGCGGCCAAATCGTGCGCGTGAGGGGAAACCATGCGACCAAAAGGCACGCCGAGATGATTACGATGATGAGAGATTTACGATCCATTAGCTAGAAGTCGGACGAGGTGCAAAAGCCGGACCATGTACCGGTGCCGTCACTGCCACCGGTTTGTCCTGATGATGTTGGGCGTGATCGCCCCCGCAGCCACAATGCGGCTGACCATTTTTCTTGGAAGGTACGGGATCGAATCCAAATGATCCCCACGGATTGCAGCGCAAGATGCGCTTGAAGGCCAGCCATGAACCACGGAACGCGCCATGGATTTGGAGAGATTGCAGCGCGTATTCCGAACAACTGGGATTGAACCGGCACAAGCCGTTCGGATTGAAGAGTTGCGTCAACACCGGAGACAACAGCCAGCGATACAGCCGGACGATGCCTATCAATAAGTGTTGCAGCCACACATGCATCAAGACTCTTTCAACAAGCCCGCCCGGCGAAGAACAGTGACATAATCACGCTCCACCTCCTGCTGGCTTTTGCCCACGATCGATGCCCGCGCCACCAACACCATCTCCACGGGCGATTTCAAGATACCCCGGTTCAACCGGAAAGTCTCCCGCATCAATCTCCGGGCGCGATTACGCACCACGGCACCGCCAATCTTCCGGCTCGTGACCACGCCTAAGCGTGACTCACCGTCCTCCGGCAAAACCAGCCAGTTCGCGATCAAACAGCCATGAACCAGCCGTTTACCACCCTCTTTTACCCGGCGAAACTCATGCCCCAGCCGCAAACGAGCGGACCGGGGCAAGCCAAGCGCCTTGGGGCGATCTTCGGCCATATATACGGCCAAAAGAAAAAGAGAATTAGACCGGAGTCAGGCGCTTACGGCCCAAATTACGGCGGCGGCGAAGAATCTCACGACCGCTCTTCGTGGAATTGCGGCTCAAAAAACCGTGCTGCCGCTTGCGGCGCATCTTCGAAGGTTGATACTGGCGTTTCATGCGTCTATCTCTCGATTTAAATGTCTGTGGCTCAAGCCACTATGTCCGGCCAGCAAGCCCGCTGATCCCGACACCCCGCCATAAACGGAGCCGCAGAGACTACCAGTGAACTCCCACCTGTCAAGCGCCACCCAACACTTCGCACTCATAGAACGCCCGTTGATCCGCATCTGACACTGCAGTAATCACCTTCCATTAAGATGTTTAACCGCCAAAAACGCAGATTGTTTGATTGGAAATACCGTATAAGGCATTTCCCTCCCTTCGGAACGCAGAACACTATAAGACTGACGTTCGATTCTTTCCCCCCTCCGCTTCTCATTCTCCGGCCTGAGTCGAGCCTTGCTTGCAAATAGTCCTCCATAGTGAATCATGGGGTTCAGTTTCCATGAAACCAGATACTTTTTCAGACGTCTTCAAGGGCATGAGTCGAGTTAAGACAATGCGGAAGGTGTTGGCGGTGGCCAGTTTGGCCGGAGTGGCGGTCATTGCTGGACTGTCTGTGCACGGGCAATCTGTGGGGGATCTGGAAAAGCGTTTTCGTGAGCTGGACAAGGATAAGGACGAGAAGCTCACCACGCAGGAACTGACGGACAAGGAGTGGTTCGCCCGGCTCGATAAGGACAAGGATGGTATTGTGGCACTCCAAGAGGTGCGCGATTACACAAAGGCGATGAAATCGATCGCCAAGGCTGGTGCCAATGGCGAAGGCCTGTTCGTGATGCTGGATCGCAACGGCGACGGCAAACTGACTCGGGATGAGCTGCCGCGTCCGGAGACCTTTGATCAACTCGATGTGAATGGCGATGGTGGTGTGACTTTGGAAGAGGCGAAGACTGTTCTGGCGAATGTGAACGCGATGCGTGGCAAGGCGAAGTCCGTGGTCAGCGCACCGAAGGAATCTCCGCGTGAAGGTCCGAAGCAATTGAAAGGGAGCGAAGTCGGCGTAGGCCGGATGGTGCCGGATGTAGCTTTCACAGATGTAAACGGGAAAGCAGGCAAGCTGAGTGATCTCAAGTCCGGAAAAGCGTTGGTGATCGCCTTCACCACCACTTCCTGCCCAGTGGGGAAACGCTACTCCGCTACACTGGCGAAGCTGGAGAAAGAGTATGCGGCGAAAGGAGTGACATTCCTCTACGTGAATCCGACCGAGACGGATACGCTGGAGAGCATCCGCGAAGATGTGAAGGCACACGGGTTCAAGGGCCGTTACGTGCATGATAAGGCAGATGCCTTCCACCACGCATTACACGCGAAAACGACGACAGAGGTATTCGTGCTCGATGCCGCCCGCACCTTGATCTATCGCGGTGCAATCGATGATCAATATGGCTTGGGCTATTCACGCGATGAGGCACGCGACACTTATCTCACGGATGCTTTGAATGCATTTCTGAAAGGTCAGGTTCCTGAGATCGCGGCTACGACTGCGCCCGGCTGTGCGCTGGAGGTAAAGGAGTCTGGATTGAAGTTTGAGTTGACCACTTATCACCACCAGATTTCACGCATCATGCAGAACAACTGCGTGGAGTGCCATCGCAAGGGCGGCGTAGCTCCGTTCGGCCTGGAAACGTATGAAGAGGTGAAAGCTCATGCAGGCATGATCAGCAAGCAAGTGGAACGCGGTGCGATGCCGCCGTGGTTTGCCACACCCGCACCACATGGCGAAATCACGCCGTGGGCGAATGAGCGTTCATTGACCGAACTGGATAAAATGACGCTGCTGAACTGGCTCAAGAGCGACAAGCCGGTGGGCAATCCTGCCGATGCGCCGATCGCGCGCACGTATCCGGCGGAATGGCTGATCGGTGAGCCGGACCTCGTCGTGCAAATCCCCCAGCCTATCGTCATCAAAGCCACGGGCACGATGCCTTACTCGAACATCTCGGTGGAGACGGGTCTGACCGAAGACAAGTGGGTGCAAGGTTTCGAGATTCAACCGACCGCACGCGAGGCGGTGCATCACGTGCTCGTCTTCGTACGTCCACCGAAAAAACCGGCAGGCAGTGATTCCTTCGATGACGAACGCGCCGAGCGTGACGGCTTCTTCGCTGCTTATGTGCCGGGGAATAGTTCACAGGTCTATCCTGCAGGCATGGCGAAGAAATTGCCCGCCGGTTCACGCCTGCATTTCCAGATCCATTACACACCCACGGGCAAAGCGACCACCGATCGTATCCGCGTGGGTGTTGTCTTCGCCAAGGAAGAGCCGAAGCATGTCGTGCAAGTGGCGGGCATCTCGAATCCGTTCATCAACATTCCTCCCGGAGCGGCGAATCATGCGGAGACGGCGCAGATCAAGGTGCCGGCAGATGTGCATGTGTTCCAGTTCATGCCGCACATGCACTTGCGCGGCAAGGCGGCGAAGTATGAGGTCATATATAATGACGGCACAAAGAACACCTTGCTTGATATCCCGCATTATGACTTCAACTGGCAGCTCGTCTACCGCCTTGCAGAACCACTGTTCATCCCGGCTGGCGCGACGATCAAAGTCACGATGACCTATGACAACAGCGCGGGCAATCCGGCGAATCCCGACCCGAACAAGAACGTGCGTTGGGGCCAGCAGACGTATGATGAGATGATGCTGGGTTATATCGCTTACTATACGCCGAGTGACCGGCCGATGACAGGGAAGAGCAAACAGCAGGCGGCGCGCTGAGAGCAAATACCCGGCACCACATATAAGGCTATCTGCCTTCGTTTGTCAGATCACCGAGAAGAGCCCTGCAAATCAGGCGCATCTCAGACCATCTGCATCTAGCAAAGACAAATTCCCTGTTGCGGGAAAAAATGGCGGGTGCAAAAATCAAGTTCCATGAATACTCGGCCATCACCTGCCTTAAAGCAACAGGGCGGATGGTCAATGATCGTTTCCATGGTTCTCTTTATGGCCGGGGTGGCTTTTCCCGAAAGCCTGAAATTTGATACCCAGCAAGTTCCGGCTTACAAAACCAAGGCCAAAGCCGGAGATCCCCAGGCCCAGTTCTTTTTAGCTGTCGCCTTCGAGACTGGAAAGGGAGTGGAAAAAGATCTGCCGGAAAGTTTTCGTTGGTATCGTCGCTCGGCGGAAAGCGGCTTGGCCGAAGCTCAACACAATCTGGGGCTATGCTTTCAGGAAGGAAAAGGTGTTCAGGAGGACAAGCCTCTGGCGGTAGCGTGGTTTCGCAAGGCCGCCGAGCAACGCCACGCAGCTTCACAACTTATGCTTGGAGACTGCCTTTATCACGGCATCGGAGCGGCTAAGGATTACACCGCCGCAGCGCGCTGGTTTCATCTGGCCGCCGAGCAAGGCAACCGCACCGCGCAAGCCAACCTCGGCAGTTGTTACGGCAATGGACACGGTGTGCCGCAAGATTTCTCCGAAGCTTTTAAATGGCATCGCCAAGCGGCGGCACAAAACGTAGCCGCTTCGCAATTGCTCGTGGGAAACAGTTACAGCTTCGGCAAAGGCGTGGTGCAAGATGCGGAAGCCGCCGTCCAGTGGTGGCGGCTGGCCGCGGAACAAAATGTCGCCGAAGCCCATTACCGCCTGGGCAATGCCTATTATGAAGGCATCGGCGTGCCGAAGAGCTTTGAGGAAGCGTATCAGTGGTATCGCCGCGGTGCGAACCAGTCGTATGCGCGCGCTCAATACGCGCTCGGTGCGCTTTATTTCCATGGCGAGGGCGTGACCAAAGATTTCGTGGAAGCCGTGAAATGGTACCAACTGGCAGCGAATCAAGGTGATGATAGCGCGCAATTCTCCCTGGCCAATTGCTACTCTCACGGTGAAGGCGTGAAAAAAGATGGAGCCGCCGCCATGAAGTGGTGGCTGAAAGCCGCTGAACAGGATTATACGAAGGCCCAGCATAACCTTGCGCGCGCTTACGCCACGGGAGAACACACGCCCAAAGACGAAGCCGCCGCCACGAAATGGTATCTCAAGGCCGCCGAACTGGGACTGGCGGAATCCCAACAGGCCATGGGCACACGGAACCGCACGGGCATAGGCGGGCCCACCAATCACCTGGAAGCCGTGAAATGGTTTCGCCTGGCTGCTGAGCAAGGCGATGCCCTGTCTCAAACAATGCTGGGCGTGAGTTACGGTTATGGACAAGGCGTCAAAAAAGACCTGGTAGAATCCTATGCGTGGTTCAGCATAGCTGCTCAGAAAAACGAGGACGCCGCCAAAAACAAGATCGCGGTGGAGAAGAAACTTACGCAAAAACAGCTCGCGAATGGAGAAGCTAGAGCCGATGAATTACGGGCTTTGATCAGGCTGAAAAAGCCCTGACCGCCATCTTGCTGTTCTGATTACGGGTGAAATTTCCACCACTTCAACCTTCCTCCTTTTTCGCCGGTAACAACCTCCGCGCATTCGCCACCGTATCGATTTCTTTCACCGTCTTATCCGTCCTGATCCGCTCGATGCGCGGGAACCGCATCGCCAGTCCGCTGGTGTGCCGGTCGCTCTCTTGCAACGCATCAAACGCGATCTCCAGCACCACCTCCGGTGTCACCTCGTGATAGCGGCCACGCTGGCGGATGACATGCTTCAGGAAATATTTCGTGAGTTCAGCGATCTCCACATCTGTCAGGCCGCTGTAAGCTTTGCCAATTGTTTTCAATTCACCGGTCGCATCATCACGGACGGCAAAGGTGTAATCGCTCAAGACCTCTTTGCGTTTACCATGACCCCACTCCGCGCCGACCACTACGCAATCGAGCGTCGCCAGTGCCTTCTTGAGTTTCAGCCAGGAGAGCCCGCGTCTGCCAGGGGAATAGAGGCTCGTCGGGTCTTTGATGATGAGCCCTTCATTATTGCGGGCACGTGCGGAAACAAAGGCCGCTTCAATTTCTTCCTGTTGCTCTGCTTGAGTGACCAAAGCCAGTTGAAATGCTCCGGTAGCTGCCTGAAGTTTTTCCAATCGCTGGCGTCGTTCAAGCAGCGGCAGATCCAGTAATGTCTCCCCATCCTGCCAGAGCAGATCAAAGGAGATGAAACGGATGGGTACCTCTTCGTGCATGAAAAGATCGCTCTCGCGGCGGCCTAGGCGCTTCTGCAATTCACCAAATGACAATGCCTGCTCACCTCGCATCGCGAGCACTTCGCCATCGAGAATGAAATTTCCCTCTGCGCGGCGAAACTTCTCCACCAGTTCCGGAAATGTCGCGGTGATAAGTTTCAAATCACGTGAATACAGTTCCACCGCGGAACCGCTCTTATGCACCTGACAACGAATGCCGTCATACTTGTCCTCCAGCCACGCGACATGGAGCGCCGGGTTCTGATGCGGCTCGGCGGAATCTTTGACTGGCTCTCCCCATTCTACTACACGCTCCCATACATCCGCCGCTGTCTTCTCTGGTGAAGCCAGCATGCACTTCACTGGTCGCAACGGCACCAAGCCCGCTGTTAGCAAACGCCCAGCCTGCGCCAGTAAGGATGTCTCGCCAATGTCACCCAAAAGCAGATTCGCACGTTTGATTTCGTCCACCGTCGCTGAAAAAGCCCTTGCAACTGCTTCCTCTACCAAGCCTTCCTTCAGGCCGATCCGCAAATCGCCAGTCAGGATTTTCACCAGATACTTCGCCTCGATGGCTGTGCAACATTTCAATGTGTCGATGAGCAACGGTGTCTTGCCCGTCGGACCGCGCGCGGCGTGTAATTGCTGGAATAACTGCGCGATGTCCTCCAATGACCACGTCGGATTCGGACGTGTTATGTGCGAGAAGATTTCGAAGACAGTTTCCCCCGTATCACTGTGTTTCAGATACACTTGACGAAAACGCGCTTCCGGCAATCCCGCCACCGCACACACCGCCGCCCGGATAATGGACCACCCTAAATGCAACACCTTGCCCGTGCCTGGTCCAAATGCCTGCCCTGTGAACCAAGTCGCCACACTCGACAGATCTGAACCCGTCAATGTCGCCAGATAATTCGCCAGTCGTTCCGTCTTCTCCAATTTCTTCGTAGTCGCTCCGACATACTGGGATGTTTCCGCGAACCGCAAGAAACTCACATCGTGCGACACGCTTTTTCCCGACACGCTCTGCACCAGTGAAACGGGCATGATGAGTTTTTTGGGCGCATCCATCTCCAACTTGAAAGAGAGCTGCTCGCTTTCACTCAATGCCTGCGCATCGAAACCCAAGTCTCTCAAGGTCTGTGCAAAATCCGCCGCAAAGCCATGCAGTGTATAAACGCGCCGGGGAGCCACACGCTTCACGAACTCGATGAGGTCGGGAAAATCCGCATGATCGCTCAAGGGAAACGCCGCATCGCACTGCGATTGATAACGGCACCCGGGATCGATCGCCCAGCCCGTAAGCACCGCAGTGCGGATGACACCGACTTGACGCAGCAATGCCGAGCGATTCGCATTCGGCGGACAGACCAGCACCTTGCCGCGGGCCGTTGCTGCATCAAGTTTTTCGTAAGCGGGAAAAACGTGCCCGAGCTGTTCGTAGATCTTCGTCAGCTTGTGCACTTGCGGATGCAGCATAATGGGCAGGCCCGAGCTCGCGAGTCCGCTGAGGATTTCCTGGCTCTTGCCGAGCGAGTAGCCGAAGAGGACGGGCGTCTCGTCATTATCCACCGCCTGCTGGCAGAAGCGCACGATGCCCTGCATCACCTCAGCCGTGGGCGGGAACTCATACTTCGGCTGCCCATACGTCGTCTCCATGATAAGCGTGTCTGCTGTGCATGGCTCACACGGTTCCGCAGAGAGACCGCGACGCAATTTGAAATCTCCGGTGTAGAGCAACGAACCACTCTCAGCCTCGATCAATGACATCGCACTGCCGAAGATATGCCCCGCCGGCAGGAGTGTAAGGCGGTAACGTTCCTCAGCTTCGCTGAACTCGCGTGATTGATGATATGGAAGACGATGTTCCAAGCGTTCACCACCGATACGTGCTTGCATAAGCAGCGCGGTGGCTTCACTGAGGATCACTTCGCGATGCGCACCGGTGTGATCCGAGTGAGCGTGACTGACAAAAACTTTTTCCGGCCCCGTCTTGGGGTCATGCGGATCGAGCCAAAGATTCAGCCGTGGCAGGAAGATGCCACCACGATGGAACTGAAACTCGAGCGCTGACATGAGGGCAACGTACAGGCGGGAACGAATCAGTCAAATCTGACAAAGCCAGCTGTATTCTGAAGATTTTCAGCTGCCTTTGACAGAGTGGTGGGAACCAAGTAATTTTCAGAAATGAAAGTTTCGCTGACACCACATCAGGAGAAATTCATCGCCAAGAAGATGAAGACGGGCGGTTATGCGACTGAAGATGAAGTGATCCGCGAAGCACTTCGTGTCTATGAACTGGTCGAGCATGAGGATTACGATCCTGAACTTGAAACAGCGCTGCGACATTCTTTGCGGAGTTCCTTGAAGAAATACCGGCCTAAACACTTTGCGTCTTTGGCGAAATAAGCTGCAGATTTCTCTGTTAATATCCGATGGAGATATTCGTCAGGCATGATGCAGAGCTGGATGCGATAGCTTGTTTTGAATACATCGGTGAACGCAATCCTGCTGCGGCTGTCCGCTTTCTAGCAGCGGTTGACCAGACGGTTCTTGGACTCGCTATGCATCCTCTTAAAGGCCGACTTCGGAAATTTCGCGGTGAGGATTTAAAAGGAATACGTTCATGGCGCGTGGATGGATTCGAAAATCATCTGGTTTTTTATCGTGTAACAGAGAGCCGGTTGGAAATTTTACATATCAAGCATGGGGCCATGAGATTTCCAAAAGCTTTGGGAAAGATGTAATCTTCTCCGCTTCATTGTCGCAACAGCAAATCAGCCATACGTCTTCATATCCTCCAGCACTGCCTGCCACCAGCCCCCGTTGAAACCGCGCTCATCCACTTTTCTCATCCATTCCTCGGCGATCCTGAAAGACTCGCCCTTTGGAGTGTCCTTGTCCTGATAACGCATCCAATGAAGACGGCACTCCGCCAGAAAGACGACCATGTAGCGGAGCTTGGAATTGATGAACGCCTCAGCATCATCGCCAAGCTCGAAACTGATGACACATCCATCCCGCTCGCGATCTATCGCAAAGAACCAATCATCCTTTTCATTGAGACAAACGAGATGTCCAGGCCATGCATAGGACGATAGCGGCTTTCCCTTCAGATAATCCTGCAAAGTGGGGAGCTGTCCTGCCAGATTAAAACTGATCTCCAGTTCCTCCACGATAGGCACACCGACCGTGCAGAGAAACTCCGCATCCAGCGGCTCGATTCCTGCCCTCAGAACTGTCTCGCGATCCAGACGCCGCAGTTCATCAGCACGATACGCGGCCCTGACTGCGGCCGCCAAGTTATCCAGACTTTCGTTCACTTTGGTTGCAGCGCCTTCTGGCACTTCTCCACCACTTCAGTGCGTTTCGCCTTTTGAGCGACAGGCAGCAGCTTTTGATAGAGCCCCATCATGTCCGGATAATCGGGATACAATCTTTCGATCTTCAGGTAAACATCCACGGCTTCAGTGGATTTCTCCAAAGCTGCGAGGGTATCTGCCTGCGCGAAGAGCAACCGCAGTTGTTGTTTCTTGGTGGGCTTTAAATCGAGCGCCAGGGCATAGGCTTTCGCTGCCTCTTCCGGTTTCTTCTCCAGCATCCACAAATCCCCCAGCTTTTCCTGCAACACATTGCTGGTGCGCGTAGTCGCAGTTTGATTCAGGTAACCGATCATCTCCTTCGGAGTCGTGCTGCGCACCAGATTCAGGTTCACGATCTTGAGATGCGACCACTCGATGAGCGGATTCTCTTTGGTCATCAATTCCGCATGACGAATCTCTGGCCCCTTGACCATCGGCCGATAGAGCGGATCACCGATCACCGTAGTCTGCCAGGAAAGCACGGGCGAACCCGCATACGCCGCTTCACCGAAACTGAACCGGTTGTGCAACCAGCGCACCGCAAAGGTGCCGATGTCCGGTGTACCGCCAAGGTAAGGTTCATAGACACATCCCATTGTCGCCGTGACACCTTTGGCCAGGAGCGGCCCGACCCAATTACGATTCGTGGCCCGGATGGAATCCGCGCTGAAAGAATGCAGATGATATGCAAAAGCACCCGGCAAAAACTCCGCTTCCCCCCAGGCAAACGGACCGGAAAGATTTCCCTCATACCAACCGAAGTAGAAACCGACCTGACTCATAGGAAATGCAGCCGGAAAAGTCTCAGGCTTGTTATCAATGATAGTTTCCCAGCCCAGTTTGCTGGTCACTTCGCTAGCCTGTCTGATCCAGTCATCACCCTGTTTGTATTCACCCTCCTTGATGTTTCGGAGATCGATGTATGAGCGTCCCCATAGACCGTCTTTCTCCGCTTCCAACGCTTTATCGACGAGTCCTTTTGCGATTGCCTCACTTGGCCCATCCAAACGCGTGACCATCAAGATGCCGTTGGTGGGATGCAGCATCGCACTATTCGTAATGCCGTAGAAAGGACTGTTCAATGGGCCCGTGATGGAAAGGTTGCGCGTCTTCATGGGCAGCAAAGACAACTCGCTATCCACCGCCGCATAATTTTCTCGCAAAGCCTCGGGAAGTTTTTCGATACCAGCTTCAACCAGTCCCACCGCTTTGGAAATCTTCACCGGCACACCATAGCAGAGGACTGCATAACGGATTTTCGCTTCAGCCACGGAGGGTGCGATGATGGTAGCATCAGCCGCATCTGGTCGTAGCGTGATGAGTTTCTTCGCCAGCAATGCCCTCCACAACGGTTCCTCAAGTTCCTTCTTATAATCCTCACGCGTGATGATTTCTTCGCGGGAAAGATGCAGGGCGATGATCTGTTCCTTGGGCACCTGCCGTTTCTCAGCGTAATACTCCGCGACACGTTTGGATTCCGGGGAGCGATCATTGTAGACCACCACCACATCAGCACCGCTATCCGCATGAACGAACGGGGCGGCTGAACCGATGAGCAACACCAACAAAGTTTTAAGGATTCGAGCAGACATGGTTTAGCCTTCGATCGAGATGGTTAGACCGTCATATGCCAATTCCACGCTCGGCGGGAGTTCCGCTTGGTCGATGTCGTGGTCATAATCATGTGTCAAATGCGTGAGCAAAGTACGACCGGCCTGGATGCGTCGGGCGGCAGTCAGCGCTTCATCCAGGCACATATGCGTCCAGTGCAGCTCTTTCCGCAGCGCATCCAGCACCACTACATCCACTCCACGCACGGCCTCAATCGCGACCGGCGTGACTTCTTTGCAATCGCTAAAGTATGCGAGCTTTTTCCGGCCATTTTGTTCAAACAAAAATCCGCTGGTCGTCATCCGTCCGTGCGGCAGGTCAAATGGCGTGATTTTCAGATCACCTACTTCAAATGGACCTTCGACGATGTGCGGCTCGGGAATGAAATAGGTCTTGTACCATGGACCATCATGGAAGGCGTAAGAGTAAACACGCTTGAGATCCGCCATGGTCGCCGGACTGGCATAGATAGGTAGAGCGCCACCACGCAGATCGCAGAAACGGCGGCAATCGTCCAATCCCATGATGTGATCTGCATGGGAATGGGTAAAGAGAACTGCATCTAACCACTTGATGCCCGCGCGGAGTACTTGCGTACGAAAATCCGGTGGCGTATCCACGGCAATCTTCACCTTGTCCGTCGTCACGTAAATGGCCGAGCGCAACCGATGATTCTTGGGGTTTGCAAGGAAAGCGGGCGGATAATCCTTGCCGATGATGGGCACACCTTGCGAAGTGCCCGATCCTAAAAATGTAAACTCGAACGCCATGTCCCCTCTTGTACAGCATGGGGAGACGGGGGGCAAATAAATGACCTTTGAGGCTGCGAAAGTGCCCATCCAGTTGCACAGAGGGCCAAAGACTCGGCTTTTGATCCCTCAAGGCTGTAAAGGCGGCACGGATTCACAATCGGCTTGCAGGCACGTAGCGATACCGTGCAAAAATCCGGAAATGACAATTTTGTCACATATTGTCTCGACTCCACACCATGTTCAATTAACCCTGTAAACATCGGCTTTCGGGCTGCCTTGGGGCGGGGCCGGTCCTTGACTGCAAACAGCAAATTTTAAGAAGTTTTGAATCGCGACAGTTACACGCAATTGTTGGGGGATCTGCGAACTCAGATTAGAGCGGATACCGCTATCGCCATTGGCCTCTATGATGAGCGGCGTGCCCATGCGGATGTGCAGCTAAAAGCTATCGCCGCGTATCAAACCGTCATTCCCAAACTGCCCCAGCACCTTGAGAGCCTGACGGATGCCGTCCATTCCTTCTACAGCACGAACAGTCACCGTGGCTGGTCCCAGCAATTCGCCCTTCGCGATCTCGAAAAAATGGAATCCCTCTGGCCTGTTCAGGAAAATCACTGATTTGGCCCGGCCCCGCTCGTGGTTTTCCGCCGCAGAAGCCATCGCACCTTTCTCATACCGCCCGGCTCCAGGTCTGCCTCCCGTCCAGCACAAATCCGAGCCGCGCATAAAGCGTCGCCGCTTCCGGATGCCGCTCATCCACCTCCAGACGCAACCGGTTTATCCCTTCCGCTGGCAACTCATTCATGATCTCCTTTAGCATGTGCGCGCCCGAGCCTAAACCGCGGAACTCCGGCAGCACAAATAGCTCGTCGAGCAACCCCACCCGTCCATCGAACTCCAGCGCAAAATAAAAAGGTATGGAGGCATACCCCACCATTCGTCCTTCCTTCTCCGCACACCACAGGCCTCCCAGATCCCGTCTCCCTATGAACTCTTTCAGCAGTCGCCTTTTCTTCTCCGTATCCCATGCAAACCCGAAGTGCGCGTAGAACTGCTCCACCACCGGCAGCAATTTCTCCACGTCATCCACTTTCGCTTTTCGCACATCCAGCACTCGCATAGTATGTGCGTAACGTTCCTGCTTCTTCCTGATGTGTCCAGCGTCGTCCTTGATTCGTTGAAAGGTTAAAATAGTTAAATCGTAAATCGTTCCACCATTTAACGGTCTTAACTTTTTAACGTCTTAGGCCGCCATCCGTTCTCCCTCCGCTATGATCGGTTCCGGCATCACCATCGGCATCGCCACCTTCACATCATCCACATCCGGGATGCGGCTTACGAGAGGCGGCGGCAGGCGCAGCAGAGAGCACAATGTCGGATTCACGATCCACATCTCGCGGATCACCGGTTCGCCGGGCTGATACCCGATGCTGTAGCGGCCTGGCTCGCGCAAGATCCATCCGCGCAAGAGCAGATCGCCCAAATCAGGGAATCCGGCCATCTCGATATCGTTTGCGCGTGGCCGTCCCAAGCGACGGCAAAACACGTGCGCCAGTTCGATCAACATGGTGTGACGCAACGCCTCCGGAAGTTCATTCAGGTTCATGGTAGGTTTCAGCATCTCAGTTCCTTCTCTCATTCGCTATGGGGTCTGTGCCCGAGCAGAGCCGCCACCATGGCCGCTTTTCCACCGCTCCTTTGGGTCCCCATAACTATCTTCATGCCTCAACTCTACCGAGGGGGGTAGGACATTGGCTGTCCATGTGAATAATGTGGATAACTTTTACAGAATCAATATAAAACCCTAAATATCAAGATATTACGCGCTGTGATTGGCCAGTTTGGACTCTTCACCGTTTTCAAAAATCCTTACCTCGACGCGATTGTAGGGCGTCTATGACCCGTTCGCGTTTCTTCGGATCCGTGATCACCAACCGCATCTCCTCTTCTTTGCGCGCGCTCATCTCTATCAGCTTTTTCATCACCGCCGGATCATCCCAATCCAGAGGCGGTTGATTTGAGCGATCATACTTCTCATCGATCTTATAGAGCGCACGAAATTCCAGATCACTGACTCCTGATGCGCCTAGGTCATGACGCAATCGCTGGGCGACTGGTGATCTCTGCAGCTTGTATTCTTCAAGCTGCGAGGCGCTCATGATCTTCAACAGTTCAGCATCGCGTTCCTTGGCGAAGGCGGCTTTTTCGGCGAAAGGTTCTTCACCGGAATAACGATGATACTTCATGCCAATGGTGCCTTCCAACTGCATGTAACTGGAGGTGACCATGGCGACCTGACGGGATTGGAGCGGTGTGAGGAAGGCAAGCTGGCTTGGATTCTTATCCATGATGCCGTGGCGTATCTGCCTTTCCTTGTCCACATCCACTCCCAAGAGCGCGAACAGCAAGGCATCGCGTTCCTGGTTCAGTTGCATCTGCTTGCGGATGCGCTCCACCACAGCCTCACGATTCGCGCCGAAAGATGTCCAGTAATCGAAAGACAAGCCATCGCGACCGATACGCAATCGTTGGTTCAACGCGCGGACCTTGTGCGCGTAATCTTTGTCCACGAGAGCATAGATGATGTCCTGCACAGTGATCTCGGGACAACCGAGCGTGCGCAGGTTCTTCACGTAAGCGTGATAATCAGCCACGTTCATCTCATCCCACGTGAAAGTTTCACCCTCCACATCAATGACTTTGGGAGGTGCAGGTTCAGCGGTTTTTAAGCCCTTCACAGGAGATGCGGAAACAGAGGTCGTGGTGATCTGCTTTCTCTGACCGTTGAAATGCTGATACAGGAGACCCAATACCAGCAGTGCGTTCAGGAGCAGCGAACCGATATAAATAATACGGTAGTTCATGGCTGCTCCTTCTGTATGCGGGGAGAGATGCCGTTCATCCACCGGCCACCTTGTCGCTTGTAGTACTTATACCCGCGTTCTCCGATCACACCGATGACCGTCTTTTCCGTGGTGTCACGGATCGCCAATAATTTCTGCTGCCGCACCTCTTCAGTGAGGGATTGATCATTTCGCACAGCAGCCACGGCCTTGTTAACGTCCACCCGCATATCCACCACTTTCTTGGCCGCCTCGCGTGGAAAACCCAAGTATGGCGCTGCCAAGTATAGCTCCGCGTAAGCCATGTCACGGAAGAGGCGGAACTCGGCGTAACGCTCCGGCGTAAGAGATGCCTTCATCTGGTCGATGGCTTTTTGCTCATCGCGCTTCAGCTCCGCACGGCGTTCGTCCGTAGGTGGATTCCGAAAATCAAAAAGTTCATCCCTTGCTTTGTCCCATGCCTGATAAGCATCGTAGGAGGACCGGAACTCGGATTCTTTCACACCGATCGTGTAAAAGTCAGAACGCATGGAGGAGGCGATCTTGGAGGTGCGCAGATCATACTCGCGGATTTGCTCAGGTGTCATGAATTGCGCCAGTTCAGAGCGCATTTCCTTGAACTGTTCTTCCGGCAATTCGAGACGATGGAAACGAAGCCCTCCTTCACGTCCATCATCATCGGGATACAGGTCGTATTTTTTCTCCAAGCCGATGAGCTTCTCGCGTTGTTCGGCGGAGAGAAAGGCGTAACTGCCTTGGACCGCATCCTCATGCCGGTGATATGCGGCTCTGAGCGAACGCTCGCTGACCCCGAGAAGTTCCTGGATCAACGATGCCCTTTCGCTTTCCAGTTCCGATATGGTTTTGGTTACGGATGGATCCACTTTCGGAACGGGTGATCCGACAGGCTGCCCATATCTCTGCTCCCGTGCTGCAGCCATGATTCGCCGCAAGGGATTCAATTTTGGCTCGTACAAGTTGTCCAAATCGGCGAGGATGATGTCGCGGATGGTCGCTTCCGGGCAGTTCACAGTGCGCAGGTTGCGGATGTATTCCTTGTAATCCTCAGACTCCAGTCGCTGCCATTTGAAATTGTTCGGGATAATGTTTGTGATCGTGGTCGGAGCGGGTGTTTTTGCTTTCTTAGCTGGATGAGTAGCGATCCCCGCAGGTGCTTGTTTTGACACATCCGCCTTAGGAGAGGCGTTCAATATCCAAGCGAAGCCCAGCCCGATGTTCAGACAGAGGGATACCATCACCTTGGCCGTGGGAGTCATGTGCTATTCATATCCCCAAAGGAAGAAATGCTCAAGCAAAAGGGTTTGCTCAACAGGGCGCATCCGCGCAGTGCTCCAATGTGCTGCCGGCATGTTGCCGGCAGGAGCGGGGCATTCGTCAGGCATCGTCCGGTTCCATCAATCCGGGCTGGACCGCTCTCCGTCAGGCAGAACCGGCACGCCAATGACCGCCTCACCCCACACTCAACGGCAACGACACCGCATTCCCCGTCTCTGCCGCTATCAATCCCGCTTCCAAAATCTCCTGCGCATCACGCGCCACGCGATCCTGACACAACGGATGAAATGCCTCGCCCGTCTGCAGGCAATGCACAAAATGCGCCGTCGCATTCCGCAGATGCGGCGCCGGTTTCGGCACCTTCACCGCCTTGCCATAAGGCTCCTTCTCCGTCGCCAGCATCAACTTGCCCTCTGCTCCCGGCTCAACGATCAGTGTTCCCTCTGTCCCATAAATGCTCGTGAAATAAGAACTCATGTAACCCACCTGCGTCCAGGACGCCTCTGCGATGGATAACCCGCCCGGATACTGCATGAGCAACACCGCGTTATCCTCCACCACGATGTCTTCCTTGCACAAGCGACCGCTCATCGCCGTCACCCGGCTCGGCACACCAAGGAAGAAACGCGCCATCGCCGCGCCGTAGCAGCAGTAATCGATCAACGCACCGCCGCCGTTGCGATCCACATCATAAAGCCACTCGCAGAAGAACGAGGACGCGCCCATCTCCTTCGGCCCGCAATGCGCTGCGCGATACTTCGTCTGCCACACGCGCCCGATCGCCCCCTGCTCCACCAGCTTGATCGCCTGTTGCAATTGCGGCCACCACACCGTCGGCCAGTTCACCATCAGCCGGGTCTTCGCATTACGCGCCGTCGCGATCATCTCATCCGCACCCGCGAGCGTCGCCGCCATGGGTTTCTCAATCAGCACATCCAATCCCGCATCCGCCGCGAGAATGGCCGCGATCTCTCCCTCCGCATTGTCACCATAGATCAGCACCGCATCCAGCGTCTCACCTTCCAGCAAGTCTTGCGCAGAAGCATGGGCCCGCACTCCATATTCCTTCACCGCACGTTCGCGTAATGGCTCAATCTCATCTGACACCGCCACGAGCACCGCGTCACGATTGCTCTTCAGGTCTTTGAGATTATCCCACACATGATCATGCGTGAGGCCGATGACACCCAACCGGACCGGTGATGCTTTTTTTGTAGCCATAAAATTACTGTTTGTTCGCGCGCCAGAGCAGCCATGCGCCCAGCCCTTGGAAGAGGAACGTGGGTATCCACACGATGATATGCGGCATGTAGAGAGGCTGTGTCTCCACCGCCTGCGCCAGCACGATGAAGCTGTAATACACCGCCATCAAGATCACCGCCAGAAAGATGCCCACCGTCGTCTCCCGCCGATGCGCCCGTATGCCCAACGGAATCCCCACCATCACGAAGCCTAAGCAGGCGAAGGAAAACGAAAGCTGGCGATTGATGTGGAACTGGACGGGCGAAGGATTGAACCCCGCGCGTTCGAGGAATTTTCTCTCCTCCAAAAGTTCTGTGAACGTCATCTGGCCCAGACCCGGCTTCTGGCTGGCGCGTTTGATCAATTCATCCAATTGAATGACAGGCGTGGTGCCTTCCACTCCGGAGATGGGATGCCACCGCGCCAAGTCTTTCGTCATATCCTCGCTCTCCAACACGGGAACATCTGCGGTGACCTTTTCCACCACATTCGTGATGACCGATGCTTCCGGCGCCTTCTCCTTGTCTGGGTCATACGCCACGCCTTGCCATTGCTTGAGCTCGAAATAGACCTCACGCTTCTCCTTGTCTACCACCAATTTCCCTTCCGCCGCCTGCACCCGCCAGTCCACCTTTTCGTCTTTCAGGTGATAAACCCAAAGATCTTCCAACTGACCATCACGATTACGCCCGAGATAGATGATATGATCCGGAAACTCCGTGATGAACCGCCCCTCCTGCAAGAGCGCCAGCGGATCGCGCATGCCCTGATCGATGAGCAATTTCTTATACGCCACCCGCGCCCGCGGCCCCACCTCCATGTTCAACCACGCCGAGAACACACTGAGGCATATGCCCAGCAAGATCACCGGGCTCACCAGTGAAACCAGGCTGATGCCATTCGCCCGGATCGCTGTCAGCTCATGATCCGCACTGATGCGACCGAACACCAGCAACACCGCCGCCAGCAAACCCAACGGCAGCGCGAAGACCAGCACGAACGGGATCAGCAGCAACAGCGCCTGCAGGATCATGCCGCCCGTGGCCGCGCCATTCTGCAACATCAACGTGATGTCCTTCAGCGCATTGCTGAGCAAGAGCACACCGGCGCAGACGATGATGCTCATCGCCAGCGTCGCCAGCACCTGTCCCAGCAAATATCGGTAAAGCGTCTTCATCTAAACTGATCACGACCGTAACGGAAGCCGGAGCGTAAGGGATGAAGGAAGGATTGTCACGCGGAGCGTGGGCATCCCCGCCCATCAAGCCTCCTACTGACACTGCACAAATGCCAATGGATGAAGAAAGCAAGACAACACGCATCACCCTCGCCCCTCGGAGGGGAGAGGGCCGGGGTGAGGGGTGCTCCTGCGCTCAAAGAGGGCACTCCCCCTCACCCCGGCCACGCAAAAATGATCACCAATCCCCCGATGAACGCCCCACCGAACAACATCGCCACCCTCCCCAACAACGCCGGGTTCCCCAACACCGCCACAATGCCCGTCTTAAAAACCAGATTCGACAATGCCGCCACGATCACCAATCTCCAACCCGTCCTCCCATCCACATGCTGCTGCTGCACCATTTGAGATACAGACAACGTGATCGCATCCATATCCGTCAGCCCGGATAAGATCGCCACCGCATACAACCCTCGTTCACCGAAGTTCTCCTTCGCCGCCGCCACCCCCAGCAGCACCAATCCATACATCGCCCCAAACACCAGTGCCGCCTTCAGCTCCGAGGGGTTCTTCTGCTCCGGCATCTTGGATTTCCCATCACGCCCCTTGAACCACGCCACACCAGCCAGCACGATCGTGATCACCAGCAACGCACTGATCGGCCCCACCGCCTCCCGGAAAAACGCAGGCGCCGTCGTGACGATCAGCAGCAACACCCGGATGAACACGATCGCCGATGCGATCATCAGCACCACTGCCGCCAGCGATGCCGTGTTCGGACTCTCCTTCGTGCGCCGTGCATAACTCACCGTCGTCGCCGTGCTGGAGATGAGTCCGCCCAAGATACCACCCGTCAACGTCCCCGCCTTCTCCCCAAAAAATTTGTAGATGACATACCCCGTCAGGCTCAGCCCCACGATGAACACCACCATCAGCCACAACTTGAACGGATTCAGCACCGAATAAGGTCCGTAATACTCGTTCGGCAACACCGGCAGAATGATCATGCTGATCACCACGAACTGCATGATCGCCTTGAAATCCTCATCCCCGATCTTGCCCGCAAACCGCTTCATCTCCGGCTTCAAGTGCAGCAACACCGCCACCACTCCACCCACGATCACTCCCACCATCGCCGAACCCACCACCAGATACGCGCCCACGCAATACATCACCAGCATCGCCGTTTCCGTCGTCACACCCGTGTCCGGATGCGGCTTCTTCATCTCCGCCAGATTGCCCACCACCACCATCGCGCCGATCACCACAAACCCCATCGCCACGATCCATCCGCCGAACTCAGCCGCCAGCAACGCACTCATCGCCCCCGCCAATGTTATCAACGGAAACGTGCGAAACCCCGCGAGCGTCGCATTCGTCCGCTCCCTCTGCAAACCCACCAGCAAACCCAACGCCAGCGATAGCGCGATCGGTTTCAGGATGATCAAAAGCTCGTTCATGATTCCGTCCGCAATATGACCTAGATCACAGAAATAGCCATGCTGTGTTATCCTTCCTCAACGAAGCCGCCTGGCCGGCATCACACAACGAAAACCCACATCATTGCACGTCGAGTTCAAGGCTTCAAAAGCCTGATGCGAAGTCCGCGCCTGCTGGGGACTATAGGCATACGCACCACCACGGATGATCCCACGCTCACCGCGTTCTCCGAACAGATGCAACCACACCGAATCCTTGTGGTTATCACTCACCCACTCCCAAACATTCCCCGCCATATCCATGGCACCATAAGGACTCGCTCCCAGAGGAAATATCCCCGGCTCGATCTTCCTTCGTCCCTCCACAGTGATAGGCAACACACAAAGTTTTCCCGTCGCCTGAAACACTTTCTCCGGATCCAAGTTCGCCCGGTTCGTCTCGAACTGATCACCCCACGGATACCGCCTTCCATCCGTGCCCCGCGCCGCCTTCTCCCACTCCGCATTGCTCGGCAGCCGTTTTCCGGCCCATTCCGCATACGCGATGGCCTCCGGCTTAAAGACCTTCGTCACAGGCAAAGAATCTTCCCCCTCCGGATAATTGTGCGCTGGCTTGAACCGTTTGAACTCCCGGTTGGTCACCTCATACACATCGATGTAATAGGCGGGCAGATAAACTCGACGGCGCGGCCGCTCATCGGGCTCGGACTCAGGCTCATCACTCCCCATCCAGAACCAGCCCGCCGGAACGATTACCATCCCCTCCGGCGGCGGCGCATACTGCGCGTGCTCCGCCCGCCAGCGGCCAAAGGCACGCATACTCCCGAAGAGCACGAGGATGCCGACCACCGCGCCAAGCAGGGCAAGCAACCGGTGGGCGTGCTGTCTCACGGGACGGAGCATATGACGTATGAGACACCAAAGTGCGCCGCATTCCTCAAAAAAGAAACCCCGTCTGCACATTGCTTGCAGACGGGGTTGAAATCAGATGGAAGGGGATTATTCCTTCTTCTTTTTGTCACCCTTCTTCTTCATGTCTTCCTTCTGGGCGGCCTTCTCGGCGTCATCCAGCTTGCCATCGCCATTCTTGTCATACTTCTTGATGGCTTCTTCGCGGTCCTTCTTCATGGCCGCCTTCTCTTCGTCGTCCAGCTTGCCATTGGCATTCTTGTCATACTTCTTCAAGGCGGCCTCTTCAGCCTTCTTCTTCTTTTCTTCCTTGGATTCCTGGGCATTGACCGTGGCTCCGCCGAACATGGCGAGCACAACTGCGATGAGGATAAGTTTCTTCATAGGTTTGGTTTAAGTGATGACTTTCGTCATTAGGTGAGACGGAGGCAGTTCCGATTTGGTTACAGGATTGTTAATACCTTGGCGGCCAATCCTTTACCAGCACAGGAAACCGCCCAAAAAACCGTTTTGAAGAGAAAACCCGCTGCCAGCGTCGAAGAAATCAGCGGTCACCGCATAACCTGCATTTTTGACGTGCATAAGCCCCGGTGAACGGTATAGAAACTTAGCTGTCTCATTTATGCCTATGAAATTGATCATCACCACCTTGAGTGTTGTGGCGCTCGCCTTTGCTGCCCAAGCCGATCTGGGCGATGCCAGCAAGCTGCCGCCGGCCGCCAAAAAGACCGTTGATTTCGACAAGGACATCAAGCCCCTCTTCGAGAAGTCCTGCGTGAAATGCCACTCCGGCGAGAAGCCGAAAGGCAAATACAGCATGGAAACCAAGGAAGGCATCCTCAAGGAAGCCGTCAAAGGTGACAGCGCCAAGAGCGAACTCGTCCACCTCATGGCCGACCTCGTGGCTGATTCCGAGATGCCCCCGCTGGACAAGCGCGATAAGTTCCCGGCCCTGACCAAGGAACAGATCGGCCTCGTCCGCGCCTGGATCGATCAAGGCGCCAAGTAATCTTGGTCCCAAACAGTTTTCACAAAAGGCTCCGGTCACCCCGGAGCCTTTTTTATTTATGAATCTTCCCCCCACTGCACACGTCTGCTAGACCAGACCGGATAAAGCCTATGCGAACCCAGTTGATCCTCAGCCTCTCCTGCTGCCTGACCATCTCCGCACTCGGAGCAGACACGGTGGACATCAAAAAACTACCCACCCCGGCGAAACAAAAGGTGGAGTTCGCCAAAGACATCAAGCCGCTCTTGGACAAGTCCTGCACCGAATGCCATTCCGGTGAAAAACCCAAAGGCGGCTACAAGACTGATACCATTGAGGGCCTGACCAAAGGCAGCGGCAGCGATGTCCCCATCATCCCCGGCAACAGCGCCAAAAGCCCGCTCATCCATTACGTGGCGGACCTCATCGCCGAATCCGAGATGCCCCCCACGGACAAACGCGAAAAATATCCCGCACTGAACAAAGACCAGATCGCCCTCCTGCGCGCATGGATCGATCAGGGCGCGAAGCATTAGAGCGGTTTTCTGGCTGATACTGGAAAACAAAAAGCCCGGAACTGTTTCCACAGTTCCGGGCTTGTGATTTTTATAAAGACTTACTGCTTCGATGCCGGTGGCGTGGCCGGGACCGCATTCGGATCAGCCGGCACAGGCGTCGGCTGGAGCGGATTGCCCGGCAGTAACATCTCATCCTTCACCACCGGCTTCCGGGACTTCTTCATCTTCTCCATCTCCTTCTCGGATTTCTCCGCCAGCTTGCTCTCCTCATTCAGGATGTCCATCTCCGCCTTACGCACACCGGAGAGGCGTTGACGCTCAGACTCCGCCACACTGCTCGCGATCTCCGGCGTCTTCAACACCGTCGGACGGATCAACACGATCAGTTCCACCCGGTCATTGTTATCACTCTTCTGGCTGAACAAAGCGCCCAGCACCGGGATGTCCTTCAGGAACGGCACACCCGTCTTGCTCTTGCGTTTGTTGGAGCTGATGAAGCCGCCCAAGATCACCGTTTCGCCATTCTTCACGGCGACTCGCGCGGTGGCGTTGCGCTCCGTGGTCGTCGGCACCAGGTTGCCGTCGATCTCACGGTTCTCACCCAACTGCGCCACCTGCTGGTCGATGTCCAGCACCACCAGGCCATCCTGGTTGATCAAAGGCAGCACGCTCAAGTTGATGCCCACCGGCTGGTTCTGGAACTGGGAACGCGCACCACCGTTGATGTCCGAGGTGGTGCCCGTGATGAAAGGCACCGTCTGGCCGACGAACAACGATGCCTCCACCGCGTGTGACGTCTGGATGCGCGGACGTGAGAGAACGTTGATGGATCCATCACCCGCTGTGGCGCTCACCGCCAGATCCCAACTGCCCATCTGGCCGAAGTAGCTGAAGCCATTGTCCAAACCGCCCGGAAAATTCGTCAGACTGCCGAAGTCGGTGAATTTGCTCCCGCCGAAGAGGCGTTTCGCACCCTTGTCAAAGGATGTGGCGTTGGCCGCAGACACCCCGAAGTTAAAGGAGTCGCTCAAAGAAACTTCCATGATGACCGCTTCGATCAGCACCTGTTGCTGCACCACATCCAGCTCCTTGATGATCTTCTTGATCATGTCCCGTTCTTCCTTCGTGCCGAAAACGAGCAAAGCATTCGTGCGCTCATCGGGGATGATCTTCGCATCACCCAAGATCGGCAAGCTGCCGCCTGACGCGGCCCGGTTCACGATGTTGGCGAGCTGGTTCTGAAAATTCGCCTGGTTGCCAGCCACATTCCCTGTGGTGCCGGGACGGTTCTGCAAAGTGTTCACACCACCTTGTTGCCCCCCAAATCCGCCGGTGTTGCCCACGCCCAAGCTGCCGCCCGTGCGGCTGTTCGCGCCGGATAAACGGCTGGTGGTGCCGGATCGTCCGGTCGTTCCCGTCGTCCGCGCACCCGTGCTGCCCACCGATCCGCCGGAGGTCAGGCTGCCCAATACGGAGGCCATATCCGCCGACAAGGCGTACTTGATCGGGATCAATTCCAGCTCCACTTCCATCGGGATGTTCACATCGAGCTCTTTGATGATCTCGACCATGCGCGCGATGTTCACGGAGTAATCACGCAGGATCAGCTTGCGCGTGCCATCGATCGGTATGATGCCGTTCGGTACTTTGCTGAACGGCGTCAGCACCTGCTGCATCTCGCTCGGCAGCGCATTCGTGAGTGTGACGATGCGTGTCTCGTAAGACTGCGCCTCCACGATCATGTCCCCGGCGGTTTTGAAACGCGTGCCTTGCTGAAACGCCATCGCTTCTGGCACGGCCACGGCCAGCTTTTCGCCCATCGGCAGGATCACCACGCCATTCTGCGCCAGCACAGTATCCATGGCCTGGAGCAGTTCCGATTTGGTCAGCGGTGTCTGGATCTCCAAGGAAACAGTCGCCTTCAGTAATGGCGCGATCGCTGTTCCCTGGATGATGGTGCGCCCCACCTGCTCCGCGTAAAACTTGATGAATTGCGAGAGTTCCATCTGCGGGAACCTCAGATCCTCGATCGGGATCAATTGTTCACCGGCGGCATTCACTGCGCCGGAGCCCGGTGCCACCTGTGCCGCTACGTTTGGCAGCGGCTGGTTTGCGCCGGGCGTCACCGCCTGCACCATTCCCGGAGCAGGAGCCGGCGCGGCAGGAGAACTGGGTGCTGGTGGAACCGCAGGCAAGGCCGGCGGCGCTTGCGGCGCAGGCGGCGTCTGGGCTTGCGGCGCGACAGGCGAACCCGGAGCGGCTGGCGTCTGCGGCGTGCGCGACGGGCGGCGGATCATGTTCGTCGAGCCAGGCGCCGGCGGGCCACCCGGAGCGGGCGGCGTTTGGGCCGTAAGATTCAAAGCCACTGCCCCCAGACAGATGGCGGTCAACGGGAGGTTCTTCTTCATGGGGTCTTGTCAGTTAAATTGGTTGATTTGTTGGCCAGCGGACCGCTGGCCGTCCGTTCCTTCTTCTCCACTTCGTAATTGGCCACCAGTGTGAGATAGCCCCGCAATAGCATCTTGGTACTGTCCGGTGCCAGGGAAAACTCCCGCACCCGCACGGAGGAATTGCCGTCACTCAGACGGTAGAGAAAATTCACCACCGCTTTTTCTTCCGCGCCCACGAGGGTGATTTTGAGGCTCAGTTCCTGGAAATACTTGTTCGTAGTATTCAAGTTCACCGTGGGCGGGCTGATATTGTTGTAGGAAAGGCCCGTCTGCGCGGCGAGCGTGTTGACTGCACGGGAATAGTGAGCCGATGCATCACTGGCCGCCACCACCGGCGCGCTGTTCGTGGATTCCAGCTCGGCCAGGCGGGCCTGGATCTTCGGCAACTCGGCGATCGTCTTTTCGTAATCCGCCAAAGTCTTGAGCTTTTCTGCGCGCTCCTGGTTCACCGGTCCCCAGTTCTTGAACTGCGGAAAGATGAAAAGAAAGTTCAGCACCAGGGCGAACACGATCACCACGCCGATGACGAATTTGCGCTCCTGCGGAGTCAGGTTGAGATTTTGCCACCAGTTGCTCATCTTTCGTCCCCCCCGGCGAGTTCGCAGTCAAAGGACCAGTTCCAGTTCCCGGTCGCCATGCGGCTGGAATTGGGCACCATCACTTCCTTGAAGACCGGATGGCCGTTCACTGTCAATCCCCGTAACTGGTCGGCATAATCGTACACCTTGTCCTTGTTCGCGGCATCCACTGTCCCTTGCACGTTCAGGCGTGAGCCTTTGCTGAATGAAAGTGTGGAAAGGGTCATGTTCTCCGGCAGGTTCACCACGATTGTTTTCCAGGCATCCAGCGCCGCGAACCGGAGGTTGATCTGGTTCTCCACCACCTTGATCTTCTCGCCCAGCTGCACCGTTTTCTTGTACTGCGGATCCAGATCGTCGATCCTGGCCGTCAGATTGTTGCGCTGGTAAATGCGGTATTGCAGGGCTCCCAGATAGACCCCCACGCCGATGACATAGAGCAACGCCACCAGCCCCAAACTGCGCATCCACAGGCGCTCGATAAATTGCTGGCGGTAACGCACCGCATAATCCGGCGGCATCAGGCCGGGATTGATATCCTTCCGCAGGGCGTGCGCTGCGCTCGCCGTGGCCTGTTCGGTCACGGGCTTGGGCTTCACTACCTCCACTGCACCCTCCGCGGCTTGCTGCACCACGGGCAGCCAGCTCGCCGCCGTCTGGTCATCCGCCACCAGATGCCACTTGAAAGGCGTCACAAACCACCCTTCCACTTCACCTGCCCACGAAACTTTCGCCACTTGATCCTGCAACTCGCGCACCCAATTAGGTTCCGTGGTCAGCTTGAACAGGCTTGCCTGTTGCAATACTCCGCCGAACCACCATGCGATGATGCAGGCCGCGTTCTCGCCTTCTTTCCGCGGATAGATCCACGCACTGTTCTCCGCCACCGGCCGCTCGATCAGTTCATGGATAGCCGGAAGCTCCAGACGATCTGCCTGATAACCGCCCGCTTCCAGCTTGCCCAGATGCTCTTCCACCACATCTCGTGCGGCGATAAGGACCAAAACCGTGCGGGGCGTTCCCGGTACCGATTGCGCCGTAGGCACATGCTCGACCGTCCAGACGATCTGGGCCAAAGGCAGCGGAGAAAGTTTTTCCAGTTGAAACTCCACCATCGCGGGCACTTCTGATTCCTCGCAAGGCGGCAAATGCAGCACGCGCAGAAAAACTTTGTCGTCCGGCAACCAGGCGACATTCAAGGAAGGGTTCCACAACTGGCTCCAGCCTTTGGCCACCCAGTTGGCTGGAGGCGCTTCCATGGGGCCAAGCGCCTTTTGCCCGGCTGGCACACAACGGTTGCCATTACGGGTAAAATGCCAGACCTCACGGCGCGTCTGTTCGCCGGAAGAAAGGACATTGCAATAATTCGCGCGCCCCATGCTACTCCTTGGTCATGAAAATGGTGTTCTGGTCTTCCAGCAGGGACTGGTGCTCTTCCGTTTGTGTCACACGCAGCACTTCCTCCACCGTGGTGATGCCCTCGCGAACTTTCTTCCAGCCGTCATGACGCAACGTGCGCATGCCTTGAGCCACTGCTTTCTGCGCAATGGTCGAGGCCGCCGAACGGTTCAGGATCAACGGACGAAGATCCTCGTTCACGACCAGCAGTTCATAGATGCCCAAACGGCCCGTGTAACCGGAGCCGCGGCATTCATCACATCCTGCACCGTGCCAGAATTTCGCAGTGGGCAACTCCGCCGCCGGATAACCCAGCTTGCGCAAGTAATCGCGATCTACCTTCTGCTCCACTTTGCAGTGCGGGCAGATGGTACGCACGAGACGTTGCGCCAGCACGGCCTCGATGGACGAAGCTACTAGGAACGGCTCGATGCCCATGTCGATCAAACGCGTGAACGCGCTGGAGGCATCATTCGTGTGCAGTGTGCTGAATACCAAGTGACCCGTGAGCGCCGCGCGGATGGCGATCTCCGCCGTCTCCAAGTCACGGATCTCACCCACCATGATCACGTTCGGGTCTTGGCGCAGGATATGACGCAAGCCCACTGCGAATGTCAGACCGATGTCTGAACGCACTGCGATCTGGTTGATGCCCTTGAGTTCGTATTCGACCGGCTCCTCGATCGTGATGATGCGTTTATGCACCGAGTTGATCGTGTTGAGGAACGCGTAAAGTGAAGTGGATTTACCGGCACCCGTAGGCCCGGTGACCAAGATGATGCCGTGAGGTTTGACGATCAGGTCACGGAGCGCATCGTCTTCCCGCTTGGAGAAACCAAGTTTTTCCAGACCGATCAATACCTTGCCACGCGAGAGCAAACGCAAGGACACGCTCTCACCGTAAACCGTCGGCACGGTAGATACGCGGATGTCGATCTCCTCGCCCTTGATGCGGACGTTGATACGACCATCTTGCGGCAAACGCTTCTCCGAGATGTTCATTCCGGACATCACCTTGATACGCGAGATGATGGCCGATTGATAATGCTTCAACTGCGGGGGCATCGGCGTCTGATGCAAGATGCCGTCGATGCGGTAACGGATGCGCAGCTCGTCTTCGTTCGGTTCGAAATGGATGTCCGTGGCGCGCGTTTTGTGCGCTTCCCAGATGATCTGGTTCACGAATTTGATGATGGAGGCTTCTTGGTCGTCCTCGGTGATCTCCTTGTCACTGACCTCCAGGTCCAGAGGATCATCCTTGGCGATCTCATCCAACGTCTCGGCACCCACGCCATAATATTTCTTCAACGCCTTCTCGATCTCTTCACGCGGAGCCAGGGCGAATGTCACCGGGCAACCGGCATCGAATTGCACTGCGCTCAACATGCCAGCATCAAAAGGGTCGCTGACAGCGATCTGCAGTTTGCCGTCGATGAAAGCTGTCGGCAGGATATTGTATTGGAAAGCGATCTTGGTGGAGATACGGGCGCGGGCCTCAGCCGGCACATCGACCTTCTTCAATTCCACGAATTCCCAACCCAGCGCATGAGCCAGCTTTTGGAGGAACTGATCCTGGCTCATCCCGGCTTCCCGGCAGAAAAAGGCGAGCAAGCCCTCTTGAGAGCCATTCTCCGCCGAGATGCGCCACGCCTTACGCCACTCCTCGAACTGGTCGGGAGTCGCCAGTGCCGCATCGGCGAGTACCGACTTGATAGACCTAAATGCCATGTATGCTACTGGTTAACTTCAAATCGTGTAACACGAGAAGCTAGGGAAAGTTGCGCCATGGGTCAAAGGATTTACGGAAAACATCACGTTAAGAGGCATTTTGCATAACTTTGCATTAACTCATGCTACAATCACACAAAGAGAAGCGGCCCTAATGCATGCGAAAAAGATTTACTCAAACGGCACTTCCCGCCTTCATTTCCCGCTTAAGTCTATGAAACGTCTGGCCACCATCACCGTCATCGGCAAGGACAAGACGGGCGTCATCGCCCGCATCACGAATTATCTTTTCTTACAGGGCGCGAACATCGAGGCCCTCGAGGAACAGGTCACTCGTGGCCAGTTCAGCATGACGGTGAACGCCTCCTGGCCGGAGGAAAAACTTGTGGCGGCATCGGTAAAGACCGGCTTGGCCGCCCTCGGCCAAGAACTCGGTATGGAGATCACCCTGCGCTTCACCAAGCCACATACCCGCCAGCGCATGGCTATCTTCGTTACGAAAGAACCGCGCTGCCTTGAAACCCTCCTCGCTGCCGCCAAGTCCGGCAAGATCCGCCAAGCAGAACCCGTGTTAGTGCTGGGCAATCATCGCGACCTCGAACCGATGGCGAAGAAAGCCGGTCTGCCGTTCATTCATCTTCCTTGGGAAGACCGCGCGCAATCCGAAGCGAAAGCGCTGGAGATCCTCGCCGAGCATGAGATCGATTTCGTGGTGCTCGCGCGCTTCATGAAGATCCTCTCGCCGAACTTCGTGTGGCGCTACAAGAACAAGATCATCAACATCCATCCTTCCTTGTTGCCCAGCTTCCCTGGACCGCAAGCCTATCGCCAGGCCTACGAGCACGGCGTGAAGATCATCGGTGTGACCGCGCATTTCGTGAGCATGCACCTCGATGAAGGCCCCATCATCGCTCAAAGCGCCTTCCCGGTGAAGCCCACCTACACACTCAAAGAGATCATGGACCAAGGCCAGAAGCTCGAAGCCAAAACTCTCCTGAAAGGTGTGCAGCTCTACCTCACCAAACAGCTCGACGTGCATTGGGGCAAGGTCAAATGGGTATAGACCGGCTGTTTACAAATCTCGGCGCTCTCAGCATTTGAAACCGCCGGGCTCACAGCTAGAGTTCAAAACATAGCCTATGAAATCCGCCAAGAATGCGCTGTCCCCCGCTCAAAGCAAAGCACTGCTCTCTGCTTTAAAAAACCGCTTCGAGAAAAACCCGGCCCGTCATCAAGACCTTGATTGGAGCAATGTTCAGACACGTCTCGAAGCCAGCCCGGAAAAATTCTGGTCTCTCCACGAGATGGAAACGACCGGTGGCGAACCCGATGTCATCGCCCACGATAAAAAATCGGGCGAGTACACTTTCTTCGATTGCTCCGCCGAGACACCCAAAGCCCGCGTCAGCGTCTGTTACGACCGCGAAGGTCTCGACTCCCGCAAAGAGCACAAACCAAAGACCACCGCCATGGACATGGCCACGGCCATGGGTGTCCAACTGCTGACCGAGGAAGAATATTTCGACCTGCAAAAACTCGGCACCTTCGACACCAAGACCTCGAGCTGGATCAAAACCCCTGCGGCCATCCGCGACCTCGGCGGTGCCCTCTACGGAGAACGCCGCTACGGCCGCGTATTCACCGGTCACAACGGCGCCCAATCCTACTACGCCGCCCGCGGCTTCCGCGCCTCGCTCAAAGTCTGACGACTCACCGGACAAATAGCAGACAGAGCCCGAACATCTGAATCCCGTCCTCGGAACCAATCCAGCATCCTGTAAATCTTGTCGATCCTGTCAAAACCCTCTCCTCGCTCTGTATGTCTTCAGTGTTCAATCCGTGCTAAAAAACACTTTCTTCCTTTCCTGAACGTTGGACGTTGGAAGTTGAACGTTTCCCCCGCTCCCCTATACTGCCCCTCGCATGAGTTCCCCCGAGGAAGCAGAATTGCTCGCGCGCTGTCGCCGAGGCGACTCCGCCGCTTGGGATGAACTCTTTGACCGGCACTACGCCCCCTGCGGCCGCTTCCTCTTCCAGCTCTCCAACACCCTCACTGCGGAAGATGTGGACGAGATCTGCCAGGAAACCTTTCTCACCGTCGTAAAAAACCTCGCCACGTTCCAAGGCCACAGCCAGTTCCAGACCTGGCTCTTCCGCATCGCCGTGAACAAGGCGCGCGACCATCAGGAGAAACAACGCGCCGCCAAACGCGGCGGCGGACAGCTCACCTTTTCACTCCACGCAGAAGACCCAGACACCGGCCTGACCATTGATCCCCCCAGCCAGCAACCCGGTCCGGACACCGCCCTCACCACGCAGGAAGATGGCTCCCTCATCATCACCGCCCTGACCGAGCTGGGCGACCCTTGCCGCGAAATAATCGAGCTCCGCTACTTCGGCGATCTCAGCTACGAAGAAATATCGAAAGCCTTGGAACTCAACGAGAAAACCGTCAGCTCACGGTTGAGCAAGTGCCTCGATAAGCTCGAAGAGATCGCCCGTATAAAATTTTCTCGGGGAAATGCCAGCGTTTCTCCGTCAAACAAATAGACGACCATGTCGCAAGAACCTGAAAAAGACATCGAGAAGCAGTTGCGAGAACACGCTGAAAAGCGTCGCGCCGCTGCGGGCGATCAGGTGGAGCTGCATCCCGCCACCCGCGCGATGTTGCAGGGCGAAGTGGCGCGCACCTACGGCACCACCTCAGCGGCAGCAGCCGCGACTGCTCATGAAAAATCAGCGCGTCCATGGTGGTCCTACTGGCCTGGCCTTCTCTTCGCTTCCTGCTGTGTTATGCTCTTGGCCGTCTTCACGATGAAGCCCGGCTCGCAAAACGAAATGGACTTCGCGCAAGCTCCAGGCACTCCTCCAGCAGCTACCGCAATCTCGGCTGAAATGGCCCCTACTTCCCCTCAACCTGCCGCCTTTGCTTTAGACGCCGGAGCACCTCCATCACCTCGTGAAGCGATGGAATCCGTCGTCTTCGATCCTCAAGGTCCGACCCTCAAAAAAGAGATGCCCTTTACCTATGCAGAAACCAAATCCTCCGCACGCCAGGCTGGCACTGCACCAAAAGACGCAGTCATGTCCGTGTTCGAACCGGCCAAGCTAAAAGCCGATGCACTCGCCGCCACTCCAGCCGTTACCAGACCCCTTCCCGCAAACACCGCATCCGCGCCCCTTGTCGTTACCGTCGCAGCCCCAGCCTCCGCGCCCATCTCTTCCGCCTCCATCACCATGCGAGAGGATCTCACGGAAAAGCCTGCGCCCACGATCGCCGCCAAACGCATGGCCGTCACCGCCTTGCCGCCACCCGCACCGAGCGCTCCTTCAGCATCCGTCCCCGCGCCTGACGTAGCGCAAGCGGCAGAAAAAGCCAAAGTCGCACTCCCCAGCGACAACACTGGCCAGCGCTTCGAGCAAATCCCTTCCCGCGCCGGTATGCGCCGCAATCTCCAATCACCGCCCAGCCCCGAAGTGCTCGAACAATTCCAAGTGCAACAAAACGGTAATGAACTGAAGATAACCGACAACGATGGCTCCGTTTACCTCGGCAGCCTGATCACCCCCGAGGAAGCAAATCGCAATCAGGAGGCGCGTGACGAAGTCGCGAAGGACAACGCCCGCATACAAATGAATCGCGGCGGCGCACTGCGCGACACACGCACCGCGTCCGAAGCCGAAAACCTCCGCACTCGCAGTGCCTTGGCCGAATCCAATGCCAACATCGACCGCTACTTCCGCGCCACCGGCATGAACCGCACCTTGAACCAGCCCGTAGTCATCGACGGCACCTTCAAGAACACCGCCGCCATCGGGACCAACGCCAATACCCGCGCGCTAGTCGCCAAAAAACAAATCGAAGCACCAACCAATCTTCCCCCATCAATGCAGATACAAGGCCGCGCCGTCATCGGCGACCGCCAAGAACTCATCATCAACGCCATACCAGTGAATCGCTAAATAGACCGTGCTGCCGGATTCCAGCCGGCAGTTCCTGCGCTCTCGCCGAAGCCCATAACATATTCCTCGCAACCACCTTGAATTTGCGAACACAAATTGCAAAGGCCTTTGCCGATGTTCCCTACCCCGGTGATGACAACATCACCTTCAGCCAGTGTGAAGAAGCACAACATGTCCTCCACTATTTGTGCGGAAAGAAATGGCATGAACTTTCCATTCAAGAGCTGAGATATGCGAACGCACTCAGTTGGTTGAGCGAAGCCGGGTTTCAACACTACTTGCCCGCCTATCTTCTCGCCGTCACAACGGATATTGGGAAAGCGGACGTAATGGTGCTTGAGCTGAAGTACGCCTTCATTCCTCCACGCCGCCTAACTGGTGCGGCCAATTCCACATTCGCCTCACGCATCCAGTGCCTGACTGACGCGCAAAAGGAAACAATCCTCCTCACCTTTCAAAAACTTGCTCACGATGGAGCCTATGACGAAACCGACTTGGAGATGCTCCACCGCACATTCATGCAATTCGGAAAAGCCTAAACCACCTCCGGCCTACTCCTTCTTCTTCGCCTTCGGATCCGCCGTCGCCTCCTCCAGCCGCTTCACCACATCCTCATATTCTTTCACCAGCTTGTTATACTTCTCCACGATCTCATTCCGCTCCTTGCCCATCGTCTCGATCGTTTTGTTCTGCTGCGTGATCGCCGCATTCGCCTGCTTCATCCCTTCGTTCTGCTTCTTGATATCCTCGTTCTGGCGCTCCATCTCCTTGTTCTGCCGCTCGATGCTCGCATTCGCCTGCTCAAGCGCCTTCTTATAAGCCTCGCTCTGCTTCTCCGCGCGATTCCCCTTCTGCTCCGCCTCTGCCAACGAACGCCGCAAGGTGAACACCTCTTGTGAAGTTTTCTTCGAAGCATCCGTCAGCTCTACTTTCACGCCATCGAGCCGTTTGATCTCGTTCTCCAGCAGCTTGTGCTTGCCTTCCAGCTCCTTGAACTTCTCATCCCCCTTCACCACGGCGTCATGCTGCGCCTGCAATTCCCCGCGCAGCTTCGCCTCGCGGAACCACTGCACCGTGATCAGCCCGCACAGGATGAGCGACCACACCAGCAACAGATTCGGCAGCCACTTCTTCATGTCTTACTTCTCCCCCTCGCTCGCGGCTGCGATGGCGAAGGAAACCTTCTGCACACCCGCTCTGCGCACCATGTCCAACACATTGATCACCGCCCCGTGGCTCGCCGCCTTGTCGCCGCTGATATACACCGGGATGTCCTTCTTCTCCGCCACCCGTTTCACCAGATAATCATGCATCTCCACCAACGTCTTGCGCTCCTTCTCGATGTAGATGTCACCTTGCTTGTCCACTGCGATGTTCACCAGGTCCGGCTTGAAATCCTTCGTCGCCTGCGTGGCCGTAGGCAGGTCCATCTTGATGGATTGCAACTTCACCATCGTGAGACTCACCATCATGAACGACGCCAACAGAAAGAACATGATGTCGATCAACGGGACGATCTCAATCCGTGCTTTCCGGTGTGGCAATGGAGAACCGATTTTCATGCGCGTCTGGAAGGAAGCCCCATCAAACTGTAGTCGTAGATTTGCGCGCGCTGATCATCGAGGGCGCAGGAGGAGCTGGCGTCTCACGGAACGTGCCGCCATCCGATTCCTTGTGCTTCGCCGCCTGCACCATCACCTCGACATTCGTCGCCGCAGACTCCAGCTCGAACTGCAAGCGCGCGACCTTCGCCGTGAAATAATTGAACGGGATCAGCACAAAGATCGCGATGCCCAGGCCCGCACCCGTCGCGATGAGCGCCTCACCGATACCGCCCGTCACCTTCTCCACGGCCAGTTCAGAACCGCCGATGGAATCGAATGAAGCCATGATGCCCGTCACCGTGCCGAGCAAACCAAGCAACGGCGCCAGCGTGATGATCGTATCCATCGCCATGATGAAACGGCCCGCGCGTTGCAGTTCTACACCCGCCGCCACCTGCAACGCCCCCTGCATGGAAGAGTGAACATGGTTCAACCCATGCCAAATCATACGGATCACCGGGTCTTCTGAATCCTTCGCGCGATTCGATGCTGTGTTGAAATCACCCACCTCGATCGCCGTCAACACCTGCTCCAGCCGCTTCGCATCACGCTTCTTCGCCAGCGTGCTCCACCAGATGATCCGCTCACCGACCACCGCGACGGCAACCAGAACAACGATGAGGATCGGCCACATGATGGGGCCGCCCTTGATGAACAATTCAACGACAGTATTCGCGAGCATGGGTAATAAAACGTGCGGTTACGACTTGGCCGAAGACTATTTCTTCTGGTTGATTTGGAATTTAAAAGGCACCAGATAATGACGTTGCGGCCCGGCTGGCCAGCGCCACTTGCGCTTCACAGTGTAAGCGGCTTCGTCATCCAGAATATCCCAGCCAGAACTGTCACGCACTGAAATGGATGAAGGAAAACCGGTGCGATCGACCACGATCTCCAACACCGTCACACCTTGATAGCCACGGCTCAAAGCCAGTGCAGGATATGTCGGCTGGGGATATTTTCCGCCATCCCCGCCACCCGGACTGAACTCCACCGCATCCCCCGTTCCACCCGTGCCATTACCCGTCGGTCCCGGCGGCGGAGGTGCCACCACTTTACGGATCACCGGCGGTGCCGCTGCATACTGTGCTGCCACCACGCGCACAGGTCCTTCCACCGGCACGGCAAACGCCACATTCGCATTTTCGGGAGCCACCGCAGGAGCCACTTCCGGCATCTCCATCGGTTCCGCAATGCTGTCTGGCGCAGGCGCACTCTCGCTTGCCGGAGCCAGCGACTGCGATTGCATGCTCGGAGGCGGCGGCATGAACAACACCGGCACCACCACCTCTTCCGCTTTCGCTTCCGCTGGCAAGATGAACAACGGCGACTTCAAACCATACAGCCCGATGAGGATGAACAGCACACAGATCGCGTTCGCCCAAGCATACTTCACATTCGGGTCCGGCTTGTCCTGCGGAAGACATTGCCGCGCCAGCTCACACGTCAACCGCGTCGGGCACGCTTCCCCCAAGGCGCAACGTTCCAGCGATGCCGGAGGCACCTTCACGATCAATTTAGCTGGTTCTTGCGTGGTCACCATACTGCTAAGAGCAGTTCTTGAGACTAAATCTCAAATAAATCTGGTCAAGCCCTCTTTCTGTTACGATTGGGCTGTTTAAACCGTCTATTCTGTGGCCGTGCGAGGCACCGCCATCACTTCCGGTTCCGGCTGCGCGATAGCGCGTTTCTCGGCTTCAGCGGACTTCTCTTCCGGCTTGGCGGCCAGATCATGCTTGCGATTCCGCCAGTTACGGAAGCGGCGGAAGGAAAGCGCAAAACCCGTGTAAACTAGCACCATGCCACCGATGCAGGCAAAGAGCGCGATCGCCTGTCCGGGCAACCCGAACGCCTCGCCTGTGTGCAACGTGCGGTTCAACGTGCGGAAACCGCGACGCACCCCGTAATCGGACAAGCTCTCTTTCCGCAACACATCCCCCGTGAACGGATCAAGCTGAAGCTGGTAAGGCAACGGCATCCACGCCTCTGTCTTCACCGTCATATTGATCGGTTGCGGCGCAGCGGCAGCCATACCACCAGCCCCACCGCGACCTTCACCGCCCATGCCCTTGGCGCGCTCACCACCACGTTCGCCACGACCTTCACGCGCTTCACCACCGGTAGACGCCGTCGCTGCGGCCACAGCCGGAGCTGCATTCGTAGAACCTTCTGCATTCTGCGCCACCTCTGCATTGCCACCTTCGCGCTTGCGGCGACCACCCTCACGCTTGCCTTCACCGCGAGGTCTCTCTTCCGCAGACGCCACCACCGCATTCGTGCTGTTCGCCTCAACCGTCGTGCCCGCCACCGCTGCACCCGGAGCACCACCTTGCGGACGTTGCATTCCACCGCCACCACCGCGCTGACGCGGATTGGAAAGGCGCAACGTGATCGTTTCCCAGCCCGGCACTTCCTTCTGCGCGGCAGCGAGCAATACATCATGATTCGCCGGACGCGTTCCCGGAGCCGGTGTCGGCACCGTTGGAATCAAAGCCTTCGCTGCATCGCCTTCCGGTCGCTTATAAATCCAGTCACCCACATCATGGAACGCCATCACGATGCCCGTGAAACCCATGATCACGATGACCGGTGCAGACCACAGCCCCATCGCATTGTGCCAGTTCCAGTCACGCGGCTTGCCTTTGAGCTTGAAGCTAACCACCGAGACCGCCTTCAAACTCTTCCAAGACCAGTGACGCGGCCACCACAGGTAAATACCCGTGATGCTCAACAGCACAAAGATGATCGTGGAGATACCCACCACCGTGCCCGCCATCTCCCGCGCACTCATTGGACGAGGTTCGCCAGCCGGCCCTCCGGGACCACCAGCCGGTGCCGCCGCTACGGCATTCGTAGAAGCAGTCGCAGCAGTTGCTACAGTATTAGAACCGCCTTGTGCACTTGCCACCGCATTCGTTCCCATTCCACCAGAACCTCCCGGACCTTGGCCCGGAGGCGTGTTCACACCCAACCACCGATGCCAACGCAGCATCAGCGCGAAGAACTCACGCGTCTTCTTCGCACCCGGCTGCTGGATTTCGCCGGTGTAAGGATTCAGGTAAACCGTGTTCGTCCGGCCCATGCTGTAGATCACTGGCTCCGTCGGATCGGCAGAGACCACAATGCTCGCCGGACGCGCCTCCGGCTGTGCCTCACGCAATTTCTTGCCCAACTCATCCAGCGTCAGGCGCGGTGCATCCGCCGTCGGCGGCTTCACCTTGCGTACATCCCGCTCCACCCACGCGATCACCTGCTTCTCGAACGCCATGGAAGCACCCGTGAAAACCGTGATCGCGATCACGCCACCGGCGACGAGGCCGATGACCAGGTGAACCCAGAAAAGTGCTTTGCGGAACTTCTGCTTCATGGCTGGCGGAAGGAAAGGGTGGAGCTGTGCGTCAGGCCCTCAAATGCCTTGCCCCCGGCAAAGCCCGCCAACGTCTCGCGATGAACACAGACCAGCAAAAACAATCCCTTGGACGGTGCCTTGAAAGTCACCTTGCCTTCAGCATTGCTGGTCAGATCCGCCGTAAAACCTTTATCTCCCTCCACCTTGATCTTGGCCTCTGCGAGTGGCTGACCACGGAACGTCACTTTGTATTCGCCCGCCTTACCCGTCGGCACGATGTCCAGCGTCAGCGCCGCTTCACCTGCTTCGGATTTAGCCGGTTGCCAGCGTGCGTAAAACATCGTCTTACGCGGATTCTGCACCGCACGCACCGGCATGCCCGCTTCTTCCGCGAGTACCGGAGCGGATGCTTTGCTGCCTTGCAGCAGGATGTGATCGCTCTTTTTCTCCAGCTTGAACTGATTCGTAGCCACCGTCCAACCTTGCAGGCTGGTGAACGCATCGAGACGTCCCGGTGATGTCTCCACCTTCTCTCCGATCTCACCGAAGCGGAATCCCACCTCGCCGTTCGGCAGGTCTTCCAACCAGATATTATGCGCCTGCGCCGTGATGGCACCAGTCAGACCGGCGGCCAGCACTAACGCACGCAATGAAGCGAAGAGAGATTGTTTCATACGACAAATAACAATGAGTTAGCCCATTTCCGCCCATTGGCGGAGCAGGTTGTGATACACGCCCGTAAGGCTCACGGTGGATGGGTGATTCGGCACATCCGCATTCAGACGCTGGATTGCCATGTCCAAGTCGAACAACAGCGAGCGCTGGGTGTCATCGCGGATCATGCTCTGCAACCAGAAGAACGAGCACAGACGCGCACCCCGCGTCACGGGCGTGACGTGATGCAAGCTCGTCGCCGGATACAAGATCATGTGTCCGGGCGGCAGCTTCACCTTCTTCACACCATACGTGTCTTCCACGCACAACTCGCCGCCATCATACTCTTCCGGTCCGGCGAAGAACAATGTGGCCGACAGGTCCGTGCGGATGCGATGGCCCGTGCCCGGCACCTGCCGGATCGCATTATCCACGTGCGTTCCAAATGATTGACCACCGGTGTAGCGGTTGAACAGCGGCGGGAAGATGCGCAAAGGCAAGGCCGCGGTGATGAACAGCGGATTCTTGCTCAACGCGTTCACGATCATCTCACCCACCTGCCGCGCCGCCGGATGCCCCTCCGGGATCTGCCTGTTGTCCTTGGCGCGAGCGGATTGATAACCCGCCGTCACCTTGCCATCCACCCACTCGGCGCTCTCAAGGATCTGCCGTGCCTCAGCCACTTGCTGCGGCGTCAATACATCTGGAATGCTGATTAACATGTTTATCTTAGAACCGGAAATTGGCCGTCAGCACAGCGGAGCGTCCCGCACCCGGGATCACATGGCCGCCGCCCACACGGTCAATGTAGGTCGTATCCGTCAGATTATAGACGTTCAGACGGACATCGAAGTTTTTATTGATGCGATAACCCACCATCGCGTCGAAGAGCACATAGCCTTCCACCTGACGCGTGTTCGTGTTGCTGCTGTAGCGGGTATCGACGAATTGCGCACCGCCGCCAAGTTCGAGACCGAACGGAAGCTGATAGGTCGTCCAGAGGTTGAACGATTGCTCCGGCGTGTTGCTCAATTCCTTGCCCACTTCGGCCGCGTTCAGAGATTTCACGATCTCACTGTGCATGTAGGTGTAACCGGCGAAGACCTGCCATTCTTCTGTGATGCGGCCAGCCGCGCCGAACTCGATGCCATCCACACGCTGCACACCATTCAGCACGATCACGTCGGCCGGGTTCGTCGGGTCTTCCGTGCGCGCATTCGTCTTGTCCGTGCGGAACACGGCAGCGCTGATGGAAAGCCGCTGCTTGAAGAATTCCCACTTGGTGCCTAGCTCGTAGGTATGGCTTTGCTCGGGATCCGTATTGACGTTGTTCGCCGCGGTCGCGGTCGTGGCCAGCGTCAAACCTTCCGCTGAAGGATTGAAGGACGTGCCGTAACCGAAATAGACGCTGCCGTTTTCCTTCGGCTTGAAGACCAAGCCCGTGCGGCCGCTGATCATGTCATCGTTGGAGCGCAACGGACCGACATCCACTTCAAAGTGCTCGAAGCGCACACCGCCATTGACCTGCCACTTCTCACCGATCTTGATCGTATCGAATATGGACAAGGCCGCCGACATGGATTGGGCTTCCGTCACCACACCCGTACGAGTGACAGCGCCTGGATTCGGGTCGTTCGGGTTCGGATTATAGATGTCCGTTACCGACGTAACACCAGCCCGCGTGTAGTTCTCCGAAGATTCACCGATGACTTCCAGGCTGGTCACCAACGTATGCTCCAGCTTGGCGGTTTCGAAACGGCTCGTCAGGTCGGTCTGGTTCGCAATGATCGTATCCGTCTGGTCACGTGATTGGATCTGGCGGTTGACGCGGGTGTCATTGATAACACCTGCGCCCGGATCGGAATCGAAGAAGCGCGGAGCCGTGATGATGGAATCACGCTTGGTGATGCCCATGCGGAACAGATTCCGCAGGCTGTAGGAATCGTTGAAATCGTGCTCGAACAGAGCCGTGCCCAAATCCGTGCGGGTCTTCTCGTAATCACGATTGGCGAGACCGTAGAAATTGGAATAATCCACGGGGGCCACTTGATCACCGTAACCGGCGAGGAAGGGATCGGTATTGCCCACCGGCACGAACGGAATGCCGTAGTCCGGAATATTGTCCTGCTCCAAGTGGAAATAGCTCAACGTCACGCGCGTAGGCGTGCCCAGACCGAAAGCCAGTGACGGCGCCACACCCCAGCGCTCATTCGTCACTTCATCACGGCGGGGCGTGTCGTTCTGGTGCCAGACACCATTCAACCGCAAAGCCGTGCCTTCAAAGCCCGTATCCTTCAACGGCTGGTTCACGTCCACGGTAGAACGGATATAGTTATCCGTGCCGACACCTACGGAACCGCTGTAGAACGGGTCCACCTTGGGCATTTTGCTGACCAGATTGATGGAACCGCCCGTGGAACCACGGCCCGTGGAGGAAGACGTCGGGCCCTTGATCACTTCCACCTGCTCCATGTTGAACGGGTCGCGCGAGTAACCGCCGAAATCACGCACGCCATCGATGAACATGTCCGTGCGGGCATTGAAACCGCGGATGGACAAGTTGTCACCCGCCGGCACACCGCCTTCGCCTGCTTGCATGCTGATGCCCGGAACGTTGCGCAAGACATCGCGCAAAGAAGTCGCACCCTGGTCCTCCATGACGGCGCGAGGGATGACCGTAATGCTTTGCGTCGTATTGACCAGCGGCTCCGTGTATTTGGGTGAAGATACCGTCTCCGGCTTGTAAGCCGTCTCATCCTTCGTCTTCTCACCCGTGATGACCACGTCTGGCAGCTTCGTCGGCGCGTTCGTAGAAGAACCCGCCGCGACTGGCGGCGTGTTCGTCTGCGCCTGCGCGGCACTGGCCCCCGCGAGCATGATGGCATTGACCATCATCAACGTGCTGGCAGACGGACGATATCCCGGCTTCTGCCCCTGAACTGTGTTCTTCTGCGTCATCATTTTATTAAAGTCACTACAGCCCGACAGCCGTGCGGATGCCTTATGAAACCGGAGCCTACAGGGCTCAAATTTCTCCGACGGCTGTCGGGCCAAGGATTCATAAAGTAGAGAACCGGTAAATCCCGCGCTTGCGGTGGCTTGCGTTTTTCTATCGGCGGCTTGCGTACCTCGTTTTGGGCGAGTGCAAGCCGCCGACAGGTAGTTTTTGCCTATCCAGCTTAGAAGCTGAAGTTGGCCGTCAGGTAGGCTGACCGCGGTGTGCCCGGATTGAACCGCCCGCCGTTGTTGTTCAAGCTGCTGGAATACAGCTCGTCAGCCAGGTTGTAGATGTTCAGGCGCACATTGATGTTCTTCGTGATGTCATACTGCAGCATGGCATCGAAGACCCAATAATCCGGCGCTTCCGGCATATTCGCACCCGGAGTATTGGTCGTCTGACGGGCGATGGTGCTCACATAGCGCGCACCACCACCCAGCGTGAGGCCGAAAGGCAGACGATACGTTGTCCACAAACTCATCGAGAACTCAGGCGTCCATTGGATGGCCGCACCGTTGGCTGCATTGGCCGGGTCAGAGAACTCCGTGTTGAGGTAGGACCAGTTGGCAAAGACCTGCCACTCATCCGTGATGCGTCCCGCCACACCCCATTCCACACCATTCACGATCTGCTCGCGACTGTCGTAAATGAAGGAACCAACATTCAACGGATCCGGCGTCAGAATATTGTGATTGATCGTCCGGAACACCGAAGCATTGACCGCCAGGCGTTCCTTGAAGAATTCCCACTTCGTGCCGAGTTCGAAGTTGTCGGCGATCTGCGGATCCGTGCTGGCATTGTTCACATTGCCCGCCGCACCACTGAGGTTGAAGTTCGCACTGCCCGGAGGCGTCATTGTGCGACCGAAACCGAAGTACGTGCTGCCATTGGAGGCCGGCTTGAAGAGCAAGCCCGCCTTGCTGCTGAGAATGTGTCCATCCGCGCCCAGATCGGCGGTCACTGCCTGGGTTGCATCCACGGAAGTGAAGTGCGTCGCATAATGCTCCCAACGCACGCCACCATTCACCTGCCAGCGTTCACCGATATCGATCGTATCAAACAGATACAGCGCCACCGTGTCCGTAGAGCCCCTGCTGTAAGCGCCGTTCCGCACCGGGCCATAGCCGGTAACATCGTAGTATGGATCGGGGTTGTATCCGTCAAACGGAGTAACTGCCGCGGTACCGGCACCAATCACCGTGGGGGTGTATTGCTCTTCCCAAGTGTATTCCAACCCCGTCACCACGGCATGTTCCAGCGGGCCTGTGTCAAACTTGATGGTGCCGCTCGTCTGATTTGAGAAAATCTTGTTGTACCGCTCGTTTGCCTGTCGCATACGCGCGACCTGACCCGCAGCATTGATATTGCCCAACCCCGTGATCACCGCCAAACGGTGCGTCTCCGTGTAGACGGTGTTATTGCGCAACGTAAAGCTGTCCGAGAGATCATGCTCGATGCGGCCACCTGCGCTGAACTGGCTGACTTCTTCAAAGTCATAGAGCACGTTGCCATAATAGTTCTCGCGATCGATGCCACTATTGCCATTCAAAGTCGCTGTTGGCAGACCGTAATCAGGAATGTTGTCCTGCTCGGTATATGTGGAGGTGAATACCACACGCGTTGGCGTACCCAATCCCAATGCCAATGATGGCGAGATGCCCCAACTATTGCGCTCCACGTAGTCACGGCCCGCCACGCCGCCACCCTGCACCAATCCGTTCAGGCGTAACGCCGAACCGCCCAGCCAGGTGTCTTTCTCGCCGAGTTGCAACGGCTGGTTCACATCCGCTGTGAAACGGGTGTTGTCGGCCGAGTTGTATCCCAGGCTGGCACGATAGAAAGGTTCCAACGCGGGCGACTTCGTAACGATATTTACGTAACCAGAACCATTGCCGCGGCCAGTATCACTGCCCGTAGGGCCTTTGAAAACTTCCACCGCTTCAAGATTGAAGGCATCACGCGTGATCAGACCCTGGTTGCGCACACCATCTACGAAGATGTTATTGCTCGCATCAAAACCGCGCATGAAGAACGTGTCACCTGCGCTGCTCGAAGCACCACCTCCCTCTCCTGCCAGCATCGTCACACCCGGGATGTTGCGCATGATTTCGCTCAAGGTCGTCGCACCTTGCTGCTCGATGACCGCCTTGGGGATCACAGTGATTGTTTGCGCAGTATCCACCAGCGGTGTCGTGTACTTCGGGTTAGCAACCTGTTCCGGCTTATAAGCCGTCTCATCCTTCGTCTTCTCGCCAGTGATCACCACGTCCGGCAGTTTCGTCGGCGCATTCGTGGACGAACCGGCCACTGCTGGTGGCGTATTCGTCTGCGCCTGCGCGGCGCCAGCACCCGCCAGCATGATGACATTCACCAATGCCAGCGTGGCGATGGACGGTTTTCTTAGACTTTCCGGATTTGTTTCAACCCCCTGCTGCGTCTGCTCGTATTTCTTCATGTATATAATAAAGTCACGTCGCCCGGCCGCCACACAGATGCCTTATGAAATTTGAGTCCAACCGGGCCTCAACTTTCTCCGGTGACGACCGGACAACGGTGCGCAAATTATATAATTCGAAAAGCCTCCGCTTTCGTTCACTTGCTATTTTCTATTGTAAGATTGCGAAACAGGAAATTCGGAATCACAGACGCAATCCTCCCATTGAAATCATTTTTAACCAATAAAATCAGGTGTTCTATTCGTGTTAAGTTTTCAAGAAACCAGATCTGGAAGCATCTTCAGCGGGTGATTGAAATATTTTTCATCTATTTTCATTCTCATCAAAAAATAAAAGCCCGCAGCACTTTCACGCTGCGGGTTTTAAACAATTTATATAAGTTATATCACTCGCCACCCTTGGGGGCTCCGCCGCCTGTTCCGCCACCACCGAGGAAATACTCCACCAGCAACAACCCGCCATCACCAGCGCGGCGGATCATCTGGAGCAGTTCATCCGCAGAAGAGACCTCCTCCAACTGCTCGTTGATGAACCATTGCAAAGATGTCTGTGTGAAGCGATCGCCCTCCTTTTCCGCGAGATCGAACAACGCCTTGATGGAATCCGTCACCTTGATCTCGTGTTCCAAGGCCACCTGCGCCGCTTCTTCAGCGGATTTGAATTCGCACTTCGGCGCATCGATGGCCGGCAACGCCAGCGGCGTGCCCGTATCCACCACATATTTCATGAAGCGGTGCGCGTGCGCCCGCTCCTCGCTCGCCTGCTGGGCGAAATGCGCCGATAGCCGCGGCAACCCTTGTTGTTTGAACCAGGCCGAGATCGCCTCATACTGCATCGAGGCAAAGAATTCCAAGCCGATCTGCTTGTAAATGGCAGCAGCCACCTTTTTAGGAATAAGCGTAGTCATAACATTTTCTCCAGCAGGTGGTAACGTAGCCTTGATGCGCGGAAAAAGCAATCTGAACCACGGCTCATAAAATAGCGCCCTTGTCGCAAAGTGCTAGCGACACCATCCATATCCCTCGCTGCCATGGTTCCACGTAGAACTGACTAGCGGGCCAACGCGGCCTTCAAGCTCGCCTTGGCTGCGGCTGCACGACGGCTGCTGCTGGATTTGGCCGGCTTCCGCACCTTTGTGAGTTGCTGCCAGAACGCCATGAAATGATCGAAACGCTTTGCGGTCATGGCGTCACACTAGTTGAGAGGTAAAGTTTACGCTGTCGTTGGATTGCGAATCTTTGTCGTCCGCTTGCACTCTCCTTTTTGCGGTGAGGCTCCACGTCACCCGGCATCACCGCAGGAGGATAACCGCGGAAAGGTGGCTGACCCGATATGCCAGGTGACGTGAGCACTCACTTACCTAGCGCACAAACACATTCAATCAGAGCAGCAGATTCTCCGCCTCCGTTGCGTTGTCATTTTCTATCGTTGCGTTGCACCCCCATGATTCCTTTAGTTTGCGAGCGGCAGTAATTTATATTAAAGCCATAGGCATGCATTTCCTTTCACGTCTCACTCTCCTGATTCTATTAGCCATCGGCCTTGGCGGCTGTGAATCAAGTCATGCTAAGAAGCCGACATCGGTTAAAAAACCGCCGATCATCGTGTGTTACAGCGTTCCCAACAAGACTTGGGATCTCAAGGCTCTCTATCAAAAGCCCGCACACACCTTCGGAACCACCACCGGCCTCGTGCAAGAGGTCTATTACGAAAACGTTCCTTTCCAAGGCAAACCCACCCGCGTCTTCGCGTATCTTGGCCGGCCCGAGGGCAAAGGTCCCTTCCCCGCCATGGTTCTCGTCCACGGCGGCGGCGGACAGGCTTTCGCGAACTGGGCGGAGATGTGGGCCAAGCGGGGTTACGTCGCCCTCGCCATGGACACCGCAGGCAATGGCCCTGGGAAAGTTCGCCTGCCCGATGGCGGCCCTGACCAAAGTGACATCGAGAAATTTCAGAAGTTCCCCACGACTGATGTGAAAGACATGTGGACTTATCACGCCGTCGCCGCTGTCATTCGCGGTCACTCACTACTGCGCAGCCTGCCGGAAGTGGATGCAAACCGCATCGGCATCACCGGCATCAGTTGGGGCGGTTACCTCACGTGCATCGTCGCGGGTGTGGATGACCGTCTGAAATGTGCCATCCCCGTTTATGGCAGCGGCTACTTATGGGAAGACAGCGCGTGGCTGGCGCAATTCGAGAAGCTCGGCCCCGAACAATCCAAACGCTGGTGCAATCTGTTCGATCCCTCAGTATATCTTCCAAATGTCACCTGCCCCATCCTCTTCGTGAACCGGCCTACCGATTTCTACTACCGGCTCGGCGTTTATCAAAAGTCTTACAATTTAGTGAAAGGCCCGCGCACCTTGCACATGGATATCAAGCTGGGCCATTCGCATCCAGCGGGTTGGAACCCGAAGGAGATCGGCCTCTTCGCGGATAGCATTCTGCGCCACACCGCACCTCTCGCTCAAGTGACTGCGATGACGATCATCGAAAACACTACTGAAGCCGAAGTTAAAGGCTCTGCTGCTATCACTAAAGGCGAACTCTGTTACACCACCGACACCGGCACCTATGATAAACGCAAATGGCAGGCTGTCCCTGCTGCACTTAACGGAAATTTTGTCAGTGCCGTATTGCCAAAAGAACGCCCGCTCACCTTCTTCCTGAATGTGATCGATGAACGCGGAGCCATCACCAGTTCACCGCATAAGGAACTCACTGCGGAAGACAAATAAGTTCGCGCATGAAATCTGGTGCGTGCTGTGATAGGCTGAACATCAGCCAATGATTCCATGAAAGCCAAGGCCGCCATCACCTCTCTCATCGGGTTGCTGATAGCCGTGAACTTGGCGATCTATTTTCATCCGCAATGGAAAACTCGACGTGCCAAGCAGGAAATAAAGTATGCAGCGACGACATGGTTTGAAAAAGAGGCCCACCATTATCGCACGGCTGATCCAAGCAAGGATGCTGTCGCGGCTGCTGCCAAAGGTGATACAAATTTTTATGGAGTGATGGGCGTGGGACTATCACTGCCCGGCATCACCAATAGAGCTATCCTTCTGCCAGCATTGCAAACCCGCCAATACCGCGTGATATCCCGCACGAGTGATGTCATCGAAAGTGAACTGCATCTGCAATACGTGCTGGCGGCCAGTGATTATGCAAAAGCTTATAATCTGGCACTCGAGAAGTTGATACTCTCCAATCGCCTGCCCGCGGCGTCCAACCCATGAAAACCAGAACGCTCATCCTTTTTGGTGCGCTGCTGGCTTTGAGCGTTTTCCTTTATCGTGATTACCGGAATTCCAAAACCGTGAACGAGAAGCGGATGAGAGAAGAATTTTACCAAAGGGAAATCGCCCAGCTTCAATCCGCTTCACCTCGGCGCGCCGCCGTCGCTGCCGCTGCCCATGGAAACAATAAATTCTACATCGTTCAGGGAGAATTTCACTCAAGCATCCCAGGTATCACCAATGGTTACTCTCTCAAGCGGATCTATGATCAGAAACAATACCAAGTCATTTACTACGCAACAGATGTGATGCGCCGACCTCAATCTGATTATCATCAAGTAGCTTGGCGTTATGCAGCTTCATATAATCGAGCGCTGGAACAACTGATCCTGACTAACCTTCCTTCCACAGCATTGGAGAAGTGATGGGCTTGGCTACGGCTTCTTCGCCTCCTCCACCTTGATCCACCCCCGCATCCGGTAAACCACCCACCCCGCCTGTTCATGCGCATACCGGCTGAACAACTCGATCCCCGGCGGCCACGGTAGCGGATTGAATGGCGATTTGTTCAGCATTCCTGAACGGACAAAATCACATCCTACCGGGATCACCGGAAGACCTGCTGTGCGAAACACTCCCTCCGCCCGTCTCATGTGGTAACCGGACGTCACGAGATAGACCCGTTTCCATCCGCGCTCTTTCGCCAGTGCCGCACATTTCACCGCTTCATCATGCGTGTTACCAGAAGCCGTGAGTTCCATCATCTCTACCTTCACCGACAGATTCTTTTCCATCCACCGCTTCACCGTACTGCCTTCACTGATATCCTGGCTCTCTTTCGGATCACCGCCACCGCCCAGCACAAGCAACGGTGCTTTCTGCAACCGCATCAGTTCCATGGCGGTTATGATCCGGTCTGAAGCTTCATTGAAATTGATGCCCAAGGGATCAGTCTTTGTATATCCCGCACCACCGCCCAATAGGATCACCGCATCTCCAGACTCCAGTTTCTCCATCTCGACATACGCATAAGGCGCTTCTAGGCGTCCCATGAGATACAGCGGGATACGGCTCGCCACGAGTGAGATGAAGAGCGCGATGCCCAACAAAAAGAACATCGTCGGTTTCAGCTTCTTCCGCTTGGCCACCACAGCCCCTATCAGACACGCCACCCAGATCAAACAGATCGGGTGCGCCAGCGGGCTGAAGAATTTAAGTGTGGCCGTGAGCATGTCCCACACAGGCTAACGGGAAGGTGTCGACCTGAGCAAGCCAAGCGCGGGTCTCCGCCCCACAGCAATCTCCAACAGTCTGCAGTAACAACCTGTTGCAGATGTCCGCTGTCATCATCGGTCCAGTCTTTCCGTATCCCCTATGCAAACCGCCGAATCCCCAACGCACAGCACCGCTGCCATCCACAACGGCAGTGGCCACCATCTGAACCTTGGTCCGTAGAAGATTTTGCCCCTGCCCTCTTCGGGATGTCTTGCCGTTGATACAGGGATAGACATACAGTCGGGCATCGTCACGCTATGAGAGGCCGCCTTGTCTTCTTTCTTTTGTCGCTCATGGCGGTGCTATGCCTGTCTGTCTCAGAGGGGGCGGAGACAAGTTCTCGTGAGAAAGTTCTCCGGCACTTGGAGGAAATGATGGCGGTCACTAACAAGCAGTCCGCCCTGCAAAGCATCATTGTGATGGGAACAAATGCTGCCCCGGTATTGATCGAAGTGATGGGATGGTCGCCGGAGCAACTGGATCAATGGCAAGCCCGGTTGCAGACTAAAAACCCCGGCGTTGCCCAAGGAAAGATGAGCCAAAGAACGCTACGGTCCCGAACATCAAGCGCTGCCCAAGAGGCGCTCATCAGTATTCCTGAGGCGACATCTTATGTGACGAATTTTTTCCCTTTGTTACAGGATTCGCGATCAGAAGTCCGTAACGTTGCCGCCACTTCGCTAGCCTATTTTTCTCATCAAGTGGATGGGGAACTGCTTTTGCCCGCCTTACCCGCGTTGAAGGACAAGGATCCATTAGTGAGGACATACATTCTTAAGGCTTTCAGACTGGCGGCGACGATACCTGAGGTCAGGACAGCTTTGGAGGAGGTGCTGCTAGATGCACGGGAAGACCTGCGGCGTGAGGCGGCGAACGCGTTGCTCCGCGCAGACAAGAACCATGCCAGGGCGTTGGCCACCTTGAAGTCTCTCTTTACATCGACGGATGCACACACACGCTATTTCGCCGTGCGGGATTATATCAACAGCGATCCAATCAGGCCGCGCACAGAAAAGGAGTTGATTCCTGTGCTCATCAACATGCTGTCGGATGATGATGTCTGGACACAACGTAATGCGGCCAATTCTCTGGGGGAGTTTGGACCTCGCGGCCTTGGGGCGGTGTCGCAGTTGCAGAAGCTGTTGCAATCTGCCGATCCGGACGTGCGACGGTCTGCCACTAACGCGTTGAGCGAGATTGCCCCGGGACTGCTGCCGGGGAAACCGGCTGCTCCTGCTGACCGTGAAGTGGTCTTGCAGCATCTGCAAAATCTCTACACGACCAATCAGGCTTTCGTTTTTCAGAGTGTCAAAGCGATGGGGACAAATGCCGTGCCTCTATTGATTGAGATATTAGGTTACGAGACCACGCAGATGGATCAATGGTATGAAAAGGCGTATGCCAAGGCTCCGGCAAGTGTTAAGAGCCGGATGTCCAAACCGGAAGCGTTGGAGAAATTACGCAGCCAAACTTCCTTGTTGCTCCTAAACATGCCTGAGACAGGATTATATCTGACGAATCTTCTGAGTCTCTTAAAGGATGAACGGGTGGAGGTCCGCCGGCGGGCGGCTTCATTGGTGCAAAGTTGCATAGCGAATAACAGGCAGCGCTTGGAAGACGGTCTTATGCTGGAATGCCTGCCTGCGCTCAGGGATAGCGACCATATGGTGCGCCTTTACATGGTCCATGCCTTCAGTCCGCGCTGGGCGGTAATTCCTCGTGCGAAAGCGGCATTGGAAGCAGTCTTGAATGATCAGGTGGAAGAGGTCCGTGTGGCGGCAGCCGCGATCTTGCTGCAGACTGATGGAAACCATCAAACGGCGTTGCAGGCGCTCAAGGCCCTGTTCACTTCAACCAATGCCACCTATCGTCACAGGGCGGCAGCTTATTATCTGAGCATAGGTTCGCCGAAGGGAAGGCTGGAAGATGAGATGATCCCGATCTTCATCAGCACCTTATCCGGCTCGGACAAGGATCAACTGATCAGTGCCTCCGGTTGTCTGGAGCGGTTTGGGCCACGAGCAAAAGCGGCAGTGCCGGTATTGTTGAAACATGCGCAATCCACCGAGCCGGAAGTGCAGCAGGCGGCCCGAAATGCTTTGGAGAAGATCGCACCGGAGGTGTTATCACCGAGGAAGCCGTGATGAGATTATGAAAAGATGGGGCATCGCGTTGATTCTGCTGCTGCTCATGGATTGGGCGGGGGAGGGTTTTGCACAGGTGACGAATCAGACGCCGCGGGAGCAGGTGTTGCAGCTGCTACAGGGGGTCATCTCGACCAATCAGCCTGCGGTGATCAAAAGCATCCAGGCGATGGGGACGAATGCGATACCGACGTTGATCGAGGTGTTGGGGTATCGGCAGCAAGCGATGGATGCGTGGTATGAGAAGGTTTATCTGACTACGCCAGCTACGTTGCAGAAGCATTTGTCCAAGCCGGAATTCATCACCAAGCTGCGGAGTGAGGCGAGTTTTCTGCTGATGTTGATGCCTGAGACGAAGGATTATTTTCAGGATTTGGTGCCGTTGCTGAGGGATGAACGGGCGGAGACGAGGCGTTCAGTGGCTTCGATATTCTCGATGCGCGGTCAGAATGCACCGGCCGCCATCCAGTTGGAGTTGATACCTTTGCTGAAGGATGATGATGCGATGGTGCGTGAGTATGCCATGGTGGGACTGGGGCAACGTATCAATGATCTGCCAAGGGCGAAGGCAGCCTTGGAAAACGCTATGCAGGATCAGGATGAACGGGTCCGCGTGCGGGCTGGCGAAACGTTGCTGCGTTCAGATAAGAATCATCCGGAAGCTTGGGCGGTGGTGACCGCCTCTTTGAAATCGACCAATGAAGCGGTGCGGCTCAATGCGATCGGAGCGTATCTGATAGTGCGGAAAAATTCGCCTGAAGTGGACCGAGAGATAAGTCCGATCGTGAATGGCATTCTCTCGGGGACGAACAGTCAGATGCAGGCAATGACGCTTATGCTTTTGCAGGGGAATGGAAAAGTTCTCACATCGACGGTGCCGGAGGTGCAGAAGCTGCTGACGAATACCAACAACTTTATCCAGATGGAGGCAGGCAAGGCGTTGCGGGTTTTGACGAATAATGTGCCGAAGCTGTGAGCATGAGAAACTTTATCAGAGCTTGGTCTGTTCCCCTTTGCTTGCTGGGATGCATCTGTTTTTTCACCGAGGTCACCCGGGCTGCTGAGCCTTCGTTGCGGGACAAGGTGATCGAGCATCTGGAGCGCCTGCATTATGGACCGACGCAACCGCGAGAAGCCGAACGCAAACGATTGCTGGCCCTGGGAACGAATGCGGTGCCCATATTGATCGAGCTTGTGGGTTATAAAGAAACGAAGCTGGAGGAAACGTATCGCAAGACTTACTACGAATCGCCGGAGGCTGTCCGCCAGACGATGTCCAGACCGAGGGATTTGGAGGGATTGGCCCGTCCGGCTGCGTGGGAGCTTCTGGACATGCCGGAGTGCAAAGATTATCTGCGTAAGCTGCTGCCGTTGTTGCAGGATTCGCGGAGTGAGGTCCGGGAGTTGACGGCCAGAGTCATCGCGACACATGTTGAGGCCGTGAGGAAAACGGACCGGGCTTTTCCCCTCGAACTGGTGCAGTTTCTCAAAGACAACGAAGCCGGAGTGAGACGGCGCATCATCAATGCGTTGCAATTCGATATCACTACACTGCCGCGTGTGAAATCGGCTTTGGAGGGGATGTTGGCGGACAAGGATGATGCGGTGCGCAATTCAGCTGCGCTGGCTCTGTTGTTGGAGGATAAGGGCCACGCTGCTGCTCTGGTAGCGATCCGGGCGTTCTTCAGTTCCACAAATGAATCGACAAGGATCAATGCGGGTTTGGTTTATGTGATCAAGCAGCCCAATTCCCCGGTGATCCAGAGCGAGGTGCTGCCGCTTTTTGTGCGCAGCCTGTCCAGCACGAATGAGAGTGCGCAGACTCTGGCGCTTTCGTATATCCGGGGATATGCGCCGCACTTCACAGCCACCGTGCCGGAGGTGCAGAAGCTCCTGGCGCATCCCAGTCTACGGGTCCGTCAGGAGGCCACGAATACGTTGCGGGGTTTGACGAATAATGTGCCGAGGCCATAGCGTTTTTCCTGCTGGCATTTTTATCGTTTTCGCTTTCAATCTTTCAGATTTCATGAGGAGTCGTGAGCAACATTTTCGGCTGATTTTGCTCGGCAGTATTCTGCTGCTGAGCGGCTGGTTGTGCTTTATCGAGGAAAAAGAAAGGAATCCGCCGCCAGAGCAGTATGCGGATATTGTCAAACTCATGGATAGGGGTCTACTTCCTACTTACAAAGCTCCCGAGCGCTTCCGACGGCTCAATACCAATGTTTATCTGCAATTAATCGCGGAGATGGAGATAAAGGATGGTTATCTTCGGACCAAATACATCTCTGTTTATCCGAACCTGCCAGAATTTCTAAGGTCTGAGACAGTTCAACCGCTGGTTGATGTGCGGCGGCGCGAACGGGCCCGTTTTCTTTTAGAAGAACTGCTTGAGACCGAGCCCGACATCTTGAAGGTTGTGAATTTTCTGGGCAACGAATCTCCCGGGGTTCGCCAAACAGCCTGCCGGGCACTTTTGTCCAGGAGTTGGAAGATGGATCAAGAAAGAATTCCGTGGCCGCAAGTTGAGTTGCTCAAATATCTGGACAGTCAAGATGAGAGAGTGCGGGATTTCATACTGCATCTCTTTCAACAAATCGTTGAGAAATCCAATGTGGCGGAGACCAACTTCACGCGCTTTCTATCTCATCGGGACGACGAAGTGGTACTCGATGCCGTCAGGGTCATTTTGAAAACGGGTGGAAGCAAGGATAGTATGAAGCCGCATTTGCAAAAACTGCTCCAATCGACTTCCGATGAGGTTCGCTATCAGGCCGCAGTCGACTTTGGGACTGTGGATAAAAGGAATACCAATGCCATGGCCGTGCTGATGTCCTTTGCTCAATCGACAAACACGGTATATCGGCCCGAGGCGTTATGGCTGTTAGGATCGTTCGAAACTAATGCTGCGGTCCATTCTCCGGACGTTAAAAAATTCTTTTGGGATCCTGACAAGGAAATGCGGGAAGCCGCAACAAACACATTCTACCTCATCACACCTAATATCAAAGATGAGAGGGAAGTTTTCGGTATTCTGATGCACCATCAACGGTCACGTTATACCCGCAAGGGACGATAAACTCACGTCTTGCACGATGAAGGAGTTTTCCCGCTCGCGTTTTCTGCATCAGTCGCTTCAATATGTCTAACGAATTGAATGAGTCGCAAAGGGTCATCGCAGTGGGACTTCGGGGAGCTTTTCCCGAAGGAGGCGACGCGTAAGGTTTTGACGGTGGCGGAGCTGACGGGGGAGATCAAACGGACGTTGCAAAAGCAGATCGGGCAGATCTGGGTGACGGGGGAGATCACGAATCTGCGGGCGCAAAGTTCCGGGCATGTCTATTTCACGTTGAAGGATGCGGCGGCGCAGTTGAGTTGCGTGTTGTTCCGGGGTGAGGCGTTGGATGTGCGGGATTCTTTGCGGGATGGGCAGAAGGTGGTGCTAAACGGTGATCTGACGGTGTATGAGCCACGCGGGCAGTATCAGTTGCGTGTGACGGCGGTGGAGTTGCAGGGCATCGGTGCGCTTCAGGTGCAGTTCGAGAAGTTGAAGCAGAAGCTGGCAGCGGAGGGATTGTTCGCACAAGAGCGGAAACGGGCGTTGCCGAGATTTCCGCAGCGGATCGGGATTGTAACGTCCGCGACGGGGGCGGCGATACGGGATGTGATGCATGTGATCATGCGGCGTGATCCGGGTTTGGAGATCATGCTGGCATCATGTCGCGTGCAAGGAGCTGGGGCGGCGCAGGAGATCGCGTGTGCGATAGAGTTGCTGAACTCGTGGAATGCGGCGCAACCGGAGGGCAAACGGTTAGATCTGATTTTAGTGACGCGTGGCGGCGGGAGCTTGGAGGATTTGTGGGCGTTCAATGAGGAGCCGGTGGCGCGCGCGATCTTTGAGAGTTATCTGCCGGTGATCTCGGCGGTGGGGCATGAGATCGATTTCACGATCAGCGATTTTGTGGCGGATTTCCGCGCGGCCACGCCGAGTGCGGCGGCGGAGATCATCACGGCGGAGGCGGTGCTGGCGCGGGAGTTCGTGCTGAAATCGAATCACCGGTTGAAGCAACTGGTGCGACGTCGGCTGGATGAGCAGCTCGACAATCTCGATGCGTTGGCGAGTCGTCTGGCGCGGATGCATCCGCGGCGCAAGTTGAACGAGGCGTTGCAGCGGTTGGATGATTTGCAGATGTCACTGGTGCGTTGTGCGCGGGTGCAGTTGCGGGAGCATCAGAACCGGCTGTCGCGAGTGCTCCAACGGTTTCAACAGGTGCGTCCGGCAGCGCAGGTGAAGGTGCGTCGCGAGGTGGTGACGCAGGCGGAGCGGCGGTTGCATGAGCTGGCGCGGCATCAGGTGGAGCGGTTGGAAGCGCGGTTGAAGCAGGCGCAGAGCACGTTGCGTTTGTTGGGGCCGGATAATGTTTTGCAGCGCGGGTATTCAATCACGACGGATGCAGAGTCCGGCGCGATCGTGCGGGATGCGGGGAGGGTGAAGTCGGGGCAGAAGTTGAAGACGCGGGTGAAGAAGGGCGAGATCAGGAGTATAGTGGAGGAATAAATCTCGAGTTTTCAGCCATGGGATGACCGTAAACCCTGGCCGAAACGCCGAGATGAAGAAGCCACAACGGGGTAACCCTCTACCCGTTCTGTTTACCGTTCAAAGCAAAGAAATCTTCACTCCCGCACCGGCAGGCAAAGTGGTTTCTGGCGGGACATCCAACAATGCGTTCGCCGCAGCCAGGGAATGAAGTTGATGTGATGCTTGTGTGCCAGCCAGGCGTACGTGGCCGGATGAATCCAATGTCACACGGACGAAATGGCGGCGGTCTCCGCGGTTCGTGACCGGCTCAGCCAAGGTGGCATGGATCAGCGGTAGCGCAGTATCGCTGACGCCTTGCAAGCGCAGCAAAGCCGGACGCATCAGAAGCGCCGCCGTAACGAAAGCGGAGACAGGATTACCCGGCAGGCCGAACAGGAAGCGATCATTCCATTCTCCGAAGACAAACGGTTTGCCGGGTTTGATTGCTACGCGCCAGAAATCCAGCTTGCCGCCGAGCGATGTGAAAGCGTCTTTCACGAAGTCGAATCCACCTACGGAAACACCACCCGAGGTGACCACGGCATCGCATTCAGAAAAAGCTTTCTGCAAAGCAGCCTGCGTGGCTTCCAAGGTATCTTCCACGATGGGATAGATGACCGTCCTCACACCCCATGTGGCGAGCAGTGAGGCAAGCATCAGGCGATTGCTCTCGTATATCTGGCCGGGCTTGAGCGGCTGGCCTGCTTCAACAAGTTCACTGCCCGTGGCGAGTAACCCGACGACTGGCTGGCGGGTGACTTGCAGTTGGGCGATGCCACTGGCAGCTATGACGGCGATATGTTGAGCAGAGAGACGTGTGCCGGCACTCACCACGGCGCGGCCTTGCTTCACATCTTCGCCGCGGAAACGCACATTTTCCCATGGTTTCACCCCCTCTTTGACCGCCACTTCACCAGGTCGCCCAGGCAGGCTAAGGGTGTCCTCCTGCATCACCACAGAGTCAGCGCCTTCAGGCATCATGGATCCGGTGAAGATGCGAACAGCGGTGCCTGACACCGTGGAGCAGTTCGCCGGTTCACCCGCCGCGATCTGGCCGACAAGTTTCAGCCATTTCAAATTTTCAGGAGACGCCCCTTCCGTCTCGGCGGCCTTCACGGCATAGCCGTCCATGGCGGAATTATCAAAGGCAGGCAGATCGGTGACGGAGATGGCAGCAGTGCGCAACACCCGGCCGCTCGCCCGGGACAAAGCGACCGGCTCCACGGGCAACGGCTGGATGCAGGCAAGGATACGCTCTATGGCAGATTCCAGTGGAAGCATGTCAGGATTTGTCCTTGGGCTTGTCCAGATCGCGCAGGGTGAAAAGCACATAGATGGCCAGCAACGCCACCAAGGCGCTGGCGATGAGGACCGTGCGAGGCGAATGGTAAACGTTCACATAGATGGCCACCCCGCCCAGCGCTGCCGAAACCGCATAAAGCAACAAGGACGCCTGGCGATGATCCATGCCCATGTGCAGTAGACGGTGGTGCAGATGCGTTTTATCCGCCTTGAAAAGTGGATCGCCACGCATCAGCCGGCCAAAAAAAACTGCTGTGGTATCGAAGAGAGGTATGCCAAAGAGCATCACGGGCACGATGACGATGGCAGCCGTGGTCACCTTGAACAAGGAGATGATCCCGATGCCCGACAGCACCAGACCGATGAAAAGGCTGCCGGAATCGCCGAGGAATATCTTGGCTGGCGAAAAGTTATGCGGCAGGAAACCAAGACAGGAACCTGCGAGGCAGAGCGTCAGCAACGCCACCATGATATTGTCATTCATGATGTTGATGACGGCCAGTGAAAGCGCGATGCAAACGGTCACACCGGTGGCAAGACCGTCGATGCCATCAAGCAGATTGATCGCATTGGTCACACCGACTATCCACAGCACCGAGACCGGCAACGCCAGCCAGCCCAAGGCGATGGACCCGCCGAAGGGATTGCTGAGCAACGTGATCTGGTAACCGCCGAAATACAACGCAAGCGCGGTCATCGTCTGGAAGGAAAACTTCTGCTTCGCGTTCAACCCTTTCACATCATCCGCCACTCCCAACAGAAGCATCAGAGACGCAGCGATCATGAGAGCGAGAAAGAGTTTCTCATAGTTCTGGAAGGTGACGGTGACGCGGTTATCCAGCAGATAGAAGGCGAGCCATGGCGCACAAAAACCGCCGAAGACGGCCAGCCCGCCCAGGCGCGGCATCGGCTCTTTATGCACCTTGCGCGGATCAGGCTTGTCGATCGCCCCCCACTTGAACGCCAGCTTCCTCGCCAGCGGCGTCAAAAAAAAAGAGGCCAGCGCGGACATCACCAGAACGGCGAGGTATGTCTTGAAGTTGTTCATGCGCGTTGGCGCAGGCGCTGAAACAATTCCCAATAGCGATCAATCATGCGGTCCTCGGTGAACTCCACCGCCGCCCGTTGCCGGCCCTGCTCACCCATCTTTCGGGCGAGAGCCGGATTCTCAATCAACTGTTTGATGCCGTTTCGCAAATCCTGAACATCACTTGGTTTCACCACCAAGCCGGTGACATTGTGCTGGTTCACCCAAGGCACACCCGAGGGCAGATCAGTGCAGATGATCGGCTTGGCGCAGGCCATGGCCTCGATCTGCACGATGCCGAAGGCCTCGTTCGGTGTGATGGACGGGAACACAAACACATCACAAGCCTTCAACAGCGTAGCGAGTTTCCGATCATCCACTCCGCCCCAAAACTTCACACGATTCTGCAAACCCAAACGGCTGACCTGTTGCTCCAGCTCCGCTTGCAACGGCCCGGTACCCGCGAACCACACCTCAACATCCAAGCCTTGTATGGCATCCACCAAATAGCTCTGCCCCTTATAGCCGACCAGCCTGCCGATGTTTAGTAAAATCGGCCTCATTTGCGCTTTTTGCCGAAGCGTAACAACTTCCTCCTGCTCGGCGGCATCGGTGTGGAGAAAACGGCTTTGATCGATGCCGAAAGGTATCACCTCCACCTTCGCCGCATAAGGTGGCAAGGTGTGGGAATACTTCAGATGGTTCGGGGTGGCCACCACGATGACATCGGCCCGATCGAGCAGACGTTTGAGGATAGGACGATAAAACTTCAGCACCGAGGACTGGCGGATGATGTCACTGTGATACGTGAGCACCATGGGTGTCTTCGGATCGCCGCGCAAGCAGGCGACATCAGCCAGCGGATTCGGAAAATGTGCCTGCCAGACATCCGAAGGGTATGTCTTGGTAGCAGAGAGATAAGCGGGACAAAGCGACGTGGAGAGCAGCGAACCGTGACTGGCAAGCCGATGCACTTTCACTCCGTCCAGCACTTCATGGACCGTCTGCGAAGCCGTGTTCGCCACCACGCAATTCACTTCGCCACCACGTCGCACGAATCCACGCGACCAGCACTCCAGCAACGTCTCCATGCCGCCGCGATAGGGCGGATAGAATTTCCCCAATTCCAGTATCTTCACACACCCTCCGGGTTGGAGAGCTGGCGAAGCAACGTCTCAAACTTTTCCACGGGCAAATCCCAGCAGAACCGTTCCTCCGCGTAGCGCCGGCATTTCTCGCGATCAGGCAAAGCGCCAGGTTGTTGCAAGACCTTCTCCAGCTTGCGCGTGAGTCCGGCGACATCGCCCGGTTCAAAGAGAAGTTGCGCATCCAATGGCTCAAGCAATTCAGGAGTAGCACCCGAACGCGTGCCCATCACAGGAGTACCGCAAGCGAGTGACTCCACCGTGGCCAGGCCGAAGCCCTCCAGATCGAGCGAGGGCATCAGCGTGCAATCCGCTGCAGCGTAGAGGGAAGGCAAGTCTGCTTCCGGCACGAAGCCGAGAAGCTTCACATGATGCTCCAGCTGGGACTCACGGACGAGCGCCTCAAGTTGCGGTGCATCGGGGCCTTTACCCGCAAGCCAAAGACGGGCATTAGGATGATTCAGCGCGACCAACGCAAAAGCGCGGATAAGACTTGAGAGACCCATGCGCGGATCGAGGCGGCGAACCGTAAGGAAAAGGAAATCGCGGTCATCGAGTTTCCACTTCTCACGGACTGCGACGCGATTTGCTGGCAGTTGGAAGCGTTGCAGATCCACGCCTCCGAAGATCACGCGCACCGGCGGCAATCCGCCACCATGCCAGCGCGGCAGTTCGCGCAGGTAATATTCGCTGATGGTCGCGATGGCGCGCGAGCGGCGAAGCGCCTGTCCTTCGGAGATGCGCATCGTGCGGCGGATGACGACATCCAGCGCTTTGCGGCCCATACCCAAGGCACGCGCTTGCTGGGCGAAGCGATATTCCTCGGCCCAAGGGCCGGTAAAGAGAAACACGGAGTTCGGCCCGCTGACATGCAGCAGGGGAGAGAAGAACGCGTGGCACAGAACGGTGATGGACGGCTCAGCACCATACTTCGTGACCTCAAGCCAGAGTGTGCGAACATTGCGATTCTCCGTATTCCAGTTCGCGAAGAACATGCCCTCTGCATCGGGATACCGATACCGCTCCACACCATTCAAAGTGTCGCGAGCCGTCGACTGATCTTTCGCGACAGGGTAGATGACGGCGACCTTATGCCCACGTTGCGCCAGCCGTTCGGCGAGGTCCGCGATATAGCGGTAAGCCCCGCCGACGGAGTCGGGGTGATAGCCCAGTGTTACAAAAATCAAGCGCATGCGCGGCTGTGCCGTTATTGCGTAACAAGTTCGTTCAGCAACTTGCCAAACTGCTGGCTGACCCGGTTCACCGTGAACTGCTTCAATACCCGCTCACGGCCCGCCGCCGCCAGTTTCTGCCGTTCCGCTTCCGAAGCGGCCAGCAGAGCCATCTGGTTGAAGTAATCCTGCACATCACCGGGTCTGGCAAGCAATCCGTGTTCACCATGAGAAATGATTTCAGGCACGCCACCGGCATTCGCTGCGATCACCGGCACCCGCGCGAGCATGGCTTCCAAAAGCACTCGCCCAAATGGTTCCGGCCGTGTCGAGGTGTGCAGGAACGCATCCAGCTCCATCATCGTGGCCGGAAGATTGCTCTGATACGAAGCGAAGTGCACCCGCCCGTCCAGTTTGTGTTTCACCACGAACTGCTTGAGCTTTTCCTCGAACGCCTGTTCTTCATTGAATGCGCGGCCGATCAGCATGAAGTGTCCCGGACGATTATCCTCCACCCACCGCCGCGCCAGCTCCAGGAAAAGCTCCTGCCCCTTCCAAGGTGTGAACCTTCCCGCTGTACCGACGAGCAGCTCGCTCATCGGTATATTGAAAAACTCGCGCAATGTCCCGCTGCGATTGGGATCGATCGTGAGCTGCGGGATGCCGTTATGTATGGTGACCGTTTTCTCCGGAGGTATGCCCAATTTCGTCAGTGCTTCCCGGCAGTAGTCCGATACCGCAACCAATCGCCCCGCATTCCGCGCATACCAGCCAAATGCCTTCCTCGTAGGCCAGGAGAAAAAATCGCCCGTGACTGCGTCATTCGCCCACCACACATGTGGCAAGTTCACCAGCTTGCAGGCATTGCCCGCCACGAAGTGATCCTTGTTCGTGCAGGTGATCAATACATCCGGCTTGAACTGTCCGATGATGGTGTGCAACTGCCAGCGTGCTTCACGCAACGCTGCCGGCCATTTCATCAAACGCTTGAGAGGAAAACCGCGATCCACGAACCGCGCCTCGCTCAATGCTGCAGGTATGCGGTAATCGAAGCACTCGATGCCAGCGTTCTTGAGCGCGTTGTAGAGCGGGCTGGTATCGGGACAGGCACAGGCCACGCGCCATTCGCGAGGGAACGGGGACTTGGTAAGCAGCTCGATGATATTCAGCTCTGCTCCACCCTGGACCCGGTCCACATGATCCACGAATAGGACGCGTTTCATGCGCTCCTCTTGCGCTCAGGACACTAGTGTCCACCCATCGTGAGCGCCAACGCCTGCTCAAGTGTGGATACGCCCTCCTTCACCTTGTCCAAGGCCACCGCGCGCAGGTTCTTCATGCCTTCCTTCACCGCCACGGCGGCGATCTCCATGCCGGAAGAACGCTTGAGGATCATCTTCCGCACCTCATCAGTCACTGTCATGATCTCGATGATGGCACAACGGCCGGCGTAACCCGTGTTCTTGCAACGGTCGCAACCACGGCCCTTGAAGATGGGCGTTGACCCGAAGAAGCTTGGATCGATGCCCAGATCCTCGAACATCTTGGGCGGATACTGGATCGGCTCTTTGCACACCGGGCAGATGCGGCGCATCAGACGTTGCGCGCACGCCAGGATCACCGAGGACGAGATCAAGAACGGTGCCATGCCCATGTCATCCATACGCGTCACGGCGCCCGGCGCGTCGTTACAGTGCATGGTGCTCAACACCTGGTGACCCGTGAGCGCCGCTTCCACGGCGATCTCGCACGTCTCCTCGTCACGGATCTCACCGATCATGATGATGTCCGGGTCCTGGCGCAGAATCGAGCGTAATGCCGCAGCGAAGGTCAACCCGATCTCCTTTTTGATCGGCACCTGGTTGATGCCCGGGATCTGGAACTCCACCGGGTCTTCGCACGTGATGATGTTATACTCCGGGTTGTTCAGCTCATTCAGGCAGGAGTAAAGCGTCGTCGTCTTGCCGGAACCCGTCGGGCCCGTCACCAGGATCAAACCGTGCGGTGCATCCACCGCGGATTTCATACGCTTGAAGCTGTCCGGATCCAGGCCCAGCTTGTCCATGCTCGCGGACAAGTTGGACTTGTCCAACACGCGCAACACGATCTTCTCACCATGCACCACCGGCAGGAAGGATACGCGCAAGTCGATGTCGCGACCCGCCACCTTCATGCGCATACGACCGTCTTGCGGCAACCGGCGCTCGGCGATGTCCAGGTTCGACATGATCTTCAGACGCGAACTCAACGCCATCTGCATGTTCTTCGGCGGAGGCGGCATGTCCGTCAGCGCACCGTCCGTGCGGTAACGCAGACGCACCATCTTCTCGAAAGGCTCGATATGGATATCGCTCGACTTGTCCTTGATCGCCTGCACCAGGATCAGGTTCGCCAGCTTGATCACCGGCGCCTCTTCACCAGCGGCAGCCAGGGCATCCGGATTCGAGTCATCCGTGGCATCCGCGACCAGCTCGGCACCATCGGCCTCCGCCTCCAGTTCGGCCTGTTTATCGGCCTCCTGGATGATGTCTTCCATGCTCGCCCGGTTGGTTTCCAGGTTGTTCAGCTTGTCCAGGATCGCCTTTTCCGAGGCGATCATCGGCAGGACTTCCAGCTTCGTGATGCGCTTCACGTCGTCCAGCGCCAGCACGTTCAGCGGGTCCGCCATCGCCAGGAAGAGTTTTCCTTCCAGACGTGAAACCGGGATCACCTTATGATTCGTCGCCACCTCTTTCGGGATCAGCAGCGCGACTTCCGGGTGGATGCCGATACGCGGCAGGTTCACTGGCGGCGTGTTCAGCACACGTCCCATGCAGACGGTCATATCCGTCTCGCTCACATACGACTTGTCGATGAGCAATTTCAGCAGGCGCGTGCCCTCCTTCTTCTGCAATTCGAGGAGCTCCTCAACCTGCTTGCTCGTCAGCACGCCATCTTCCACCAGCGCATCGGCGATACGTTCACCAAATGATTTTACGGGAGGCATACGTTAATTATTCAAGTGGTTTAGCGGAACACGCGTTTCAAGACTTTCACCAGGTCCGCTGGCGGAGCGATATACCACAAGAGCCGGTAATTCGTCGCCTTCTCCAGTTCGGCAGCCGCCTGTTTGTTGAAGGGGTTCGTCGTCGCCACGATCACCGTTTTGCTCATGCGGTCGATCGGCACCACGCACCAGCGGCGGCAAGTCCCTTTCGGGAAACTCCGCGCCAGTTCCATATCCACGTCATATTTATCCAGCGGCATGTAAGCCAGCCGCGCACGCTCCGTGATGATCTTCAATGACTGCTCGATGGGCAGCAAACCCTTGTCCGCGATGACCTGGATGAACGGCTCGATCGTCTGTGCCGGATCTTTGTCCGCCGGGGTGTTCCAATACATGTCGAAGTCACCCGCATTCACCAGCTTACCGTCCACGAAGATCTTCCGCATCATCGCCTTGCCATCCTCCAGTTCGGCGGCACCCGGACCCGCGCCCGGCTTCTGCATGAACTGCGTCTGGCCGGTCGGCGCCTTCGTCTCCACCACTTCCATGGCAGGAGCGGCGGAAAGGTTCGTGGCACGATTCTCGATCTCCGCCAGCGCCTTCTGCACATCCGGATCATCCGGATACTTCTGCAAGATGCTCTCGTACTCGAGAATGGCCGAAGAAAGCTGGCCCAGCTGCACATACGCCGAAGCGATCCGCTTCGCCGTATTGATCATATCCTTCTCACGGTTCAGCTTGATGTAAGCTTCCTTGAGGATCTCCAGCGACTGATAGTCCTGCGGCTGGGACTGCGTGATGACCTCGAACATGTCGATGGTCTGTTCGAGTTGAGCTTTCTCGCTCTCAGTCAATGTGGCAGCCATGACGGTTAAATGCGCTCAGTCGGGTATCAATAAACGCCTGGCGTGGTCCCTTTTCCCTATCCCGCACATGCAGCCTAAGCCTTGGCGCGGAACAAATTGCCAGCCAAACATGCGACATACTAATGACAGATTGCCCACATGGCAATCCCCGTTTCCAACCTCCACCCCAACCCGCAACCGCCGCCGAGTTAACTAAGCGGAACAGACTTTAAGGTAGTGTTCGCTGTCCTCAGCGGGCCGCCCCTCCTTAGCCGACGCAAGGAGGCTATAACTAACCTTCCTTTCAATGTTAGATGTTTTCCCCTCACTCAACTCTCAACACTATCTCCTCTTAACTATAGGCCCGTAGTGCAACTACCATTCCCCCGAAGTGGCTTTCTGCTTGGTTTGCTCCGCCCGGCAACCCGTTCAAGGCATCCTGTGCTACGGCACTCTAGCCTCCGGCCTCAACCTCCCAAACCCAACCCTCGCCAGCCACTCCACCAAAGAATGCAGCCGAAGATGGTTAGAAGCTAACGAGCGCACTTTTCCCAATCTTCCTTCTCCCTTGGCAGCCGAACTTCGGCCGGGAGAAGGATTGAGGATGAGGGTGCCCCCATTTCTTCATTCCGCCTTCTTAATTCTGCATTCCTTAAAAGGAACTATGTCAAAGAGCAATGAAACCATCCGACCCCTGCGAGCTATCGATTCCTCCGTCCCTACGATTGGAACTTCAGATTCAGCGTATGCCTGATGACCCGGCTGGTTCCGCAGTGAGTATTCAAGATTCCCCGGCTTTATTCTTCACCGACGTCCCTTTCCCCCTCCAGCTTACGAGCCCCAATCCACACGCCCGACACACCCACAGATCCTACCAGAGATATGGTGGGGCAATCGCTGCCGCGATGCCCAAACTCTTTTCGTCAAGGCTCACCCGAAGGTTCTCACCCGCACCACGTCTCCATGATGACTCCATAAGGAATTGCCAAAACGATTCCACCGAATCACTCAGCGGGGATTTCAGCCTTCCGTGTCCCTAACTCGAAACTTAAAACCCGAAACACGTAACCGGCTTGCAGCCCTTCCTTTACCAGCAGCGAGCTGCCAGCACTAAAATCTATCCCACAAAACCCGCAAGAAAACCACCACTTTTCGCTAAAATTTGCAGCAAAAACCCAACCAATTCACCCTCAAGAACATCCACAAAACCCAATCTACGTAACTTAATATTTGAAGCTGCCTTTCCCCCTAATTCTTCCCCGTTGTTTTGTGCCTTCTGCGCTTCTTTGTGGCCATCTTTGCGCCGTTCCCACTGAAAACTGAACACTGAAAACTTCAAACTCCTTCCGTGTTAATCCTGTCAAAAATCTCTTCCCCCATCCGTGGCTAAAAACCTTCCTCACTTCTTCTTCCGCTCATAATACGCCCCGATCTCCTTCTGCGTCGCATCCGGATAATCCGTCGCGAACGCCATCAGCCCCAAGTCCAGCAACGTCGCATACACCGTCTTGTCATCCGTCCACGGGAGCGCCTGATAAACGATCTTCCGCGCACGCAATTCCTTGCCCAGCTCCAAAATGAAATCATTCGAGAGCGTGAACGGATTCGGATTCGCCTTGTCCGTGTTCAGGCGGATGTGGATCTGCACCTGCGTGATCCCTGCAAAATTCTCCTCCTTCAACTTCTCCACCCGCGCCCGCAACGTCTTCTCATCCCCGCCCATCCACAAGAGCGTATCCGACTGCGGCACGTAAGATTTCCATTCACGGATCACTTCGGGTTTGGGTGACGCCAGCACCACTTGTGCGGACACCTTCGCCGCATTCACCTCATCAGCCAGCTTTTTCAAATCCACCTGCTTAATATCCAAATAAAGATGCCGCTCTGGCTTCCCCTGCATCGCTTGGAAAACTTCCGCGATGCGCTTCACCTTGCGCCCCTTGAAATCCTCCCCATGCCACGCCCCCACATCCAGCTTGGATAACTCCTCAAACGTCACGTGCTCCACGCCCTTCTTCTGGAGCTCCGCATCCGCCCCCTTCACCACCCGTTTGAAATTCGCATCATGAAAAGCCACGATCACTCCATCCTTCGTCGTACGGATGTCCGCCTCAGGGTAGGTGCCGAGCTTCCACCCCAGCTCAAACGCCTCAATCGTATTCTCCGGCGCCAGCACCCCCGCCCCGCGATGACTCTGCAAGATGAACTTCTCCCGCGGCACATGCCCAGTCACATTCCAATCACTCTTCGTCTTCAACTCCGCCGCCCATCCGTTGAGCGTGAACCCCAATGCCAAAGCCAAAATCAAAGTTTGTTTCTTCATGATCAAATAGATTTCAAACGCGTTTGAATCGCATTGCAACACTGATTTGATAACCGCAACAAAACGTCACAATGCGGGAAATGTTGACTCCCTCTCCCCCAAGGGCTGAGCATTACCCACAAGTGGTTATACAAGGAAGACGGCATCCAAAACAGCCTGAAGCCCCTTATCAAGGTGGGGCAAAGCTGCCGCTTTGCCCTGACTTTGGCCTTCACCGCCGACCTCTCAAATGAAACCGGCCGCCGAAAAACACAGCTCTCCCTGTCCTCAGTCTTGTTCATTCTCGCTTTATAGACTGGTGGGTAATGCTCAGCCCCAAGGGAGAGGGCCGGGGTGAGGGGAAAGGAAACTTTCAGCCGCAAAGTTGTTCTCCACTTTTCACGGAAACAACCTCTCCCGCATCGCCGGGCTCAGCGCCGACGCATATTCGCTGATCTCAAACACCTCCACCCACTCGATCTTCTTCGCAGCCTCTGCGCCATACTTCGCCACCACCTGCTCCTGATACTTCTGCGCGAGGTGATGCGCGCGCTCGTGATAAAAATCACTCACGATCTTCGCCCGCACCGCGGGATCATCCGGCACCGCATCCATCTCGCGACGGTTGAACGGCAGCCACTCGAAGAACTGCGAGGCATGCGCGCCGAGCATCGCGAGGATCTTGTCGATGTGTGGAGTCACATCCACCACCGCATCCACCTGAAACGGATACGGCTTGGTGAAATGATCGTAAAGATACGCCACCACGGGATCGCGTCGAAGGATCGGCACCTCAGGCACTACGAGCGGAACAGTCACCAGATAAGAAGCATCCCGCACCGCATGCCCCACCGCCCGATGATCCGGGTGATAATCATCCGGCCGATGCGTCAGCACTAGATCCGGCGCGAACGTGCGAATCTCGCGAATGATCCGCTCACGCACCTCCAACGTCGGCTGCAGAAAACCATCCGGAAACTCCCACACCTCATGCTGCGCCCCGATGATCGCCGCCGCCTTGGCCGCTTCATTCTTACGCCGCGCGATCAACTCCGGCCGCTTCATCGCATGATGCCCCGAGCCGCCATCCGTCACCGAGACCATCTTCACCGTATGCCCCAGCGCCCGGTAGATGGCCGCGATGCCACCCGCGCGAAACTCCGCATCATCCGGATGCGCCCCCAGTATCAACAATTTCAGCGGTTGCTCTTTCATAAATTTTCAATCCATCAACATGGTTGGGCGAGAGTCCTCTCGATCCCTGACTGGACCTTAAAATCATGGCGCGTATTCGGCGCGCAAAAAACTTTCAACGCGGCCCAATGGTCTCCCTCTCCCCTCATAGACACGCCGAGCTTCGGCGAGAGGGCCGGGGTGAGGGGATGCCGTGCCTCCCCGTTCACTTTCCTCAGTCTGTGCGGGGCAGTGTCGAAACGCGCCCTGTGAAGCGCACCTGCTGATGCTGAAGGCATATCATTATTTCTCCGCTACCTGCGCCAACACTTTCTGCACGAAAGCAAGCAATTCCATCGTTGCCGGATCATCGGCCACGCCTAGATTGGCATTGATGCGGGTGTGGTTGGTTTCTTTCACGCCATAGGCTTTGGACGTGATCTTTGCCTCGGTGAGTTTGGTGTTCAGGCGGATGGCTTGGGCGGCGTTGTCCGGGTGATCGGCCACGTAGAGGATGAGGAAGGGCGGGATGCTCTTGCCGGGTGCGATGTGGGTGACGGCGGAGTAGTCGATATGCTTCGCCGGATCGTCGCCGAATTTCAGGCGGTGACCGTATTTCGGTTGCGGCAAGCCATGGACACGGTTGCGCGTCTCAGCGGTCTCGATCATGGCGGGGATGTCGTAGGTGTCCCCATCCACCGGCACGCAGCCTTTGATGTTGGTGAGAGCAACATTCTCCGCTTTCAGGTAACGATCATCCGTGCAGAGGATGGCGGCGAGTTGCGCACCAGCGGAATGGCCCATCACGAAGATCCGTTGTGGATCACCACCGTGCTTGGCGATGTTCCGCTGCGTCCACGCAAGGGACTTCGCGACATCGCGGATGATGACGTCCATCTCCACCTGCGGCAGCAGACGGTAATTCGTGGAGACGAAGACGAACCCTTTTCCCACAAACGCCTGGGGTTTCAATTGCACGCTGGTCTTGTCGCCGCCCTGCCACCCGCCACCATGAATCCAGAAGATGACGGGAAGGTTCTTCGCCTCTTTCGGCGCATAGATGTCCAAGACCTGGCGTTCATGATGCGTTTCACCGGCATAGGAAATGTTTTGCGCGGTGGGCTTGAGCCCTTGAGCCAGGGCAGAAGCGGTCCAACAAACGGAGATGAGGAGAGCGAGGAGAGTTTTCATTGCAGGGACGCTGTCAGCTTGCCCCGTTCGAGACGGAAAAACAAGGCAGCATAAATCGCGAGCATGCGCTTCCACGGCCAGTCATTGCTCAATGGATACATAACTCTCACCGTGAGGCAGAAAGTCCTCGATCGCGTCGGCGTCATCAAGATAAAGCCGGGGCGCTTTTAGAAACAGCATCTCAACGAATTTCTTGGTATAGAAAATGGTCAGATCTTCCCCAACGGTGGGATCATAGTAGCGGCAGCGGACCAAGACACTGTCATCCACGATCATAAGCGAAAAAGAACAGCCGATATACTTCAACAAAAATCCATGATGGCTACCATCGAGCAGTATGCATCTCCACTCCTCCCGGTGATCCAGCAAACCATCAACCGGTCCCACCTCTGGAGTGAACCCCGGAACATCCGTCTGAACCGTTGCACCTGACACAGGCCATAAGTCACATGGCGTCAGCAGACCGCGATAAATGCTGCCTTTCTCCTTATGCTGAAACTCGAAGTTTACATCAATGAATTGAGGATTCTGAAACTCCCTGACACCCAGCGGCCCATCGTACGGCGTCAGGAACAATGTGCCGTGCAGCAGGGAGCCAGCGGGGAAATTCATCTGCTCACCCAGATGATTGGTGACCGTCAGATCCTGATCAAACCGCACAGTGATGGGCTGCTGAGATGTCATCGCTTGGTTTGGTCCGCTAAAATATTCTCTGTGATCAGTGGAGTGAAGCCGGTCTGGCTCTCGAGGTAAAGGCTGGCATGTGCCAGAACCGCCATCCGCCCACGCCGTCTCAAATTTAGCGCATTTCAGTGGCACGCGATCGCCGCCCGTTCCCGTCACCCCAGCCTCACCTCCGCAAGCTGTGCCGGGCTGAAGCCACCCCCCAGATCACACCCACCACCAGGCCGATGGTGTGCGCCATGTTGGCGATGGGGAGGATGCCGGTGAAACAGATGGCGAACCAGATGAGCATCGTCGCCACCGTGCTGGGATGCAAGGCTATGCCGGAGGCGAAATCATACTTCGACTTCATCCAGCAAAAACCGAAGAGCGCATAATTCACCCCGGACATGCCACCGAAAGAAGGCAAACCCTGGCTGAAGCCGGGAATGGCGATGTAATACTGCGCCATATTGGATAACGCCGCCGACACCAGCACAAGGATGCCGAAATAGACATGCCCTTTGGCCCGCTCGATCATGCCGCCCAGATAAAAAAGCCAGTACATGTTGAAAAACAGATGCACCACGCCGTAGTGGATGAACATGGGTGTGAAAACTCGCCACACCTCCCCCTGCATCACCTCCGGCATGCCTTTCGGCAGATAGTATTCCTCCGGCCCGGACATGAACTGGGCGATGTACCAGCCTTGGATGGCAGCACGATTATCGCCGAAACTGGACAAAAGCGCCACGCAGATGGAGATGGCGATCAACAGTGCCGTGATCACCACCGGAGTACTGCGCTCACGCGTCAGCACTTCGCGGCTGGAAAATGTGCGGTCAGCGGCAGCAGCCTCCTCCTCTTCCCGCTGCGCCTGTTTTTTGCGCGCCGCTTCCGGCGCCTTGGCGTATTCGGGAGCAGCCGGGTTCGCTTTGAAATTCTGGAGCAGGTTCGCGGCTTCCACCATCTGTTCATCCGCCAGCACCCAGACTTCAAACTTGTTCCCCTCCCGTTCGACCTGGTTTTCGATACCACGCACGAACAGGTAATCACTGAAAAGAGCAGCCTCACGCTCGCCCTCGATGGATCCGATCAATCGCATTTGATGCGGTCAATTTTTCATCAAACCGGGAGGGAGTCAAAGAAAGGAATCACTTTCGCTGTGCCTCACCTTTCCCTCCGATCCCCGGGTCCGCTCAGCACCCAACTCATCATCAGCACCCCCAGTCCTATGCCAGCACCCAGTGCCAACCAGAACATCAGGGGGCTGTTCGATTCCCAGCCGGTATGAAAGTTCATGCCGAAGAGGCTCGTGATGGCGGTCAACGGCAGGAACAGCGCCGCCAGCATGTTCAAGCGATGGCTCGCGTGCAGCGCTTCCTTGCTCAGACGCGCCTGCTCTTCTGATTCACGCGCGATCTTGTAATCAATGGCGTTGCGCACGTCTTGCAAGAGGATGTCCAGATTGCGGTCCACTTCATACGCAAGGTCGCGGACGTCGATCATCGCGGTATCCCCCTTCACCGCTTCACGTGCGTTCTGCAACGCCTGATGCATGTTCCGCGCTGCGCGGGAAAGCGGCGTGAGCGTTTCGATCAGGTCGAAGAGTTCCCCCGCACTCATAGCATGATCATAATCCTTGGCCAGTTTGGCCTCGAGATCCGCGTACATCTGCACATGCGTCTTCAGCACACCCATACCGGGACCGCCCACGCTGGTCTGCCATTCACCGGCCGGACTGCGCCAATACAACACGCCTTCACGGTGGCTCTGCTCGGAATCAGGCGGGCGGTGCAACACCACCAGCACATGCCCTTCCTCAATGATGGCGCGTTGACGCCCGTATGAGGCCTGGCCCAAACGGGTCTTGATGGAATCGGGCAGCTTCCAGTTCGCTGGAATGATCATAACGTTGTCTCCTTTGTCTTCTTCCGGTCTCTCTTTTTATTTCATAGCTAGGGTGGCTGCAGACCAATGCAAGAGGCAACTGGAAAGCGGCTACAAATCAGGCCCGTTTGTATAGCAGGCAACTGCCAGACGTTCTGGCAGGGTGGATAATTGGACCCTTAGAATTTGGACTGCGGCTCACAAAAATACCACAGCCCCGCAAAATATTTCATGCACCTTGGTAATTGAGGGTTGCCCTCCCCTTCCTGCCACACGCATTCTGGTGACAGTGCGTGGTATCAAGACAGCTGGTGTCCTGCTGGTGATCGCCCTCTGGCTTTCATCCAGCTTCTTCGCGCACTCGCACCGCTGGTACCGGCTCGGCCGCCAGACTGGCAACACCCTGTCCTTTCTGAACACAGCCATTGCCGATGAAGAACCGGCAACGGCCATCTTCCCCGCACAACAGTTCCGCACCTCCGTCTCCCGCGCCAGCACCCCCCAGACCGACGGCCCGACCAATCTGATCTTGCGCGACCGGACGGAACCGGCCCGTTTCACTCACCTCCAGTCCGATGCACCCGGTCTGGCTCCCGCGATGCTCGCACGTACCTGGCAGTTTCTCCTGCGCGCGGCGCCGCACCCACGCAGCCCATCCCCGGCCTGATCCAACTCATTCAGGCGGCAAGAGTGCGGATTTTATCCGCCACCCACTCGCCGCAGTCCTGGAAGGCCAAACCTTCCTCAACCGCAACCTGACGGATTTTTAAACCTGGACTATGGCAGGCAAATCGATCGCATGGGTGCTGTGGACCTTTATCATCATCTTTGGTGTGGTGATTTTCCGGTACTATAGCCGTAAAGAGGATTAGAAAATCCTCGGGCGGATTGTAACAGCGCATTCATTCGTGCGCTGGCAAACTCCGCCAGACTCGCAGCCGGAGCTGTGTAGTGATTCCAAACTTGTGCCGGTCCAAACGCAGACCGGACCGGCACAAGCCTGACGGATTGAAAGGTCGGCGTTTTTTCGCGAACAGAAACAAAAAAGATGCGAGAATAACCGGGCTTGGTCCGGTTGAGTGAAACAGCAGGACATTTTGAAAGGGCAAGCCGTATGCATGGGATAACATATTTGCAGGATCTGGCCGTGGTGATGATCGTCGCCGGATTGGTCACCGTTTTATTTCACCGTCTGAAACAACCGGTGGTGCTCGGGTATATTTTGGCCGGTGTCATCATCGGCCCGCATACGCCGCCCTTCGAGTTCATCCATGATGAACACAACATCAAGAACATGTCGGAACTGGGCATCATCCTGCTCATGTTCTCGCTCGGCATGGAATTCAACCTGCGGAAGCTCAAAGAAGTGGGCGTCACCGCTTTGTTCGGTGCGGGATTGGAGATCATCCTCATGGTCGGTGCAGGTTATCAGCTCGGGCGGATGTTCGGCTGGAGCCACATGGACAGCTTGTTCCTCGGTGCCATGCTCTCTATCTCCTCCACCACCATCATCATCAAAGCTCTGAACGAGATGGGCCTGGCGAAGGAGAAGTTCGCCGGGATGATCTTCGGCATCCTCATCATCGAGGACATCCTGGCCATCGTCATGCTGGCGCTGCTCTCCGGTATCGCCATGACGGGCTCGTTGACCTTGGGTGAAGTGAGCATGACGGTGGGCAAGCTCTCCATCTTCCTCGTCACCGCGCTCGTGCTCGGCCTCATCGCCGTGCCGCGTTTGTTGGGTTATGTCGCGAAGTTCAAGAGCAACGAGATGTTGCTCATCACCGCGTTGGCCCTGTGCTTCGGCTTCTCCCTGCTGGCGGCGAAACTCGGTTACAGCGTCGCCTTGGGCGCATTCGTGATCGGCGCACTCATCTCAGAAGCACGGGAGATCCACAAGATCGAGCATCTCATGGAGCCGATCCGCGACATGTTCAGCGCCATCTTCTTCGTGTCCATCGGCCTGCTCATCGATCCCAAGATGCTGGTGACGTATGCCCTGCCGATCATCATCATCAGCGTGCTGGTGATCGTGGGCAAGGTGATCAGTTGCGGCTTGGGCACATTTGCCGCCGGTAACGATGTCCGCACCTCCTTGCGGGTCGGCATGGGTCTGGCGCAGATCGGTGAGTTCTCGTTCATCATCGCCGCCCTTGGTTTGACCCTGAAGGTGACGAGCGACTTCCTCTACCCCATCGCCGTGGCGGTGTCTGCCATCACTACGCTGACGACGCCTTACCTGATCAAGAGCACGGATGGTGCGGTGCGGTGGTTTGATCGCAAGGCACCCAAACCATTCCTGGATACGCTGGAGATCTACACGAAGTGGGCGGGCCAGCTCGGTGAAACACGCAAGGACAGCCTCGCGCGAAAGTTTATCCAGAAATGGATGCTGCAAGTGTTCCTGAACGTGGCGCTCATCTGCGCGGTGTTCATCACTGCGGCATTTTTTGGCCGCACGCAGCCGGAATGGCTGCCAGGCATGTTGCAGGATGATGCCGCCTACAAATCAGCGCTATGGATCATCGCGGTGATCGTCGCCTTGCCCTTGTTCATCGCAGCGTTCCGCAAGCTGCAAGCACTGGGACTGCTCATCGCCGATTTGAAAGTGAAGGAAGCCAAAGCAGGTGCGCGCACGGAAGCCATCCGCAGCATCGTCGCTCAAGGCATCCCCTTCGGCGGACTCATCGGCCTGTTCCTGCTGGGACTGACCTTGAGCGCGCCGCTATTGCCGCCGTTCCGTATCTTCCTGGCACTGCTGGTGGTGGCCGGGTTGCTGGGCTTCTTGCTCTGGCGTTCCGCCATCCGCATCTACTCCAAGGCACAGTATGCCCTGCACGAAACACTGAACCAGACACCGGTGGAACGTCACCCGCCTGAACCGGCACCCAAGCCGAACCTCCTCCGCGATGCCGATCTACAGGCGATCACCCTGACCGAAGGCACCATTGCAGTCGGCAAGCTCATCCGCGAAACCGGTCTCCGCAAGGAAACCGGCGCAAGCATCGTAGGTATCGATCGTAACGGCACGCCGATCATCAATCCGGAAGCGGATGAAGAACTGCGTGCAGGCGATCAGGTGCTTGTCTTGGGCACCACCTCACAACTGGAATCAGCCCAAAAGTTTTTGGCACGCAAGAATCCGTCACTAAACGAGCAATGACGGGATAGTTTCACGCTCTCTGGCAGGTAACAAAAGAACTGCCCAGCAGAAGCGGGGATCATTAAATTTCCAGAAGCATTTTTCAAAACCGCTCTAAAGCAAGCTCGGTTCCTGTCCAGAAACTGTTTCAGCAACCGGATCCGGTCCGGTTTGCGGTTTTGCCAAGACCACCAATGCCGGACGGACGAGCCGCCCTTGGAACGTATAACCGGGGGCCGTGGCCTCGGCGACCTGCGCCGGCCCCTCGGGGACTTTGCCATCGGCTGGGTGATGCTTCTGCGCGTCGAAGGCTTCTCCCGCCTGGGCACCGTAGGCCACCACACCCACCCGGCGGGCGGCATCGCGCAGCGCAAGCTGGAACTGCGTCATTTGCTCGACCAGGCCACGTTGGCCGGAGAGCACAGCCGCATGATGGATGGCAAAAGTGTGATCCAGCATACGGACAACGACCTGCAGCCAATCCCCTTCAGAGCGGCGTAGTTTCTCGACCTCCAGGCGCAGATGGCCTTTTTCCGTATCGTTCGCCGACTTCATGAACTCGGCGAATTGCTTGGCCTCGGCAGTCATGCGGTCACCGATTGCCCGGGCAGCCTCGGTGGCCTTCTGGTTCTCCAACTGGGCGGTCTGCAAAAAGTTTTGCGCCGAGGCGATGTCTTGGGCGACTTTTTCCAGGTTATGCGTCTGCTCGACCACGGAGGTAAGAGAATCAGACTCCGCAAACCGGACAACAGCCTCGTATTCCCGCAGGAAGGGCTGGATAAGACACCAAGCGCCGACGACACCGCAAGCAACGACACCGGCGAGCTCGAAAGGCTCCAAAGGATAGTGGCCGCGCTGGATGATAAGGCCGGCAACGGCGAGAAGGACCAGATCGGCCATCAGAAAAGGCCATTTCGCTGCTTTAGGTGCGCTCGTTTGACTCATGAACGGGCAAGGGTAGGCGGCGGGGAGGGAGTTTCAAGTTTTCAGATGAAGAGACTATGCCCCCAGTCCGGTGGGTGGCCAGATCGGATGGCAGTCAGCTCAATACAAACGGACTCCCCCTTTGAAGCTCGCTGCGCCTCTTCCCCCAAGCGGCTGCGAAATCGGGTGGAAAAATATTTTCACAAAAAAACCTTTCGCATTCCCGCGCACAGCCAGTAAAGATGGCGGGCTCATGCAGTTGCCAAACAACGCGGATAATCGTAACGAAACGGAAGAAAATGTCGCAAGCACACCAGCAGCGGCGCCTAACAAGCCCACGGTGGATGCCAGCAAGTATGCGGGCACGCCCCGGGACATCACCGAGCTGGTGGTCCAGCCGGACTTTCCCAAAAGCGCGTTGGGCGAGCTGATCGAGATCGGCGGTCGTCCGGGCATCGTCATCGAGATCGTGAACCAGTCGCTGAAGGTCAAGGCACAGGATGGTTCTGTGCAGAGTTATAACGGCCATGTGTTGCGCAAACTTTACGCTCCAGCACAGCGCCCGGCACCCGCGCCAGAGCCAGAACGTTCCACGTCTTCCTACGGCGCAAGCGATAGCAACACTGCTTCCCGCGATGATCAGGACGATGAAGAAACCGAGGAGACGGAGGCGGAGATCGTGGTATCCGAGGAGAAGTATCTCACGGCTGCGCGACCGATCACGGAGTTCATCACGCGGGAAGATTATCCTAAGTGTCTGCTGGGTGAGCACCTGGAGATCGGCGGGTTCACAGGCATCGTGGTGGAACTGGTGGACAAATCATTCAAAGTGAAGCCACGCCATGGTGTGGCGCAACGGTTCAATGCGAATGTGCTGAAACGCGTTTACGGCCCGCAACCGAAGCAGGAGGAACGTCCCTCACGGCCGACTTACAAGCAGCCGACGCCAGCGCCGGTAGTGAATGCGCCACCGCGCAATGTGATCGAGCAACCGGACTTCAGCGCGCCAGTAAAGCCGCTCCGGGATTACATGGGCCGCGAAGATTATCCGCAATGCACGTTCGGTGCGCATGTGGAGATCAACGGCATCGCGGGTGTGGTGATCGAGATCGTGAAGGGCTCGTTGAAGGTGAAATCGCAAGAAGGCGTGACGCGGAGCTACAACGCGATGGTGCTGCGCAAGCTGCACGGGTAAAGCCAGGGGCGAGGGATGAGAGGTGAAGCGGTTTTGCTTGTCGGGAGATTCTCTCGCGAGGCAAAATCGATCTCATGTTCCGAGACTCCTTACGTTTTCCCCGGCGCACGTTTCTAACTGCGTTGGGGGCTTTCACGGCGACTGCTTCGTGGAGCAAATCCCTCGGATCGGAAATCGCAATGCCGCAGCGCGGGTTGTGTGCGCATCGTGGAGCGATGGCGACGCATCCGGAGAATACGATCCCGGCGTTTCAGGAGGCGATCCGGCTGGGCGCACAGATGATCGAGTTCGATGTGCAGCTCTCGCGTGATGGTGAGCTGGTGCTGATGCATGATGCCACGGTGGATCGCACCACAAACGGCAAGGGCAAGGTGACAGAGCTGGCCTTCAAGGAATTGCGAGCATTGGATGCGGGTGTGAAAAAGGACGTGCGGTTTACTGGAACACGCATCCCTACTTTTGAGGAAACGCTGGAGATGATGCCGCGCAATGTGTGGTTGAACTGTCACTTGAAAGGCGGTGCTGCGCTCGGCGCAGCGGTGGCGAAAGCGATTGTGCGAGCCAAGCGGCAACATCAGGCATTCATGGCGTGTGGTGGTGAGGCGGCAAAAGCTGCACGAGAGGTGGAGCGGGACATTCTCATCTGCAATATGGATCGCCAGGCGAATAGCTTGGATTATGTGCAGCAGACGATCGCGATGAAAGCGGGGTTTATCCAATTGTTAGGAAAGGGGGAAGTCTCCGCCGAACAAGTGCGATTGTTAAAAGCGAATGGTGTGCGGGTGAATTATTACCACGCCGAAACGCCAGAGCTGGTGAAGAATCTTTTCGTGAACGGAGTGGATTTCCCGCTGGTGAATGACTTGGCAGCGTTTCTGCCAATCGCGAAGGACGCGGGCATACAGCCTGTGGCCCCTGTGTTTTAAGCCATTTGACAGCGGAGGCCGGGCAAATCAGAGTGCCCGGCATGAAATTCACCGCACTCGTAGCTGCTATGGCACTCGTCACACTTACGGCTTTTGCCGCCCAATCGGTTCTCGATATCCCGCTCAAGGACATCAATGGCAAGGATGCCGCCCTCAAAGATCACAAAGGCAAGGTCATCCTCGTGGTGAACGTGGCCTCCAAGTGCGGTTACACAAAGCAATACACCGGCCTGGAAGCGATCCAGCAGAAATACAAGGACAAGGGCTTCACGGTGGTGGGCATGCCGTGCAACCAGTTCGGCGGACAGGAACCGGGCACGAACGAGCAGATCAAAGAATTCTGCTCCAGCAAATTCAACGTGACCTTCCCGCTGTATGACAAGATCGAGGTGAACGGTGCGAACCGGCATCCGCTCTACACTGCACTGGCGGGCAAGGACTCACCGTTCCCGGGCGATATCAAGTGGAACTTCAACAAGTTCCTCATCGGCAAAGATGGCAAGATACTCGCGCGCTTCGATTCCAAGGTAACGCCGGAATCTCCCGAGATGGCTGCTGCCATCGAGAAAGCGCTCGCCGCGAAGTAAGATAATCATACAGATTTATGCATCCCGTCCGGACGCAGGTCTGGACGGGATTCGTTTTCCTGCGGACAGAGGCGCTACAAATGTTCCCGCTTTTTATCATCGTGCTTTGCAGAGGAATTTGTTCTCATGCGAATGTCGCAGAAAATAAATCCAAACCAGCCAGAAAATTATGGGTATCTTTTTTGGAATAATAGTGGGGTTCGTGGCGTGGTTCCTCGTGCGTTACTTGGTCGCGGGCTTTTACACCGTGGATCAGAACGAACGCGCGGTGAAGACCAGCTTCGGACGGGCAGAACGGATTGAGGGCAAGACCACGCTCGAAGATCCCATCTCCGAGACGTTGCGCGAAAGCGAGCGCGAGCGCTACATCTTCCCGCAGGTGCGAGTGATCCCGCCAGGGGGACCTTATTGGAAATTCCCGTGGGAAAAGGTGTATAAAGTTTCCGTGGCCACCCAGACGGTGAATATGGCGTTCGATCCCGAAAACCCGATGGCCAATCAAGGTGGGCGGATGCTGGAAGCGGTGACGAAAGACCAGTTGAACGTCGGCCTCACGGGCCAGATACGTTACCGCGTTTCGGACCGCAATCTCTACGCCTACCTTTTCGGCGTGAAGAATCCCTTCGCGCATATCATGGGTTATTTCGTTTCAGTACTGCGTGAGCGTATCGCGACGTTTGAGGCACCCGTGGCAATGGACCTGATCTTTGAGTGTCCGCAATGCCGGCAAAAACTGGCTCTGGAACCGGCCAATGCCGGGTCGCGCGTCGCCTGTCCATCCTGTAGTCGTGAGATCAATGTGCCCAAGACGACGGAAGCGGGTGTGCAACTCGTCCCGCGCGCGCAAAGCAAGGCTGTGTCCACCACGCCTCCCGATGGCATGATCGATTCCCCGGAAGAACTCGCTTCCGCGATCGGCGTGTCCATCAACGATCTGCGCAAAAACCTGCGTGACCTGAACGAACACATGGACCGCGAATGCCGTTCCTCTTCCGCGCGTTACGGCATGGTATTGGATGCCTCGCTCATCACCGGCATCGACCCACCGGAGGAAGTCGAATCCGCGCTCGCGGCAATCAATACCGCGCACAATCAAGTGTCCTCGGACATCAGCTTGGCACAAGCTTCTGCCGATCAAAAGATCGTGCAATCCAAACGTGCAGTGGAGATCGAAACGCTGAAGGCGCAAGCCGAAGTGGAACCGCTCGAACGCATGGCGCAGCAATTGACCGATCTGAAACAAAATGGTTCAGGCGCGCTGGAGGCATATCGCCGCAATGTGCGTCTCTCGATGTTCGAACAGGCCGAAAAAGTCTTCGTGGAGGTGGAAAAGTGAGCTTCTTGATCGCTGCTGTGGTGACGTTCGTCGCCTGCTTCATCGTAGTGCCCATCTTGCTGGGCCTGTGCCGCATGATCATCGCCTACACCATCGTGGAGGAACGGCGCTGCCACGTTTACATGCTCTTCGGCAAGGTCATCGGCATCATCGATGAACCGGGCTTTTACTTCCTCTTCCCGCGACTCGGCTGGCGCGCATTCCTAGTGCACTGGCTGGGCCGTTGCCTGGTGGTGGATATGCGCATTGACCAGGAATATCTCCGCAGCCAGCCGGTGAATTCCGAGGAGGGCGCACCCATCGGTATCGGTATCTGGTATGAGATGATGATCAGCGACCCTGTCGCCTATCTCTTCAAGAACACCGACCCGCGCGGCTCGCTCGCGGCGAACGTCAGCAACTCGACCGTGCGCAGCCTGAGCAACATGCCGCTCGATAAACTCATGTGTGACCGTCACGGCATGAGCCACACCGTGCGTGACGAGGTTTCGCCCAAGTCGCACGAGTGGGGTTACAAGCTCGGCTCCGTTTACATCCGCAAAGTACACTTCCGCGATGCCGGTATGATCCGCCAGATCGAGAGCAAGGTGGTGAACCGTCTGCGCCAGGTGACCTCTGCCATCAAGCAGGATGGTGCGAACCAGGTAAGCATCATCACCAGCACGGCGGAACGCAAAGCAGCGGTGGAGTTCGCGAAAGCGAAAGCCATCCGCCCGCAGATCGTCGGCACCGCTCTGAACCGTATATCGCAAGACAAGGAAGTCGCTGCGACGATGTTCGACATCCTTGAGATGCAAAAAATCATCGAGGGCGAAGCCCGCATCACGATCATACCGAAGAATCACGACATGCTCTCCAGCATGCTCGCTTCGGGAGACAAGCCACAGACACAAAGAACGGGCCAACGCCCGCCTAGCGTGCCAAGCAATTAGCGCGATAAGTTTTCTTCTTCAGGCGCAACCGGCAACGGTTGCGCCTTTTTTCTTCGAACCGCAGGTTGCCCTCAACCCGAAGAACTGCGAAATAACCCGCAGACGCCATCACCCCTTCCTCATCCCGTGTTCCATCCGTGAAATTCCGTAGCTAAAAAATCCCGTTTCTGTTTTCCTTGAAACATCCGTTCAACTCCCAACGTCTTGCTCTGTTGCACATGAATCGCTCACTTCATCATCTCCGGATGGCCGTCCTGCTGCTTTGCCTTCTATCAACCGCCAGCCTTCGCGCCGCCAGTGTTTCCGATAAGCCGCTCAACTTCATCTTCATCCTCGTGGATGACCTCGGATGGACAGACTTCGCCTGCTTCGGCAGCAAGTCCTATCAGACACCGAACATCGACCGCCTCGCCAAAGAAGGCATGAAGTTCACCTCGGCTTACTCGGCTTGCACAGTTTGTTCCCCCACACGCGCCGCCTTGCTTACGGGCAAATATCCGGCCCGCCTGCACATCACTGATTGGATTGCGGGGCACAATCGCCCTTACGCGAAATTGAAGATCCCCGATTGGCAAAAGTTCCTTCCGCTCGAAGAAGTCACCATTGCCGAGATGTTGAAAACCAAGGGTTACGCCACCGCCAGCATCGGCAAGTGGCACTTGGGCGGTGAAGAGTATGCACCGACCAAGCAAGGCTTCGATGTGAATGTGGCCGGATATGATCGCGGTGCGCCGCCGAGTTACCACGCGCCCTACAACATCCCCACTCTTAAACCCGAAGGCGAGAAAGGCGAATACCTGACCGATCGTGAAGCACTGGAAGCAACGAAGTTCATCGAGACGAACAAGGATAAACCCTTCTTCATCTACCTGCCGCATTATGCCGTGCATACACCGATACAGGCCAAGGAAGAGGTGAAGAAAAAATATGAGAAATCTATCCCTGCCAGTTCACGGCAGAACAATCCTGCTTACGCCGCATTAGTGGAGAGCGTGGATGATTCCCTCGGCACCATCATGAAGAAGCTCGCGGAGTTGAAGATCGATGACCACACCGTCATTTTCATCACCGGCGACAACGGTGGACTCAGCGGCACTGTGAATGCCCAAGGCTGGCGCAAGGGTCCCACGGATAATACACCACTGCGCCTCGGCAAAGGCTCTGCCTATGAAGGCGGCGTCCGCGTCCCGCTCATCGTGAAATGGCCGGGCGTCACCAAAGCCGGTAGTGAAAATGAAGCACCCGTCATCACCGTGGATTTCTTCCCCACCATTCTCGAACTGGCAGAAGTGAAGCCCAACACCACGCTGGATGGCGAAAGCATCGCTCCGCTTTTGCGCGGTCGTAGCAAGCTGCAACGCGACGCCATCTTCTGGCATTACCCGCATTATCATCCCGGCAGCGCCACGCCTTACAGCGCCATCCGGAAAGGCGACCTCAAGCTCATCCATTTCTTCGAAGACGATCGCGTAGAACTCTACAACGTGAAAAAGGACATCGGAGAGAAACAGGATCTGGCCCCCACGGAAGCCAAAAAAGTCGCCGAATTGCGTAAAGAATTGAATGACTGGCGCAAGGCCGTGGGAGCGCAACTCCCCACCCCAAATCCTGATTACGATGCCACCAAAGTTTGGGAAGGGGCGCGACCCGCAGGCAAAGGGAAACAAAAAGCCGGTGCGATGGCTGAATAGCCGGGGTGCGCTAGGTTGGGATTGCGTTCACACCTGCCCTGCAGGTTGATGCCACTCTGCCATCAGAGCGCATGCCTCCTCATATTGCGCATCATCCAACACCCAAACCTCCGGATCAAACGCCGTTCCCGGCAGGGCCTGAGCGGCGAATTCATTACGCAGTTCGCATTCTATGCCAGCCTCCTCCAGCCGGCTCTTCAGCAGGCCCGCCTCCGCACTGTTCGATGAAGTGAATACACATTTCATGTTGATCCCTTTCTCGTTTGCTGTGCGCCCTCAACTTAACCCACCTGCAGCATCCTGTCCACGCCCTCAGACAATTTGCTTGTGACCGCCCTCGCCCGTTCGCACGATGCGCTCCAGCCTCCGGCCCAAGACAGGGCTGGGTGAGCGACTCAAACTGAACTGCATGGAAACCAAACCCAATCGTACGGTCGGCTTTTTGCTGGCTGGCCTGTTGGCGTTCACCTTTCTGGCCGCTCTCTTCCACATCTCGGATATCGATCTGGGCTATCATATCCGCACCGGAGCCTATGTATTGGAGCATAAAAGCATCCCGGCCCTGAACACCTTCGCCTACACCACGCCGGAAGAGCCGTGGTATTTGCATCAGTGGCTGCCTGCCACGGGTCTTTATCTTTTGGACAAACTCGGCGGAGTGACCGCTCTTACCACGGCCAAATGCCTGCTTGCCATGATGGCGATCGCACTCACCTGGCTCACCGCCCGTCGCTTGGGTTCAGCCGATTCCCTTTGGCCTTTTTGGTTCATCACTCTGGCCGTCATCATCGCCCGTCCACGATTCTTTGAGCGCCCCGACTTCCTCTCCGGCGTCATCTTCACGCTGCTCCTGTATCTCGATACGCGTTGCGGACGTTCCCGTCGCTGGCAATGGCTCGGCCTGCCCGCACTCTTTGCCCTATGGGCCAATATCCATGGCGGTCTCGTCTATGGGCTCGCCCTCCTCTTCGCTTTCTCTGTGGGTGAATGGGCAGAACATCTCCTGCATAAATGGCGCCCTGCTTCAGGCCAGCTCCTGACCTTGCGCGAATTGTTCGTCCGCCCCATCGGCATGTTGCTGGCCGTCATCGCAGCCGCGCTTTCCACGCAGATATTGAACCCGCATGGCGCAAAGATCCTGCTCGTGCCCTTCCAGTTCAACAATCAGTTCTGGCAAAACGTCATCACCGAGCTTCAAGCTCCGCCCTGGTACGGTAACAAGCTCTTCTATCTCTCTCTGCCATTGCTCGCGTTGCTGCTGGTCCTCTCGCGCAGACATTGGAATTTTGCCCGCTTCTTCACACTCTGCGGCTTTGCCATTCTGGCGCTTGATTCGCAACGTTCGCTGCTCTTCTACGCCCTCGCCACGGCCCCTTTCGCCGCGCAGATGGCCTTCCAAATTCGGCCTTTCACTCTCGGGGTGGCCCGGCCTTGGGCGCTCGCGCTGCTGCCAATCGCATGGATCTCCATAACCCTGCTTCAATTCGTTCCCGATCAGCAATACAAGTTCGGCTATGGGCGCTATCCGGGCTTCTATCCCACGGGCATCTTTGAATTCATGGAACGTGAAGTGCCCGCCCAAAATCTTTTCCATGACATGCGCTACGGCGGTCCGCTGTTGTGGCAGAATTATCCCAAGTTCAAACCTTTCATCGATGGCCGGGGTGATGCCTATTCTGTTTCCTTTTGGGAAAAAGAATACCTGCCCGCCATCAACCAGTCGTCCAACTGGCGTGAAATCATGGCTAGATGGAAGGTGTCCGCCATACTCCTGTCTATTCCTCTGGACCGGCAACTGACGCCTCTCTCAAAAACACTGTCCCAAGATCCTGAATGGGCACTTGTCGCGATGGACGATCACACGCTCCTTTTCCTTCAACGCACTGCGCAAAACCAAAGCGTCATCAGCAAGCATGAGTTCAAGCTCATCCATCCCCAAGATTGGTCTCTAGGCAACGTCACCCCCGAAAACGCTGCCGCTGCCGTTCAGGAAGCGACACGTATACTTGAACTTTCTCACGACAGCATCTTAGGCCTGACGGCTGCCGCACGTGCTTCCTTGGTGCGTGGCGATTACGAGACTGCCGCCCAGCTTTACTCCCAACTCGTCGAACAACCAGGAGCCAATGTCTTCTATTGGCGTGATTACGGATTCGCCCTCTGGCAACTGGGCCGCCTGGATGATGCGGATGCCGTTTATGCGCATTTGCAAAAGAAAGGTGACCTGGCCGGATACCCCGCCTTCATGCGCCATTTCATCGCGCTAAAACGCAATCAACGGGAAGACGCCCGCAAATATCTGCAACAAGCTGTGGCCTTGGAGCCGAATAACGCTGAATACCAAGCCGCCTCACGCGCTCTGAACGGCAAATGATTTAGAGGTGGTTTATCTGTGTGAATCCGTGTTGATCAGTGGCTGATATTTTCATTCTTTCCCCGATTTCTTGCGCATGATCTGCTCCGGGAAATCCGCCGCTTCGGAACCATTGATACGGCGCAGATTGGAGGAGCCACCCTTGTCCGGGAATAATGGGATGTTCAGCCCTTCCACCTTTTCCAACTCCGTGAAGAGTTTCTGCCGCATCTTCGCAGCGATGGCCTTATGCTCCGGGCTGTTGATCAGATTCTTTGTCTCCTTCGGATCATAGCGGATGTCATACAGCTCGTCCGTATCCCAGATGCCGTAGTAGCGGATGAACTTGTATTGTTCCTCACGCAGGGCATGCATCGTGGGTGTCTGCGGGAAATTACGTTCCCAGAAATACGTGTAGAGGAAGAACTCACGCCAAGGCACTTCCTTCTGCTGCGCCACGGCTACAAAGCTTTGCCCATCCATATAGCTTGGCGCTTTCAAGCCCGCCACTTCGAGGAAGGTCGGCCCTACGTCGATGTTCGCGATCATCTTTTCGATGACCGTGCCTTTGCGGAACAGTTCCGGGCAATGCATCAACATCGGCACGCGCATGGAGGTCTCGTAGGCCACACGTTTATCGATGAGCCCATGTTCACCGAACATGAAGCCGTTATCACCCATGTAGATGATGAGTGTGGAATCGAGCTGCTTCTTCTCGCGCAACCAGTTGATCACGCGCCCGATGCTGTCATCCACTGAGAGCAACGCTTCGCAATAGAGCTGATAATATTCATCGATGTTCAAGTCGCTGTGATACGGGAAGTCCACGCCGTGCCAGCTATTGCGCTGGTTTTTTAGCCACATCGGCTTGTCCTTGTAGTAATCAGGATTGTTGGTCACCTCAGCCGGGACTGGCGCACGCTTGCCTTTGTAACGGCCCTTGTGTCGGTCCGCTGGCACGAAGTCCGAATGCACTGCCTTGTGCGAGAGATACATCATGAAAGGCTTGTTCAGATCGCGGCGATCCAGCCATTCCACCGCATAATCCGTCAGTTCATCCGTGATGTAACCGCGTTGCGCCACGCGTTTGCCATCTACATTCAAGCCGTTCTTGTTCGGCAGATACGTGCCTTGCCCGCGAAAGCTCACCCAATGATCCCAGCCCGGTTGCGGTTCATCCCCCTCACCGCCCATGTGCCACTTGCCGAAGAACGCCGTCTGGTAACCCGCCTGTTTCAGATATTGTGAGAAGTAAATCGTGCCCGGCTGGATGGGGGTATTGTTATCCACGATTTTGTGCTTGTGTGGATAAAGGCCCGTGAGGATGGACGCGCGGCTCGGTGAGCAAAGTGCTGTGGAGACAAACGCGTTCTTCAGATGCACCCCGTTCTTCGCCAGAAAATCCATGTTCGGCGTTTCCAGGAACGGATGCCCCATGAAACCCATCGCATCGTAACGATGGTCATCCGCGAGGATGAAGACGATGTTGCGCGGTTTGGCTCCGGGAATCTTTTCGAGCACCGGCACAGTCGTTTGAGCAAAGGCATCTGCCATCAGAAACAGCAGACATGCCAAGGTCAGTACGGGGAATTTTCGCATGTTTAAAAAATAACGGTCATCCATTGTCGGGTGCAATAAGTAATGCATACTCTGTGCGCATACAGACGGGCTCCGCATGAATGATGTTACGAGAAAACGCTGGCAGCGACTGATCGTGGCGGGCATCGTCTGCTTGATACTGTTCATGTCCTTGCGCGAGTTCGAACAAGCCAATGTCTATCACCCCAGCACGGAGCTGGAGGTGCGCCTGCCCGATGTCGGCATACCCGGTGAAGAAGTCTGGCTGACTACGAGTGACAAGCTGCGTCTCAATGCGTGGTATTTCCCTGCGCCCAAGAACTCTACCCGCTCACGTTATGCCGTGCTCTTCGCGCATGGTAATGGCGGTAACATCAGCCATCGCGTGGACATTTATCGTGTCTGGCATGGACTGGGCGTGAACTTTCTCTCGTTCGATTACCGTGGCTACGGTCTGAGTGAAGGCAAACCTTCCGAGAAAGGCACGTATCAAGACGCCAAGGCCGGTTATGACTGGCTACTGAGCAAAGGCTTCCAGCCCGAGAACATCATAATATTCGGTGAATCGCTCGGTGGCGGCATCGCCAGCTGGCTGGCGGCGGAGCATAAAGTCGGCGCACTCGTGCTGCAAAGCACCTACACCAGCGTACCCGATCTAGGCACCGAAATATTTCCATACCTGCCAGTGCGCCTCCTCGCCACGATCCACTACAACACGTTGGAGCGCCTCCCGAAGATCAAAGTCCCTCTGCTTATCCTGCACAGCCGCTCCGACAGCCTCATCCGCTTTCACCACGCCGAGAAAAATTACAAAGCGGCAAACGAGCCCAAGCTCCTTCACGAAGTGCTAGGCGATCATAACGAAACCCTCTTCGCCGGTGCGGAGCAGTATAAAGATGGGGTGGAGAAGTTTCTGCAGACGTTGGATAAGAGCAGGAATCCATGAAGTCATCCTCTCACAAGCGTACGATACGTCTCCGCTCAGCCACCGGAATGGCACGCCGTCGCTTTGAAAGAAACTGAGGAATTGGTCAGAACAGGAAAAGACCGCTTTTCCGATTGGGAAGAAGCCAAAATACGTATTCTGAGCAAAGCCGCCAAACTGTCAGCTGTCTGATGCTTTGAGCTTAGTCATTGCTCATTCCTTCGTCATTCGGGCTTAGTCATTCGTCATTTACAACAAACCCTGTCTCTCCATCCACAACATCTCCGCCGTGTACCCCTGCCGGAAGGTCGGGTGAACGAACTGATACCCCAGCTCCATCTTCAGCTTCCGGTTCGCCACCTTCTTGTTCGTAAGCCCACGCTTGCGTTCCGCATTCTCCTCTTCTGTAGCGTGAGGTGGCAGATCTTTACCCAAGGCTTCACCCAACCACCGGAAAAAGTGCAACTGTGAGACTGGCTCATCATCCACCACATTGTAGATCTCGCCCGGATGACCGCCCTTGCACGCCGCTTGGATCACACCCACCGCATCATCCAGATGGATCATGTTGATGATGCGATCGCCCTTCCCATGGATACGTGCCTCATCCTTTAGATATTGCTGGAAAAGATGCCCGCGTCCCGGTCCATAAATGCCTGCCACACGCAAGATGACGGCCGGGAACTTGCTCGTCTGGAACGCCTGCAGCAAAAGCCTCTCCGTTTGCACCAGTATCTGGCTGGTTTCATTCACCGGCATCGTAGAGGCGCTTTCCTTCACCGGCATACCATCGGTCTGGCCATAGACGCTCGTGCTGCTGGTGTAGAGGTATTTCTTCGGCGGATTAGCCGTCAGCCATTGCAACAAATTCTTCGTCCCCTCCAGATACACCTGCCGATACACGTCCGGCCCGCCCTTACTGGAAGATACGCAATTTATCACCCAATCAAACGGACCAGGCAACGCTGCCAGCGTCTCCGGCTGGGTGATATCCGCGATGAGCGGCTTGATGCCCGCCGCCTCCAATTCCGTCTGTGCTTCGGCACTGCGCCTCACGCCAAAAACCTCATGCCCCTTGGCTACCAAGGCTTTACCCAACGGCAACCCGACATAGCCACACCCGATGATGAGAACGCGCATTGCGGAAAAGATATGCCGTCTCGTCGCCGCTCAAAAGCTCAAAAGCGACCGACGAAGCCTAATGCCCGTGCTGCCGGATTCCAGCCGGCAGGATAGAGACGTTCGACGTAGCATACCGTCGCGAACGCCTGCCCTGTCGGAATCACGCTACCCTGCCTTTTATTGATACGGCTTCTGCCTATCCGAGCCCCTTTACTGCCGGCTGGAATCCGGCAGCACATTGCTTCGTTTTCAGCCGTGCTTCACGCCTCCATTAGCCCGCCTTTCTCGGTGAATCATCTGTGAACAAAGTTCACTTGATTTGCCCCCGCCCGCCCTTACCTTGCACCCTTGTTTTTTGACCGGTCTTCCGGTCGCTGACGCTGAATCACATGTCTGCCCTTAATCTTGCCCATCCTGATCAGTTCGCCGCCCGCCACCTCGGCCCGAGTGAATCCGAACTCGCCGCGATGCTTCCCGTCGTCGGTGTGAAGTCCCTCGCCGAACTCGCGGACAAGACCGTGCCTGCAAGCATCCGCCTTGGCCGTTCGCTGAACTTGCCGACGCCTTGCTCGGAATTCGAGGCGCTCGCGGAATTGCGCAGCATCGCCAGCGGGAACAAAGTGTTCCGCTCCTACATCGGCATGGGCTACTACGACACAATCACGCCGCCCGTGATCCAGCGCAACATCCTCGAGAACCCCGGCTGGTACACGCAATACACGCCCTATCAGGCAGAGATCTCCCAAGGCCGCCTCGAATCATTGCTGAACTATCAGACGATGGTGTGCGACCTCACCGGCTTGGACATCGCGAACGCTTCCCTGCTCGATGAAGGCACCGCCGCTGCCGAAGCCATGACCATGGCCTACAGCATCAAGGGCAACGACACGAAGAACGTCATCTTCATCGCCGAGAACTGCCATCCGCAGACGATCAACGTCGTGGTCACGCGCGCGAAGCCCGTCGGCATCGAAGTGCGCATCGGCAATCCGGCCAAGATCGATTTCGACGGCAAACTCTTCGCCGTGCTCGTGCAGTATCCGGACACATTCGGTGCGGTGACGGATTACACCGAATTGTTCGCGAAGACGCACGCGGCGGAAGCTGTCACCATCGCCGCGACCGATCTGCTCGCACTTACGCTCCTGAAATCGCCCGGTGAACTCGGTGCCGATATCGCCGTGGGCAGCGCGCAACGCTTCGGTGTGCCGCTGGGTTACGGTGGACCGCACGCTGCTTTCTTCGCCACGCGCGATGCCTTCAAGCGCCAGATGCCCGGTCGTATCGTGGGCGTCTCGAAAGACTCTCGCGGCAAGGCTGCCTATCGTCTCTCCCTGCAAACACGCGAGCAGCACATCCGCCGTGACAAGGCGACGAGCAACATCTGCACGGCCCAAGCGCTCCTCGCGAACATGGCCGCGATGTATGCGTGCTATCACGGTCCGAAGGGCCTGAAAGCCATCGCGCAACGCGTGCATGGCGTGACCACCGTCCTCGCCGCTGGTCTCGCGAAGCTCGGCCTGAAGGTCGAACCCGCTGCTTACTTCGACACCCTGCGCATCACCATGAAGGATGCCGCTAGTGTTCATGCAATCGCCGTGGAACACGGCATTAACTTGCGTGCGATCGATGCGACCTCAGTGGGCCTTTCCGTGGATGAAACGGTTTCGGCCAAGGACATCGTTGAGCTGTGGCAAATCTTCAATGGTGACAAAGCACCAGACTTCACCGTCAAAGACGTGAACCAAGGATTGACTTCGAGCATCCCCGCTGCGTTGCAACGCACGAGCGAGTATCTCACGCACAAGGTCTTTAATCTCTATCACTCGGAGACGGAGATGCTGCGCTACCTGCGCAAGCTGGAATCGCGTGACCTCTCGCTCACGCATTCTATGATCCCGCTCGGCTCCTGCACGATGAAGCTGAACGCGACGGTGGAGATGTTCCCCGTGAGCTGGCCGGAGTTCGGCAAGCTGCATCCCTTCGCGCCGCTCAGCCAGACGCAGGGTTATCTCACGATGTTCAAGCAGTTGGAACAATGGCTCGCGGAGATCACCGGTTTCCACGCCATCTCGCTGCAGCCGAACGCCGGTTCCGCCGGTGAATACGCAGGCCTCATGGCCATCCACGCGTATCACCAGAGCAAGGGCCAGCTCGATCGCGATATCTGCCTCATCCCGACTTCCGCGCACGGCACGAACCCCGCCAGCGCCGTGATGGCTGGTCTGAAAGTCATCCCTGTCGCCTGCGACAAGGAAGGCAACATCGACGTGGCCGATCTGCGCACGAAGGCCGAGCAGTATAAGGACACGCTTTCCTGCTTGATGATCACGTATCCGTCCACGCACGGCGTGTTCGAGGAAAGCATCAAGGATATCTGCCAGATCATCCACAGCTTCGGCGGTCAGGTGTATATGGATGGCGCGAATATGAACGCCCAAGTCGGCCTGTGCCGCCCGGGTGACATCGGCGCGGACGTCTGCCATCTGAACCTGCATAAGACCTTCTGCATCCCGCACGGTGGCGGCGGTCCGGGCATGGGCCCGATCGGTGTCGCGAAACACCTCACGCCCTTCCTGCCGGGTCATCCGGTGGTTTCGCTGGAAGGCCAGCACAAGCTCGGGGCGATCTCTGCTGCGCCTTGGGGCAGCGCGAGCATCCTCACGATCTCGTGGGTTTACATCCGCCTCATGGGACCGGCGGGCGTCACGGATGCGACGAAGTTCGCCATCCTGAACGCGAACTACATCGCCAAGCGCCTGCAAGAACACTTCCCGATTCTCTACAAGGGCAAGAGCGGCCTCGTCGCACACGAGTGCATCCTCGACCTGCGCCAGTTCAAGCTCGTCACCGCTGAGGACGTCGCGAAGCGCCTGATGGATTACGGCTTCCACGCGCCGACGTTGAGCTGGCCGGTGGCGGGCACGTTGATGGTCGAGCCGACCGAGAGCGAATCCCAAGCTGAGCTGGACCGCTTCTGCGACGCCATGCTCGCCATCCACGCTGAGATCCAAGCCGTGGAAACGGGCGCGCTTGATAAAGCGAACAACCCGCTCAAGAACGCACCTCACACGGCGGACACCATCGCCGGTGACGCGTGGAATCGCCCCTACACTCGCGAACAAGCCGCCTTCCCGCGTCCGTGGTTGAAAGACCACAAGTTCTGGCCTGCGGTGGGCCGCATCGACAACGTGTTCGGCGACCGTAACCCGGTCTGCACGTGCGTCGGCATGGAGGCTTACCAGTAAGCCGGGGCGTGCTATCGGGGAGATTTCTTCCCGGTTGCACATTTTCCCCGGACCGCTATCCTGCGCTCCCTAATAATTTTAATTTTTGAGCGAAAGACTAGATTTATGGCACTGCGTTTAGGTGATGAGGCGCCGAACTTCACGGCGGAGACGACGGAAGGAAACATCGATTTCCATCAATGGCTCGGTGGCGGCTGGGGTGTGCTTTTCTCCCATCCTGCTGACTACACCCCCGTCTGCACGACAGAACTGGGCACCGTGGCCAAGCTCAAGGACGAGTTCTCCAAGCGCAATGTGAAGGTCATCGCCGTGAGCGTGGACCCGATCGGCGATCACCACGGCTGGATCAAGGACATCAACGAGACCCAGTGCACGACGATGAACTTTCCGATCATCGCCGACCCGTCCCGCAAGGTTTCCGAGCTGTATGACATGATCCACCCGAACGCTGACGCCACATTCACCGTGCGTTCCGTGTTCGTCATCGGACCGGACAAGAAGATCAAGCTCACCCTTACGTATCCTGCTTCCACAGGCCGTAACTTCGCCGAGATCCTGCGCGTCATCGACTCGCTCCAGCTCACCGCGAAGTTCAAGGTGGCCACACCCGCGAACTGGGTGGACGGCCAAGACTGCATCATCACTCCGGCCGTGAAAGATCCGGAAGCGACGACGCTGTTCCCGAAAGGCTTCCGCACCGTGAAGCCGTACCTGCGCTACACACCGCAGCCGAACAAGTAAGCTTTTTAAGACCAGAAGGCGGCTGGAGCGATCCAGCCGCCTTTTTTCATGTATCAAGGCCGCCGTCCGTACTCGACCGGTGTGCGGCCTGCCCCCATGCCCACATCGATCCAGCCTGGCCAGCCGGGAACACGCCCCATGCGCACCATGTAATCCTGCCCTTGCTTGGCTTTCTCCAGCCAGATGGCCGGACCGCCTCCCCATTGGTTCAGTTCAGCGGATTGCACTTCACGCCACTTGCCTTTCAGCCACTTGGCCGGTGGATCATCGCGGAAAAATTTCCACACATAGGTGCCGTCTTTATTGATCGTCACCGCTCCGGACTCATGCTGGGAATCGCTCGTGGTCACGATCACGTGGCTGCCCTCGCGCCGTTCCGATTTGCTACCGCGATTGGCCACTCACAGGTGAAACGTGCCGAAGTAATCTTCCAGCTTGGGTGGCTCGCCAAAATTGGACTCCACGGCAGAACCGATGTGAACCGAGTACGTTCCCATCGCACTCATCTGATGCGGAAATCGGTATCCATTTCAAAGCTCACTCCACGCGTTTTGATGAGATCACGGATCTGATTCAGCAAAGCATCACGCTGGGGATTGGCGAAAGCATCGCCCGGACCGAAAATCTGTTTGGCATAAGCGATGACTTCAGCCTTCGTCAGCAAACCGTGCCCTTGGACAGCCGGTGCGGGTGCCGTGCGAGGTGTCTCTGTGGTTGCCGGTTTGGGAGCAGGGGCGGGCGCCGGTATTGGCGTAGGTGCTGTGGTTGGTGTTGTTTTGCCTGTGACCGGCTCGAGCGGTTTGGCGTCTTTGGCCGTACGCAAGTCATTGGGAGAATAAGCGTATTCCAATCCTTCCGGGTAAAATTGGCTGGGCTTTTGCCGGATCAAATACTGTTTGCCGCCTTCCAGTTCGCGCAGAATGGTGCCGCGCTCCCACACCTCGGGATATGCCCCGCGCACCCGATATTCGATCACTTGCCCCGCCTTGAATGCTTGCGCCCAAGTTTCCTGCGGCAGGAGAACCATGAGGGCAAAAATGATCGCGATGAAAAAACTCCCAAGTGTACGTCCGTTGCAGGTGCCAGGCATAACCATTTCCCTTTGTGTCTCGAATCGTGGACGGCTGATTCAGCAAACAGGCTGTGCCTCCACCTGGGCAAAAGCAAGAGGGGAAACGGCACTAACCTGCTACTTGCGGCGGTAGTGCCGGATGGCGAACTCGGGCGTATCCCGCAATGTCTCCACCAGCTCAAATTGATCTTCAAAAGGAGGGAAGAACGCATCGCCTTCCACCGTCCGCTTAACTAGCGTGAGGTAGAGATCGGAACACATCGGCAACGCCTGACGATAGATCTCTGCACCGCCGCAGATGAACGTCTCACGCCCGTCTTCCACCGGTTTCAGCGCAGCCAGGTCTTTTAACATCACCGCGCCGGGAATGGAAAGATCACTGCGGCTCAGGATGACCGTGGTACGGTTCGGCAGCAATCGTCCGATGGACTCATACGTCTTGCGGCCCATCACGATGATATGGCCCGTGGTCGTTTGTTTGAACCACTTGAAATCTTCCGGCAGATGCCACGGGATGGTGTTGCCCTGACCGATCACCCGGTTCTCGGACATAGCTGCGATGGCTTTGAACGGCTTCATCTGGCTGGGAAAATAAAGTGCGTGCTGCGCAAAGCCAACTCAAAGCGCAGGCGGTTTGGCAGGATCGCGCGGAAGAGTCGGCACGGCCTTGGAACAGACCGAAAGGCTCGTGATCAAGGACCAGACCCAAGCTGCGGCAAAAGCCAGCGCACCACAGATGGCCACCCGCACGAAGCGGTCCTGCATGGTGGGATAACGCGTCTCCTCCCACAGCATCGTCATGAATTGGAAGAGGGAAGAAGCGACCATCAAAAGCCCGCCCAGGGACAGGATCATCTGCAACCAACCGCTGAAACGCTCGGCCAGCACAGAACCCAATCCCGGCCACGCCGCGACGTTGAGCAGGAGGCAGGTACGCGCGCTTTTCCGATCTATCGGATAGCTGACCTTCAGCATTTTGCGCAACAGTTCGAGCATACGTCCGCAAGGGCTATCAAGGAAACCACTGGGCCAGTTTCGGCAGATTACGTCCCACAGAAAACACCAGGAGCAACACGCCCAAAGCGATCAATGATGGCGTATGCGCCAGAACACTGCGCTCCGGCCTTTTCAAAAAAACGCGCATGAGCGTTTCATAGGCAGCCAGCGGCAGGATAACGAACACCGCCGGATTCAATCGCCACGCCGCAGCGATGTTTCCATTGGTGAGCTGATGCATCGCGCGCAAGCCCCCACAACCGGGACAATCCAAACCTGTTCCTTCACGCAAGGGACAGACGGGATAGATGGGATATTGGCCCGGCGGAAAAAAGTGCAGCACCAGCAAAACCACAATGAAGGCACCGAAGGCCAGCGACCACAAGATCACCTTTCGTCGATTGGGTGACGGCAACGGCAGCAGTGGCGGTGGCACGGCATTGCTCATGGAGCAAAGACTTTCTGTGAACCGATGCCCGAGAAAAAGCCCGGGAAATAATTGAAAGCGATGATGTTGATGATGATCACCACCACCGCGATGATGATACCAGCCAGCGCAAAACCATAGCCCTCCCGCAAATCCTTGCCGGAATTGATCCGCACCAGACTGATGATGGACAGGATCAATCCCACCGGAGCCAATGGTACGCAACAGCATAGCAACGATACCAGACTCAGGATAAACCCCATGCGGGCCAGTTTGTTCTGCTCTGGTTGCGGTGCAGCGCTTTTGCCCCCTGAAGGGGCATTGGCCGCCCGCTGGGCGATCGCCTCGGCGAACTCCGGTATCTCACCCAGCTTGCGCCAGGCGGGATTATCACTCGCCTTTGCCATCGTCTTGGCGCTGGCGCGGCCTTCCCTGATCCACTGGCGCACCTCTTCGATGGAGGCAGGACCGTACTCGATGCCGTCACTGCCGATGAGCTGATACTGAACGGGTTGGTCCGGCATGATGCGTTATGAACGGGTGGAGAGCGCTTTGATCTTGGCTGCTGCCTTGCCGCTATCGATGACTTCAGCGGCGAACTCCCAGCCTTCCGTGAGAGTTTTTACTTTGTTCGCCAACATCAGAGCCGCAGCGGCATTCAGCAACACAGCATCCCGCTTCGGTCCCTTTTCCTGACCGGAAAGAACCTGGCAGACGATGACAGCATTCTCTTTCGCATCGCCACCTGTGAGATCGGCCAAAGTAGCCGGTTGAAGCGGAAGAAAATCTCCTTTCCAAGTGGACGTATGGAAGCCCTGATCTTGATAAAACTCTGCCACGCGATTCTCGCCCATGGTGGAAAGTTCATCGAGGGAAGCACCCTCCACTTGCCCGCTCACCACCATGCCCCGCCGGATGCCGAGGCTCTGCAACACCCGCGCCATCGGCTCGGTGAGCGCGGGATTCGGCACCCCGATCAGCTGGGCGGTAGGACGCGCCGGATTCATGAGCGGCCCAAGGAAATTGAAGATCGTGCGTTGACCAGCCGCTGCACAGAGCTTACGCGCCGGACCGATGTGTTTGAACGCCGGATGAAAACGGGTCGCGAGGAAGAATGCGAAATTGTGTTCCTTTAACAACGCAGCAGCCTGCTCCGGTGTGTTGTCCACGGGAATGCCCAAGGCTTCCAGCACATCGGCACTGCCGGACTTGGAAGTGATGGCGCGATTGCCGTGCTTGGCCATCGGCACCCCTGCCGCTGCCACGAGAATGGCCACGCTGGTGGAGATGTTGAAGGTGTTCAACCGGTCGCCGCCCGTGCCGCACACGTCGATGATCTCGCCATTGCGTAATAAAGCATCCAGCGGTGGTTTGAGAGACAGCTCGCGCATTTCGCGGGCAAACGCGGCGATCTCATCCACCGTCTCGCCCTTTTTGGCCAGCGCGGTGAGGAACTCGGCCTTCGCTTCCGGCGTCACGCTTTCCGCGGTAAGCCAGGCGACGGCAGAGGACACTTGATCCGGAGTCAGACCCTGCCCGGACTTCAATTGCTCAGTAAGTGACGACAGCACGCAGGCAAGATAAAGCGTCCGGGCTGGGTGCAAAGGGGAAATTTTCAGGGAACACCCTTATCTCCAGACTTGGCCTTTTACCGAACACGGCCTAGCTTCATGACGTCCAATCTACCGGGTATGACTATGAAGACGCCTTTACTTTCTGCTCTGGCCATCACCGCCACAGTTGCGGTCCTCAGCAGCGCATTAGCCGTGGATACGAGCAAGCTGCCTTTGCCTGCGCCGCGCAAGGTGGATTTCGTGAAGGAGATCTATCCCATCTTCGCGGAGAAGTGCATCAGCTGTCACGGACCGGATAAGCAGAAAGGCAAGTATCGCATGGATACGAAAGAACATGCGATGAAGCCCGGTTCCGACGGCCCCTTTTTCATCCCCGGCAACAGCGAGAAAAGCCCCATGGTCCACATCGTGGCCGGCTTGATCGAAGAAGGACTGATGCCCCCACCGAGCGATAAGCCCGGCGAAAGCGTCCCGTTGACCAAAGAACAGATCAGCTTGCTTCGCGCCTGGATTGATCAAGGTGCCGTGTGGCCTGAAGGCGAGATCAAGATGACCGCCAAAGAGATCACTTTCGCCGCCGATATCAAACCCGTCTTCGATAAATCCTGCGTGAGTTGCCATGGCTCGACCAAAGCTGAAGGCGGCTTCAAAGCTGACACGCGTGAAGGCGTGCTGAAAGGCGGCGATGTCTATGGTGCCGCCGTGAAGCTGGATGCCGCTGCGCGCAGCCCGCTAGTGATCATCGTGTCGGGCAAGGACGGGGACATTCCGCAACCGGAAAAACACAAGCTCTCCGCGAAAGAAGCCGAGCTGGTGCAGAAGTGGATTGAGCAGGGGGCGAAGTAAGACCTTTGGAGTGCGGAGGCTTGACTCCGCTTTCCGCCCGAGGCGGCTTGACGCCTCGATTCCCCCCGCTCAGAAATCATCCGGCACATCAAGACCATCAGTTTTGAAACTATAAATCGTCTTCACTTGAGCCGGTGTCGCGGTGCGCTCAAACCAAGCCGCCGAACACCACCGGTATTGATTAGCGACCGGGACCATTCCGTGTTTCACCGGATTCTGGTGCACATAGTTCAACCGGGCGAGATAGGAACGTTCAAAGGTCAATTTACTGTCCCAGAAGTTGTGCCAGACTTTCCTGCCCGGTTTCCGCATGGCCTTGTTCAATTCACGCGCAGACTCAGAATGAATATGGGTTATCAATTGGCGCAGGCTTTTTGAATCAGGATTGCCACGAGCAATAAAATGATAGTGATTTGGAAACACGGACCATGCTTCCAATTGCCAGCCGTATTGTTTGGAAAGTTTTAGGATAGAGCTTTCCAAGGCATCGAGGTGGTCGGATCCTTGAAAGAGATGCACTTTGTCGACAGTGGCCGCAGTGACCATGTAGTTACCATTACCTTCCAAGCGATGAACGGGAGCGTGTGGCCAGTCTTTGACCGGTTTGTTAGATTCAGGTGGGTTTTCCATGGCCGCCGCTTTGCTGTGAGATCAGGCTAAGATGATCTGAGTTATCTTCAATGCAGAACTCGTTTTCACGCAGAAGTGGGATCGTTTCGAGGCGTCAAGCCGCCTCGGGCGCAAAGCGGAGGCAAGCCTCCGCACTCCAAATGGCACGCTACTTCTTCACCACCACCCGCGGTTTCACGAGTGCTTCCAGCTGCGGCATATCAAACGACTCCAGTAGGCCGAAGCAGAAGAGTTCCGGATACTTGTCCACAGACCAATTGTTATTGATCACATCGTGAAGTGATTTCATCGGGTTCGTCAGTTCCACACCTTGAATGGCTTTCTCTTCTAATCCAGCGGCCACGAGTGTGAAGAGGCTGGAGCGTGGCCCGATAGCTTGGACCGTCACCGGTTGATTGCCATTCTTTCCCTCTGCCCAGCGGGCGATGCCTGCGACTTGGCTGGCTTGCAGACCGAGTGGGCGATCACCCACGGCAGCGATTAGCAGTGCGTAGAGGAAATCGCGCTTGGAAATCTTGGATTCGCCGAAGTAGAAGGGATCGATGGCGATGACACGTTTGTTTGCGGTGAGCAACGCTTCGGCTTGAGCGAGCGTGCTTTTACGTCCGCCATCGGCTACGAGGATGACGGTTTCTTTCGGTGTGCCATTCACGAGTTCCACCGCGGGGACTGTCCATGCATCATCGACTCGCAAAGCCCACCAGGTGGCGCTCATCTGATTCACGGCCTCTAGGCCAAGCTGAGTAGCTTTCACCTTGCCGGGTTGTGCGCGTACGATCGCGGCGAGTTCAGCACGTTTGCTCTTCTGCCAAGATTTCAGTTTGCCTGCGTCCGTTGGAATATCGGCATGATGAGGCAGTTGTTTCATCGTGGACTGGGCGAGCTTTTGGAAGTCCACATTGTTCGCGGGCAAGGTTACGTTCAGTTGCGCGGCGGTTTTTACTTCGTTTGTCACGTTGATCTCTTGCCACGTGAACTTGGGATCGTGCGGGTAGAAGTAATCACCGATGGCGCGATAGAAGGCTTCGCGATTTTCCTGCAGATAATTATGCGTGCCGGGGATGAAGTTCACGTGATGGCGCAATTTCAGATCCGCGCCGAAGAGGCGGTAGATGGGGGCGGCTGCTTCGAGGAGAGGCGGCAAGGCATGCGGGGCGGCGAAGCAGCATTGATCGGTGGCGTTGTGCGTGAGGAGGGCGGCGCGCGGGGCGAGCATGGCGGTGAGGTGGGTGTAATCCACCACGGTGGCGAGGTCGTTCGGGGTTTGCTCGGAATCACCGAGGTCACTGATGTTCCGCGCGCGGGTGCGGAAACTGGAGTAACCGGCCACGGGATTGCAGAGGGTCACGCGCGTATCGAGCGAACTGAAGAAAATGGTTTGCCAGCCTCCACCGGAAAGACCAGAGACGGCGACGCGTGACGTGTCGGCATTCGGATGCGAGAGGAGCAGATCGAGGCCGCGTTTCTGCGCGAGGAAATGAACGGCGATGCCGCTCACACCGCAGAGATCGAGCTGGTTCATGCGGTAGTGCATGAAGCCATCCGTGCGGAGCTGGCCCATGCCGATCCATTCGAGGTTCAACACGAGCATGCCGCGCTTGGCGAGATTGATGCAGCGGATCTGTTTGTAATCCGCCGCTTTGCCTTCGCCATCGTGGCCATTCACGGCGAGCATCACGGGGACTTTGCCGGTGAGGTTTTCCGGTTCGTAAAGGAGCGCAGGAATCCAGAGGCCAGGGAGGGCTTCATAACGCGCTTTCTTGATCTTGTAACCGGGACCGCCCTCTATCGTCTCCTGCCATTCCACGCCAACCTTGGCATCACGCCATGCTTGCGAGGTGGTATCGCGGAAGATGACGCGATCAAAAACTTCCTGACGCAAACGGGCGGCTTCCTTCTCCCATTGCGCGGCAGTGCGGACCTTGGGCATCAACGGCACGCGGGCCTCGGTGTAATCGGCGACTTCCTGCCACGCCTTGTCCACATCGAGAATGGGTTTTTCGAGGGCGGATTTTAAGAATGCGGTGTCAGCGGCATGGATGCTCGGCGCGAGGAGGAAGGATAGGGCGAGGAGCCATGAGTGGAGCGAGGTGGTTTTCATGGGGTGGATTTGAGCCATCCTCTATCAGACGCACGAGGAGGCAAGGTTAGTCGAATATCTATTCTTCCAGTAAGTCACATGCTCTCCCGACTTGGAGAATTGAAACTCACCGTGACATTGAGGGCAACGTAGCAAGGGGCCACTCATGGGAATTCCACGTGGCGGCGCTGAGTTGGCTTTGACGCTCCATTCACGCCACTCGCTTTGGTGTCCGAAAGCCGTGCTGCATTGTGGACAGGTCCATAATACGCAACGTCGCCACAGATGACTTTCGCGCCAGCGTAAGAGCATAAGGCTGGGATGCCGAGGGCCATACCCGTAACCAGATAGGTAAGGGTGGAATCGATTCTGAAGATACGGTTTAAATCTAATACGTTTATTTTCAGTAATCTAAGATGAGCATGATGGTTTCAGCGTAATCGTTCCAAAAGAGATAGGCTGGCTGGCCTTTGAGTGAGCCCACAAAGCAAGTCATGTAGGATTTGGGCACATCGGGCGAGAGATGCATGGCTTTCAGATATTCAGGCGGGAGGGGGATTTCACGCCAACTTTTGGTGGTGGTCCGGGTGTGGAATTCGGCGCGGGGAATTTTAGCGGAGGCACGGAGTTGCTTCAATTCACCGATTTCGTTGAACCAGCCGACCACAGGTTGCTCCAATCTGAACTGGGGTGATAATGGCTCACCGAAGAGAGCGATAAAGGCGGCGAGGGTATCTTGCTCCAACCGCAGATCTTCAGCAGGTGTTTTTTCCAGTTTGGGAAATATCCCCAAAGCTTCGGGGTTGATGGGATGACGTGCCTGCGGGGTATGGCAACCACTGAGAATCAACAGCGCAATGAGGGTGACAAAGGTGAGTCTCATGAGGGGAAGGCTTTTTAGGATGGTGAGTTAAGCGGGTTTGAAGAAGATTGGCAACGGGCAAGGAGAATGTCTCGCCCTTTCTGTGCTTGTGGTTTGAGGGGCGTTTACCTAGGGCTTCGCCCGCCCGGGACGTCGAGGCGTCAAGCCGCCTCGGCGACAAAGTGGAGGCAAGCCTCCGCACTCCAAAGGCTTATTTTCTAAAGCCGTATTTCAACGTAAAAAACGCCGGCTTCAGGGCGGCGAGAGGGCCGCGGAGTTTGGCGAGTTCCGATTCCGGTCCGTGGATCTCCAGTCGCGTGAGCTCGGCGATTTTCAAGGCTTCTTGCAAAATGGGCCCAACGTTTTCCAGATGGGTCAGCACGCCTTCGGCATCCACATAGCCTTCCCGGCAGAAGGCCTGGTCGTCGCAGAAACTGAAACCATAATAGAGGCACTTGGGTTCGGTCTGGGTCTGGGCCACAAAGCGTTCGCAGAGTTTTTCAAAGGCGGCTGTGTTGCCGGGCAAGATCTTGAAGTAGGGAACGATGGTGCAGCAGGTGTCTTGGGTAGCCATATCGATGGAGAGAATAGGAGAAGCGGAGGGCCGGGCCAAGCTTCGTATCACGTGAAAAGCTAAACGCTCTGCGCTGGAAATCCGGCTAATTCCCGCCATAGTCTCACTCGTGAGCGATGAACTAGCGGATTTGAAGGCGCGATATGAACGGCTTCGCCTGTTGTATCAGGTCAGCAACGTCATCCATTCCACCCTTGATTCGCAGGAGGCGCTGGAGCGCATTATTCGTGAGGCCGTGCGCATCATGCGTGCCTCCAGCGGGTCGGTGGTGTTGCTGAATCCGCACACCGGCTTTCTGGAGATTCAAGCGGCGAATGGTCTGCCGGCGAATGCGAAATCGCTCCGTCTCCGCGTGGGTGAAGGCATCACCGGTTGGGTGGCCCGCACTGGCAAGGCCGCGCGCGTGGGCAAGGTGGATGAAGATCCGCGCTATGTGATGGTGCGCAAGAATGTGGAGTCTGAATTGGCGGTGCCGCTCGTGGTGGAAGGCGAGATCCGTGGTGTGCTGAACGTGGACTCCGATCGCATGGATGCCTTCAGCAGCGATGACCAAAGCCTGCTGGAAGAACTCGCCATGCAAGCGGCGAAGGTGATCCATAATACCTGGCTCTATGAACAGCTCCGTCTCAAAGCGCGGTTGTTTGAGACGCTCGCCAGTGTCGGCCAGACGATTAGTTCTACACTAAACCTGAATGATGCGCTCACCGTCATCACGCGTGAGGCCTGTCAGTTGATGGAGACGAAGATGTGCTCGCTGCACATGCTGGATGAATCGGGGAACTGGCTGGAACTGCGCGCCAGTTTCGGTGCCGGGAAATTGTATGTGAACCGTCCGCCACTGAGCTTGCAGGAAAGCCTCATCGGCATCGTGGTGCGACGCAAGAAGGCGCTCCAGGTGGAGAATGTGCAGACGTCTTCACGTTATCAGAATGTGGAGACGGCGCGGCGCGAAGGGTTGGTTTCATTACTCAGTGTGCCGTTGCTCTTCGGCAACCAGGCGATCGGTGCGTTGAATGTTTACACGGAGGAGCCGCATAATTTTTCCAACGAGGAGATCCGTATTCTCTCGGCGCTCGCGGAGCTTTCGGCCATCGCGATTGAGAAGGCGCGGCTGTATGAGCGCATCGTGGATGTGGAAGAGCAGTTGCGCCAGACGGAGAAGCTCTCCGCGCTGGGTCTGCTGGCGGCGGAAGTGGCGCATGAGATCCGGAATCCGCTAACGGTGCTGAAGATGCTCTATCACTCGCTGGATCTGAGGTTCGACCCCAAGGATCCGCGCGCGACGGATGTGCGCATCATGGGTGAGAAGATGGATCACATGAACAAGATCGTGGAGCAGGTGCTGGACTTCGCCCGCAATACGGAGCCCGCGCTTACCGAGGTGAACGTGAACCAGCTCATCGATGATCTCGGTCTGCTCACACGTCACAAGCTGAAGAATCAGAGCATTGAATGGGTGCGTAAACTGGCTGCTGATCTGCCACCTTTGATGGCTGATCCGACGCAGTTGGAGCAGGCATTTCTTAATCTCACGCTGAATGCCGTGGAAGCGATGCCGGAGGGTGGACGGCTTACGATCATCACGCGGACCATTCGTCTGCCGCGGCTTTCTCCTGAGCCTACGCACTTGGTCATCGACTTCAAAGACACGGGTATGGGCATGTCCCAGGAGCAACGCAACCGGGCGTTTACTTCGTTGCTGAACACAACGAAGGGTAAGGGCACCGGATTGGGATTGATGATTGTGCGTCGCGTGGCGGAGACGCATCGCGGCACGGTGCGCATCCGCTCCACCGAAGGCAAAGGCACAACGATGAGCATCTTCCTGCCCTTGCACGAAGCCTCAATCCCGCTCTCGGGGACTAATTCCTAAGGCGCGGACTTCAGGCAATAAATCGTCTTCACTGCGACCGACAACTAGAGAGCGCATACCTTGCCGGAGTGTGGAGAATTTTTCCCATTCCTTCACACCACCAACCAAGAGTGCAGTGGAAAGCGCATCCGTCTCAGTAGCGGAAGGCAACACACACGCGGACATTAAGGCACCATCGACAGGTTCACCCAGGCGAGGATCGATCACATGGCCGTAGGTCTTGCCATTGGTGGAAAAAGATTTTCCCCAGACGGCGGAGACGGAGAGGGATTCATCGCAGAGAGCGACGTTGGCTAATGGTGTGAAGCGGCTGCGAATTTCTTCCGAGCCAGTGGCGATGAAGCGTGCGCCTTCGATCTGTGGATCAGCGAGTGCGATGGTCCATGCAGATGCACCATGCGGATGGCCAAGTGCATAGATGGTGCTGGTGCCACCGTGTAACAAGGCGCTCGTCACACCGGTTTCGCGCAAGATATCGGCGGCTTCATCGAGCGCGTAGCCTTTGCCGATGGAGCCGAGGTCGAGCATCAGGCCTTTCATGGCGAAGCGGACGGTGAAGTTGTTTTCATCCAGCAGGAGATGTTGCCAACCAGTGCAGGCTTTCGCGGTGAGCAATTCATCGGCGGAAGGCACGCGACCTTCTTTCTGCATCAGACCCCAGCAGCGCATGAGCGGGGCGACGGTGATATCGAAGGCCCCTTCCGTTTCCTCGGCCATTTGGCGGGCGCGCTGGAGGAGCTTGAAGAGGCGTGGCTCCACGCGAACGGGTTCATAGGCTGCACGGGCGTTGAGCTGGCTAAGTTCGCTGGCGGGGCGGTAGATGCTGATCTGGGCTTCGAGACGTTCGATCTCGCGGATGGCTTCCTCACCGGCGGCGCGTAGTGCCGTGGCGTCATCGCCTTGCAACACGAACTCGAATCGTGTGGCCATGGCGTGGCAGGCGAGGGTGACGGTTTGCACGGGGGAAAAGTTACCACGGAGATACAGAGGATGGAGAGGTTTTTTAGCCACAGATGAAACACGGATCACACGGATTGGGAAACATCGGAGAAGGTTAGCTTAATCTGCCTTACTCCAGTAACTATGAACGGAAAATCGAGGACGACGACGAGGATGAGAACGATTACGGAGGAAGGGCTGCGATTCCTTGAATCCACTCCCTGACTTGACCGTCGAAGGACTTGCCGTTACCTACGGAATGACCAAACCACAGTATGAAACTGAAAACTCTTCTTCTCGCTCCTGCCCTGGCCGCTTCCTTGATGGCCGTTATGACGGGTTGCAGCACGTCGGACTTCGCGGGCTCCGGCTCGGGCGGTTCCGCATCCAAACCGCCTGAGGGCTTCACCGCGCTCTTCAATGGCAAAGATCTCACCGGTTGGCGCGGCGGCACGACCTTTGACCATCGCAAGCTCTTGGAGATGTCTGAGGCGAATCGCGCCGAACAGATCCGCAAGTGGACGGATGCGAGCGTGAAGGGGTCTATGATGGAGCTGGGCACCAATACCGGCAAAGCACACTGGTATGTGGAGAATGACGAATTGGTGAATGATGGCTTCGGCATGTATGCCACCACGGAGAAGGATTACGGCGATTTCGAACTGCTCCTGGAATACAAGACGGTGCCGAAGGCGGATTCCGGCATCTACCTGCGCGGTGTGCCGCAGGTGCAGATCTGGGATTACACGGAGGAAGCGAAGTTCAAGCTGGGTGCGGATAAAGGCTCCGGCGGTCTGTGGAACAACGCCACGAATTCTCCCGGCAAAGACCCGCTTGTGAAGGCGGATAAGCCGTTCGGCGAATGGAACAAGTTCCGCATCCTCATGGTCGGCTCTCGCGTGACGATCTATCTGAACGACAAGCTGGTGGTGGATCACGCCATCCTCGAGAACTACTACGACAAGGCCAGCAAGGATGCCGCGATCAAAGCCAATCCGCGTCCGGTTCCGGCCAAGGGTCCGATCCAGCTCCAGACGCATGGTGGCGAAATCCGCTGGCGCAATGTGTTCATCCGCGAGATCGGTTCAACCGAGGCGAACAAGATTCTTTCCTCGAAGAACAAGAGCGGCTTCAAGCCCATCTTCAGCGGTCAGGATTTCACGGGCTGGAAAGGTCCGGTAGAGAATTACGAGATCAAGGACAGCGCCGTGTATTGCAAAGCGGGCAAAGGCGGCACGATCTACTTCAATGAAGATCTGAAGGACTTCGTCGCGCGCGTGGAATTCCAACTGCCTCCTGGCGGCAACAACGGCCTCGCGCTCCGCTACCCAGGTGAAGGCGATACCGCTTACGTGGGCCTGTGCGAACTGCAAGTGCTCGATACGGAGCATGAAAAATATGCGAAGCTGGACCCGCGTCAGGCGCATGGTTCGGCTTACGGCATCGCTGCCGCGCATCGCGGTTACCTGCGTCCGCAGGGCGAATGGAACTTTCAGGAAGTCACCGTGAAAGGCTCCGTTCTCAAGGTGGAACTGAACGGCTCGATCATCCTGAATTCCGACCTCAGCACCATCACTGAATACATGGCCAATAAACCGCATCCGGGCAAGGAGCGCACGAACGGGTTCTTCGGCTTCGCCGGTCACAATGACGCGGTGGGCTTCCGCAATGTGTTCATCAAACCGTTGCCGTAAGCAGCGAGTTCTTTAAAGGAAACACCCGCCGATCGTGAGATCGGCGGGTGTTTTTGTTTTAGGGGAATGATTTGATGTAAGAGCCGATTTGATTCAGAGGCTCGGTTGCAGGAGGACGTTGAAGCGGCTTAAAAGCCGCGCCACTACACAAACACCTTCTTCAGGTATTCGATGCTCTTGCTGGCGATGACTTCGGGGCCTTCCTCGAACTTGAACACTTCCACGGAGACCCAGCCGTCGTAGCCCACTTCCTTGAGCGCGGCGGCGATGGGTTTGAAATCCACATCACCGAAGCCGGGACCTTTCAGGTTCGCATCGTTCGCGTGGAAGTAGGCGAAGTGCGGGTGCGATTCCTTGATGATCTGCGGGATGGGCTTGCTCTCGGAGCACATTGCCTTCACATCGATGATGATCTTGAAGGCCGGGCTGTTCAGTTCCTTGGTGAACTTGATGCCGTCTTCCGCCGTATTGATGAAATTGGTTTCCGCCGGGGCGAGCGGTTCGAAGCAGATGACGATGTCGCGTTCCTCCGCGCGCTTCACAGCGGGACGGAACACTTCCAATGCCCATGCCCACGCTTGAGCGTAAGTCACGCCTTCCATCAGGTTGCGCTGCTTCGGTGAGCCCACGATGATGCGTTTGCCGCCGATGTCCCCGCAGAAGTTCACGAGGTCCACGAAATATTGCTGCGTCTTGGCGCGGATGGCGGCATCCGGATGCGTCACATACATGCCCTCGGCCTGCACCAGCACCCAGTGAATGCCGGTAATGGCGATACCGGTGCGTTTGGCGGCGGCCTTGATCTCTTCACGCTGGGCCGGAGAAATCTCCGTCACATACTTGGCGATGGTGAAGGGCGCGATCTCAATGCCGTCATAACCCGCCTTCTTCGCGAAGGCCATGGCGTCCTCCAGCTTCCAGTTCTGGAAAATCTCGTTGCAGATGCCGAATCTCATGATGACGCGAATTTTAGCCTGCTGCGCTGGTGAACTGTCCAGAGCGAAAGCACCAAAATTTGCCATTGCACACAGACGCTCTGCCCGTGGCATTTCCCCTGCTGAATAAAGAACTGCAGGTTGGGATGACGGCAGGGCAAATTCCTGCTGCGAAACAGGTGTTTCGCCTCGGCTGGCAATGCTTAAAATGAACTTTGTGTCGCTGGATTTGACACCCAAGGATTTTCCCTGCCTTCATGCAAAACGCAACGCGGCGGCGTGTGTTTTGCATAGAGCATTCAAAGTGCATGGAACGGACTGGCTTTAAATTGCGATAAGACCGACTTTCTAACCCTTTTTTGCGCTCAAACGTGACAGCCGTGCCATAAATGCCTTAGAGGCCAATAACCTTGTAATATCGAATTTAACCCTAAAGCTAGAATCAGATGAGTAAGCTCGTGAAAATCAACTCCTCCGACATCCTCAAGAAAGTTCCTACCGGTATCACCGGTTTTGACGAGATAACTGGTGGCGGTTTGCCAGCAGGTCGTCCTTCATTGGTGTGCGGTAGTGCCGGTTGCGGCAAATCCCTCTTTGCCACGGAGTTTTTGGTGCGTGGAGCATTGCAGTATGGTGAGCCGGGTGTGCTAATGACGTTTGAAGAAACGGCCATGGACATCCGCAAGAACGTGGCATCGCTGGGGTTCAACATCGCGAACCTGATCGACCGGAAGAAGATCTATATCGACCACGTTCATGTGGAGCGCAGCGAGATCGAGGAGAATGGTGAGTACGATCTGGAAGGGCTTTTCATCCGGCTCGATTACGCCATCAAGATGGTCGGCGCCAAACGTGTGGTGCTGGATACTATCGAGACGCTTTTCTCCGGTCTGAGCAACCAGGCGATCCTCCGCTCGGAATTACGCCGCCTCTTCGGTTGGTTGAAGGAAAGGGGCATGACCACGGTGATCACGGGTGAACGTGGTGATGGCGCACTCACGCGCCAAGGGCTGGAAGAATATGTTTCCGATTGCGTGGTGCTGCTGGATCATCGGGTCAACGGGCAGATCTCCACCCGCCGGTTGCGAGTGGTGAAGTATCGCGGTTCCACCCACGGCACGAACGAGTATCCTTTCCTCATCGATGCGGAAGGCATGTCTGTGCTGCCGGTGACGATGGCGGGTATGGACTACGAGGTGTCCAACGAGCGCATCCCCTCGGGTGTGCCGGAACTGGATCAGATGCTGGGAGGCAAAGGTTTTTATCGCGGCAGTTCCATTCTGCTCAGCGGCACAGCGGGCACGGGCAAAACGAGCATGTCCGCTCATCTGGCGGAAGCCACGTGCAAGCGGGGTGAACGATGCATGTATTTCTCCTTTGAGGAATCGCCCTCGCAGATCATGCGGAACATGAAGTCCATCAATGTGGATCTCCGCAAGTATGTAGATAATGGGCAGCTCAAGTTTCACTCCACGCGTCCCACAGTTCATGGACTCGAGATGCATCTGGTGATGATGCATAAGATGATCGAGGAGTTTAAGCCTACGGTGGTCATTTTGGATCCTGTCTCCAACATGCAATCCGCTGGCACGCTGGATGACTCCACGAACATGCTTATCCGCTTGGTGGATTTCCTGCGCAAAAAGAAGATCACGGGCTTCATGGTTACCCTTACCAGCGGCAGATCGGTTATGGAATCGACGGATGAAGGATTGAGTTCGCTGGTGGATACGTGGTTGCTCTTGCGCGATGTGGAGATCGGTGGCGAACGCAACCGTCTTCTATATGTGCTCAAGTCCCGTGGCATGGCGCATTCCAACCAGGTCCGCGAGTTCACCATCACTTCCAAGGGTATCAAATTGGAGGATGTTTACCTAGGCACGGAAGGTGTGTTGACCGGCTCAGCACGCTTGAGTCAGGCCACCAAGGCAGAAGCCGAGCAGAAGATTGCCAAGGACGAGATGGAGCGCAAGAAGATGGCGATCGAACATCGCCGCCGTGCCGTCGAGGCGCAGATCGAAGCATTACGCGCTGGGTTCAAGATCGAGGAAGAAGAATATTCAAGGGTCGCTGCCAACAGTATGGCGCGGCTTAAACAGGTCGAAACCGACCGGCTTGCCATGGCAGCCAAACGGGCCAACAAGCGATAAATCATACCGAAGCCACGCATGAAAAAGGATGTAACAACCACCCAGGCCAAGCCCAAGAGCGCGAAGGCAAGAACAACCAAGGCGACGGTGACTAAAACGAAGGCCAAGCCGAAGCCGAAGAAAGCGGAATGGAATCTGCGCCTGTATGTGGCAGGCCAGACGCCGAAGTCCATGACCGCCTTCGCCAATCTCAAAAAGATTTGTGAGCAGCACCTGCCTGACCGCTACTCCATCGAGGTCATCGACCTCACCAAGCAGCCACAGCTCGCGCAGAAGGACCAAATCATGGCCCTGCCGACGCTCGTGCGCAAACTTCCCGAACCTATCAAGCGCGTCATCGGCGATCTCTCCAATGTGGAGCGCGTGATGGTGGGCATGGATCTCGAAGCCGTTAAATAAAAGGCGAATCCATGAAAACCAAAGCCAAGAAAGTCACGGCCAAGCGCAAGCAGGCCAAGAAGAAACCGCCCTTGAATGAAACGGCCACGTTCGAGAAACTGCTCAAGAAGGCGACCGGCGTTGAGCATTATACCTTACGTCTCTACATCACGGGTTCAACTCCGCGCTCCAGCCAGGCGGTCAAAAATATCCGGAGCTTGTGCGAAGAGTATTTGCCGGGACGCTATGATCTCGAAGTCGTTGACATCTATCAGCAGCCTTTGGAAGCTGCCGACGAGCAAGTCATCGCCGCGCCAACATTGATCAAGAAGATGCCGGCTCCAATGAAACGCCTGGTGGGCGATCTGTCCGACCGGGATAAAGTGGTGGTGGGCCTCAATCTGAAGAGTAAAACGCAGCCCGATGGAAAAATCAAATGGGTGAAGGTCTAGTATGAAGAAGCCAGCCAAGCGCAAGGTATCGGGCAAAACCAACAAAGTTTCCATTAAATCTGGGAAAAAGAGCGGGCATTGGGTAAGCGATGTCGAATTTGACCGCCTCACCAACAGTTTGCAAGAAGCCCAAGACACCTTGGACGCTATCCGCAATGGCGAAGTGGATGCGCTCGTGGTCCATGGTCCGCGTGGCAATCAGATCTACAGCCTCAGCGGCGCTGACCAGCCTTACCGCGTTTACGTGGAGAAGATGCAGGAAGGCGCGGTGACGATCTCTGACTTGGGCCTGATCCTTTACGCCAACCAGCGCTTTGCTGACATGGTGAATTTGCCGCTCGAAAAAGTCATCGGCACGGAAGCCGTGGCCTACCTCGCTAACGCATGGCCGGAGTTGCACAATATTTTCAAGAGCAAGAAGGAAGTCATCAAGTGCGAGTCCTTGCTGGAGCGGACCAAAGGCAACGCACTGCCGGTCAACCTTACGGCGAGCCATCTGCCCTTGAGCGATCAGAATGTGATCTGCCTGGTAGTGACAGATCTGAGTGCGCAACGGCACAGCGAGGAATTGCGACTGGCCAAGGAAGTGGCCGAGAGGGCGAATGAAGCGAAAGACAGCTTCCTGGCCGCGCTAAGCCATGAACTGCGCACACCACTCAATCCTGCATTGTTGCTGGCGAGCGAAGCGGCTAACAATCCCGCCCTAACTCCCGAAGTACGCAGTGATTTCGCGACCATCTGCAACAGCATCGAACTGGAAGCACGGCTTATCGATGATCTGCTGGATCTCACCCGTATCATCAATGGCAAGCTGGCACTGAATTTCGACATCATCGATTGCCGCGATGCATTGACCGATGCCATCGAGACGATCCGTGCGGAGATCGAACAGAAGAAGATTTCGTTCGTCCTGAAGATCGACAAGCACCCGTGCCTGGTGAAGGCCGATACGTTGCGACTCAAGCAGGCGCTCTGGAACATCTTGAAGAACGCGGTGAAGTTCACTCCTGCGAAGGGGCAGATAAAGGTGGATATCCACGCGGTAACGACGAAGGGGCATGTGGCGATTCAAGTGATGGATACGGGTATCGGCCTCACGCAGAAGGAAATCGGGGACATCTTCGAGACGTTCGCCCAGGGGGAACATGCGCAGACGTATGCATCGTCTCCTTTCGGCGGGCTCGGTCTGGGGCTTTCGATCAGCAAGAAGATCATCAAATTGCATTCGGGTGACATTCATGCGCAGAGCGAGGGACGCGGCAGAGGCGCGACTTTCACGGTGGAATTGCCGCTCGCCAAAACACCTGCCAAGGCCAAGAACGGAGCACAGGTTCCTCATGCCTCGGCGAAGGCAGCGGAAGAACGTCCGCGTTACGACATTTTGCTGGTGGAAGACCATGAGCCGACACGTAAGGCACTCAGCCATCTGCTCAATCGCCGCCAGCATTCGGTGACCGCAGTGGGTTCTGCTGCTGAAGCTCGTGCGCGTGCGGAGAAACATGAGTTTGACCTCGTCATCTCCGATGTGGGGCTGCCGGACAGCAACGGCTTCGAGCTGATGAAGGATCTGCAATCACTCTACAAACTGCGGGGCATCGCGCTCACCGGATACGGGATGGAGAACGATATCGTTTCCAGTCATGAATCCGGTTTCTCCACGCATCTTACCAAACCGGTCAGGGTGGAGGCATTGGATGCAGCGCTGGCGGAAGCGATGGGAGAGTGACGTTCGCTCACCCTAAAGGGCTATCTCAGATCATCCATTACTTGTGCTAGCTTGAGGCAGGCAAAAGGAATGGTATGAAGCGGGTCTTTTCTCAACGACGCCATCGCGGTTTTAACCTGATAGAATTGCTGGTGGTGCTGGCAGTTCTCTTCATCTTTTTCGGCCTGCTTTTTCCTCCCATGGGCGGATCTCGCAAGGGTGACCCTAAGATTGGCCGTTGCATGACTAATTTGAAACAATTGAGTGTCGTGATGCAGATGTATTCTGCAGATCAGGCAAATCTCTTGCCTTGGCAGACGTATGAAATCGCGGGCCAGACCAACTCCGCCAGAAAACTCATTTTACCCAATCGCTCGGTGAGACAAAATCTGGATGTGTTCACCAATTATACGGGGAATTCTCCTAAACTCTTCCTGTGCCCAGCCGATCCAAAACGCAGTCTGAAAAACAATCGGCCTGATGCGGGAAATCTGGGGGCCAGTTACTTCGTCGGATTGAATGAGTATTTCAATGCCGCCACTGTGCCGATGCTAGGCGATAGAAATATTTCTCCTGCGGCAGGTCAGCCACTTTACTCCAGTGTGAAAGGCAAACCGGTACTCGTGGATACTAACTCGTCTGCGTGGGGTGAAATGGCAAATAATAAATTTCATGAAGGTAAGGGCGCGTTTGGTTTCACCGATGGCCATGCGGAATGGGGCCGTTCTCCTAAAGAACTCTTATCGTATGCAACTGGCGCAGGTGTCACGAACGCGAACTGGTTTTTGTTCCCCCAGTAAAAAGCCGAAGCGGCGCTCCGCAGAGCGCCGCCGCGCACCCTATGTGCGCCCTCATATTCTTTTCAGGGAATCAACCGGCACGTTCGATGTGCAGGTCGTTCTTGATGACCTCGCCGGTCTCCGGAGAGATCACGACCTCGCCGATGTGCACGTCACCTGTGTCACGCAGTTTCTGCGCCCAGATCTTCACGCGCCACACGGGACCAGTCGGACTGTCTTCCAGCTTCGGAGCAGTGGCCACGACTTTCAGATTGGCGAGCAGCGGTTCTTGCAATGCCGTCTTGATGGCGACGTCCGAGTCTACTTTGAATTTCGTACGATCCAGCGGCGTGCTCTTGCCGAACAAAGGTTCCAACAATCGCAAAGGCCGTTCCACGGACATCATCTTGCCCGCGCCGAATTTTACTTCGACGGCCTTCAACGCAGCGGTGTGGTCGTAGTACACCACATACCAAACATTCGGCGTGGTGCTGCCGATGGATTTATCAGCGCGGATTTGCACTACCTTATCCTTCGCCTGATCACCCACGTATTTGTTGCCTTCCTCAATCAACTGGAAGGCGGTCGGTTCACTGATAACCGTCTCATCCTTTGCCTGCAGCGAGGCATAGCCCGCCCCGGCCAAAACTGCGGCCAGCAGAACCGCAAAAGTCATCTTCGTTTTCATGACAGCTTAAAATGCAAGCTGTGTGCCAACGTGGAATCTCGCTGAAAACGGCGGTTTTTCGCTGTTTTACCGTTAAACGGGCACGAAAAAGCCCGATGCTTGCATATCAAATCTGCAAACATCGGGCGATTTGCAAAGAAACCGCTTGCTACTTCTTCGTCCAGTTCACCGCGTTGATAAGCAGCGTCTTGTAAGCTTGCAAATCATGCGCTCGGGCATCGTGACCGAGCGTGATCGCCGCAATCTTGGTTTGCGGATGTTTCACCACGAACACTTGCGGGAAGGTCGCATTCTTGATCTTCGAATCCGCCGTGGCGAGCACTTCGATCGGCGTGCCTGCGGTGTCCGGGATAAAGTAGTACAACTCATCCGTGATCAGGAACGTCGCGGGCACATCCTTCATGATTGGATGCGCCGCATTCGTCACCTTCACTTCGAACTCGCCCAGCTTGTCGTGACCGCGTGAGCCACCGCCAGCGATGGTCTTGTTATACTCCGGCCAGTCGCCCCAGTTATACCACACGCCTGGATGCAGGAGCACGAGGCCCTTGCCCGCCGCGATGTGCTTGTTCAAGGCCGCCCGCAGTTCCGGTGTCTGGAAGCCGTTGCGATTCACGCTGAACACCGCCACGTCCACGTTCGGCAGTTCCTTGGCGGTGACGGCGGGATCTTCCGTGTAATTCGCCGTCATGCCCGCGGTTTTCAAGATCGCGATATCCGCGAAGTTGAAGAAGCGGTTGTAGTCATGCGAGCTGCCGCCACCCACGAGCAATACCTTCGTGCCCTTGCCCCACTCGAACGGCTTCGCCGGAGCGGGCGGTGCCACAGGTGCGAGCGAAGCCACCTTCATGGGTTCCATTTTGCCATCCGCACCCGGCAATTCCGCCGTGATCGCCACGGTCGTCGGTGCCAAGCCATTCGCGAAGCTCTCGATAGTAACCTTCTCGATCACCACATTACTGCGCTTGAGGGAGTGTGTGTACCAGCGGAGTTGGTTTTCTTTCACCAAGCCCTGCGTGAGGCGTGAGCCGGGCACTTCCACCACGCGGATGAAGTCGGCGAACTGATCGCCGTTCTTCGCCACCAGTTCTTCCTTCTGGCCATCGGCATAATGCACCGTGACCTTCAGTGCATTCGCACCCGGCGTGTAAGGATGGCCCCAGCCCGCGACACCACCGAGGAAGTGCAACCGGCCTGCGGCATACCCCATCTTCACTTCCACTTTTTGCGGCATCGTGAATGAGTAGGTGTCATTCCCGCCGCCTTTCAACTGCAGCAGGTTGCGGCCATACTTCGCCGGGTCCGCGATGTAGAAGGGCACGCCTTCCACATTCACATTGCCGAACTTGGTGAACTTCAACGTGTCGTTTACATTCTCTTCCTTGATGTAAAGGCCGCGGCGTGAATCTGCCGTGTAAACCTTGCTCAGATCGAGGAAGCGATACTTCTGATCACCCGCGCACATGAAGGCGAGCAAATCGCGCAGGCTCTCTTCACCCAGCGCTTCGAATCCGTTCGGCATGAGTGACATGCCGGTGTTACGACGGCTCTTGATGTTGCTCTTCTTGATCTCCATCTCGCCCGCCGCATTTTTGATGATAACGGACTGGTTGTTCTCCTGCGCGATGATGCCATCGTAACTCTCGCCGTCCTTCGTCTCGAAGTTGATGGCGGCGTAGTTGTGTTCCAGCGCGCGATTCGGATCGATGATGTGTACCAGCAATTCGCCCGGACCATGCGCGCCCATGCCCGTCAGCACCGGACCGACGTCTTTGCCGTCATTGCCGAGCTTGTGGCAGTTCGCGCAGTTCTGCATGAAGAGTTCCTTGCCCTTCGTGACATCACCGGGTTTCTCGACCGCTGGCGTCAGCTTCGCGATGATCGCATCCTTCTCCTTCGCTTCCGGTCCGCGCAGATCGTCGAGCACTTTGTTCGCTTTCTCCGAGACCTCACGATTCGCGTGCGTGCGCAGACGATGGATGTTCGCCGGGCTGATGCTCGCCAACTCGATCTTCTTGGCCTTCATCGCATCGAGGAAGGACTCCGTCCACGGACCACGCTTCGTGATCTGCGTGAAGGCCACAGATTGCAGACCCGCATTCAGTTTCGGGTAAGTCTCCACCAGCAACGTGCCGATCTTCGCGCCTTGCAGATCACCGAAAGCTTCGAGGATGCTGCGTTGCAGATTCTCCGAAGCATTGCTGCCGAGGACCGCACTCACGCCGGTGACGATGCTTTCATTCACATGACGCACGGCCAAGAGAGCCTTCGCCGTCTTCAGGCGTTCGTCATCGCTCTTGTCCGCCTTGCTCAGTGAACCGATCATCTCCTGCAGAAGCGGGTTCACCGTGTCATCCAGCTTGCGGCCCGTGTCCCAACGCACCGTCAACGGCAACGCCGCGATGGCGAGGTCGTCATTCGGGGACTTCAGTAATTTCTCCACCGCCGCTTGCAGCGCCACCGACCATTCCGGACGCGTCGTGGCGTTCAAGTTTTGCACCAGGCCCTCGAGGATCGCCTGCTTCAGCGGGTCCGCCGTAGCTGGCTTGCCCGCCATCGCGATGACCAGATTCGCCGCCTCTTCTGCGTCCTGCTTGTCCGCAAGCTTCTGCGTGAGAGACATCACCAGCGGACGCAGCGGCGTGGGATTTGCCGAGGCCAATGCCGTCTCGATCATCTTGCGCGGGGCGCTGTTCGCCACGCCGAGCGCAGCGGATTGCAGGTAACCATCCGTGAGCTTCGGATACACGGCGATGAGCGCGGCGGCCACATCATCATCCACCTCGAAGCTGCCGAGGGCGATGAGCGCCTGCAACTGCACTTGCGGATTCGCATCCAGCAACATCTGGTTCAACGCCTGATGCAATTGCGTTTCCGGCCCCCGCTGTGAGGTCGGCGGCAGTTGCGCCACCTTCAAGCCGTTCTTCTTCACTGGCAACGAATCGGACTTCACGGCAGCCACGAGCGTTGCTTCGCTCAAACCACCGATGCGTTGCAATGTCCACAGAGCGGCCACGCGCGTGGCGGCGTTTTCCTTCGCATCCATCAGCGGCGTGAGCTTGTTCGCGAGCTTCGCATCACCCGTCTCCACGAGGAGGCGCACCGCGTTCAGTCGCACGTTGTCATTCGGATGACGCAAGGCCGTGATCAAACCATCCGTATCCTTCGCGCTCAGCTTCGGAATCGTCAGCTTCTTCGCGTCCTTGTGGTCGATGCGCCAGATACGGCCGTAGTAGTGATCACGATCCGGGCGGATGGCGGCGTTCCGCGGGCCATGCTTCGGACCGCGTGTGTCGTTATGGATCGCCGCCTGATTGTAGAAGTCCACCATGTAAACCGCGCCATCAGGACCGGTGCGCACTTCGATCGGGCGGAACCAGTAATCCTTGCCCGCGATGAATTCCACATTCTCGCGATCCGGCACGCGCGCTGCTGTGAAGCTCACGCCGCTCGGGCTCACCGTCTCATGATGCACGATGTTGATCGTCGGCTCAGTGGTGAAGTAATTGTAGTTATAAGCTTCCGGCCAGGAACCGCCGCCGTAGATCACGCAACCTGCCGCCGCCGTGAACTGGCCCACGAAATCGATCTGCACATAAGGCAGTTGATCATACGGGATCGCCGGATGCGTCGCGTGCGTCTTGCGCACCACGCTGAAGCTGTTCACGCCCGGCATGCGGCCCTTGGAGAGATTCGCCTCCGGCAACACCACGTTCATGAGCAAGTCACCGCTCGTCGGTTGCGTGTAGAACACTTCGTTATCCCAAGCCACTTGCAGGCCCCAAGTGTTACCGCCCTTGGAGGAATACTGCTCGATCGCGGAGCCATCCGGCTTGAAGCGGATCACACCGGAACCGATCGTGCCGAAGTTCTTCGAGCCGTCACCATTCGTGACCTTCTGGCTCGCGCTGTAACCGTGCGTGCCGTAGATCCAGCCATCGAAACCCCAGCGGATGTTGTTCAGCACCGCGTGCGTGTCGCGCGTGCCGAGGCCCGTGTAAAGCGTCTCCACCTTGTCCGCCTTGCCGTCACCATTCGTATCGCGCAGCCAGAGGATGTCCGGTGCTTGCGCCACGATCACGCCGTCCTTGTGGAACACGAAGCTCGTCACCAGTTCGAGGCCCTCGTAGAAGATCGTTTTCTTGTCCATCACACCATCGCCATCCGTATCCGTGAGCATGGAGATCTTGTCGAACGCCTTGCGGTCATAGCGACCTGTGGCGGGATCGGCTTTGCCATCGACCCAGCGCTGCACGAGATCCTGCGTGTCATTCGCGAAACGGCCATCCGGATACTCCGGCGTTTCCGCCACCCAGAGACGGCCTTGCGGATCCCAGTCCACGTTCATCACCTTGTTGATGAGCGGTTCGCTCGCCACCAGCTTCACCTTGAAGTCAGGATGGATGACCAATTGTTCCAACGCCTTGTCCGGGCGTTGCGGTCCGCCCGCCGGGTAACGCAATGAAGCCAGCTCTTCCTTCGTGCAGAACTCATCCACGTTCGAGCGCTTGGCGGACCAAGCCATGCCGCGCAGCAACACCGCGCGGAAATGCGGCTGGCTGAAGTTCGTATACATGTGACCCGGGATATGGACGAACGAGCGATACGGCTGACCGCCGCTCAACGTCTTCTCATACGTCCACATCTGCGGCTGGATGTCATACACCGTGATCTTGCCCTTGCCCGGCTGGCCGCGCTGGTCGTTCTTGCGCGCCGCGGAGACGTTCGGCGTGTAAGCACCGGCGAGGATTGTGACGTCCGGCGAGATATCCATGTCATAATAGATCTCGTCGTTCATGTCGTAGTTCGCCACGCCCGTGGTGATCGCGTGCGTGCGATTCACGTAGTAGAGGGACATCGGCCCTTCCAACCACTTCGTGGTGCCGGGCACCCACGTGCCACCAATGATGGACTTCAGGTAATCCGCGCCTTCCTTCGTCTTCGGCACACTCGCGGTGTGGATCACCGTGATGCCGCCGCCGCGCTTCAGGAACTTCTCGAGGCCCGCGCGCTTGTCCGCCGGGATCTCGCCGCCTTCCTGCGAATACATCACCAGCAGGTCGGTCTTATCCAGTTCGGCCTCGGTGGGGAATTCCATGCCGCCACTCACCTTCATGCCGCGCTCGGTGAGAAGCTTGGTCCAGTCGCCGAGGAAGCGCTCGTGCTCGTGCGCACCGGGACCATGGGATTTAGCGCCGCCGCGGATAAAGACGCGGAGCTCGGCCGCCTCCGTCACCAAGGCGGAAGCCAAGACAGCGACGAGGGCAAATAAGGCGATGAACGGACGTTTCATAGACATGATAAGGCGATTGCTACCTAGCGTATCAGAGACTCTTTTCACAGGCAAACTCATGGATGTTGTCAGCATGGAGAAGTAGACGTTCGCCAGCCATGCGACCAATCCACCACCACCTTGGTAAGAAGCACCTTTGCCTCCCAGTAGCTGTCCTGCGACTGCGGGATAAGGAGGCGGAACTGACCTGTCCCCCTCTCCTCGCCCAGCTATGTTCTTCTTAATCTTCACGGGCATCAGTCTGCCCGATTTTTCAGCTCTCCGGTAACCCTCCATGAGCTACATGCGCTATATGGAGACAAAATTTCATTAAATCGAAGGTTACATGACTCGCCGGCAAATGTAATTGCTCGTAAGCACTCAATCCCGAAGACTTGAAGAAATCATCAACATGGCGGACCCGCTTAAATGCCAGACCTGCTCCACCGTCATTCAGCCTGCTACCGCAGAGCGGACCGATGGCCTGTGTATGCCTTGCGCCATGGGAGCTGATCCTACCTTCGCCGATAAAGTGGAAGCGGAAAAAGGCTCGGCCACCGGCAAAGACTATCCCCTATGGAAGCAAGTGCGGGATCTGATAGTGATCCTGCTAGTAGGCGGTGTCTTCATGGCGGTGCTGTTCGTCGCGAAGGTGGTCGTATCCCTCATCGCCGCCTTGATAGCGAAGTTTGTCTTTAAGACCGACTGGCTCCAAGCCGTTATGATCGGCGCTGGAACCTTTGCCGTCTTGGGCTTTATCGGGATGCTGAGCGATTTGGATTGGTCAGATGGCCGACCGCGTCCTAAAGCGAAGAAATCGAAAATGTGAAGTAGGTCATGCTTATGAGTCAGCCTAAACCTCTTACAGATTCGGAAATCGCAGCTTTGCTTGACCAGTATCCTCAATTGCCCCAGGCATATCTTCAATATCTGAGGGATATCGGGAGTGGAGAAGCGCCTTCCGGTAAGGTGATTTATAAGCAGCCTATGCACCCGAGTTACGTCTATGGTGCACGTTGCGCTACCAGCAACATGTGGCTCTTGGGTGATGACACGCAAGGCTACTGCTTCGGTTTTGATCCTACCACGGGTCAGGTGGGTGAGTTTTCGCCTCGTGGTGCTTGGGAACCTTGGTCTTCTGGAGAGGGTTTCCTAGATTATGTGAACTAGAAGTGATTTCAGCTTCCGCCTCACTCCTCCCAAATCCCCAATTTCACCAAACCCCTCGTCGCATTCCCCGCCCAATCCTTGTTCGCTGCCGGACTGGCCGGACTCGGATGTAAAATCCGCCCCACCTTCACCGGATGTTTCTCCGCCACTGCCAATGCCCGCTCCTCCGCAAACCCGCCGATGCCGATGAGCCATTCCGGCTGCAAGATATCTACCAATCGGCCCAAGTGCACATCGCAAGCGGCGTAGAGCGGGGCACTCTCAGCCGCAGGCAGCTTGTCCGGGGTGATGTTACGTGAACCGCCTTCGAGGAACGCGAGCGGGCAATAATTCGCCACAAAATGATCCGCGAAGAATTTGTCCGCCGGGCCAAAGCGTTGCGCAAACAAGCCCCACAACCGCCGCCCGCTCACTTCGGAACGCGGACAATCGAAACCCTCCACCGGACGCTTTGGGCTTTCATCCTTCGGCTTGCCCACCGGCTCATTGATCCCCATCCAATCCCGCGCTGCCGCGATCTCTCCGAACGGAATCCCGATCTGCGCCATGCCGAAGGGCCCGGGATTCATGCCCAGTAGGATGACGCGCTTCTTAGTAGCCCCGAACCGTTTCAGATACGTGGTATGCGGTCCCCACGCGTAATCCAGCGGGTTGTAAACATGCGAGATCGGCGCTGCGAAAGTCAGGTGATCAACCGCATCACGCAAATCCGCTGCAGCAGCGATGAGGGCTTCCGATGTTTTGGTAGTAGCCATGAGTTAACCACGATGAACACTGATGAATGCGAATCGTGAAGATTTGAGCATGCTACCGCAAGCAGACAATGCTTTCATTGATCTATGTAAGGAGAAGGGGACAGCGTCATTTCAGCTTAATGCTGAACAGCAAGCAGGCTGGAATTTTCCGGCCTGCTTCGCTGCGTCTATGCCTCGACCGTGCGCTTGAAATGTCCTGCTTACTCCCGGCCCACTGCCGCTAGGATCGGCTTCAATTCTTTCACCAACTTCGCGAAGCCATCCAGCGTGACTTGCTGCGCGCCGTCGCTGAGGGCTTCGGCGGGATTCGGATGCACTTCAATGAGTAACGCATCGGCACCCATGGCGACGGCACCTTTGCACATGGAGGCGACGAGGTCCGCACGACCTGCGCCCTGGCTTGGGTCGATGACGATGGGGCAGTGCGATTCTTTTTTGATGATCGGCACCGTGGTCAGGTCCAGCGTGTTGCGCGTGTAGGTCTCGAACGTGCGGATGCCGCGTTCGCAGAACATCAGGTTCGGGTTCTCATTCGCCAGGACGTATTCGCCCGCCAGCAACCATTCCTCGATCTTCATCGAGAGACCGCGCTTGAGCAGCACGGGCTTACCGGTCTTCGCGGCGGCGATGAGCAATTGGAAGTTCTGCGCATTGCGCGCGCCGATCTGGAGGATGTCCGCGTATTCTGCCACCAGCTCGACGTGCTGTTCGGAGAGCAGTTCGGTGATAACCGCGAGACCCGTTTCCTTCCGCGCCTTGGCGAGAAGTTTGAGTCCTTTCTCGCCGAGACCTTGGAACTCGTAGGGCGATGTGCGCGGCTTGAAAGCGCCACCTCGCAAGATGGTTGCACCGGCTGCCTTCACGGCATGAGCGGTGGTGAGCAATTGCTTCTCGCTCTCCACCGAGCAAGGCCCCGCCATGATCTGCACCTTGCTGCCGCCGATGACGATGTCCTTGCCCACCTTGATGGTAGAGTTCGCCGGATGCGCCTCGCGGCTCACCAGCTTGAAGCGCTTCTGGATGGGCATCACGCTCTCCACCTGCGTCATGCTGGTGAGCGTTTCCAGCGTGTGATTCTTGCGCTCGTCCCCGATTGCACCGATGACCGTGCGTGCGACGCCACGCATCACGTGCGGTTGGTAGCCGAGCCTGCGGATCTCGCGGAGCACGGCCTGTTCGTCCTTACGACTAAGGTTCGGTTTCAATACGATGATCATATCTTTTGCCTATGTTTTCCGATGACTCACACTGCGGGGCGACAAACAAAAAACCGCAGGTGTGACACCTGCGGTTGAGTTTTCTTTATCTGGAAATTGTCGCCAGTTAGCGGGACATCTCAACACGCAAGTGCGGCCGGCTATAATAATAGCCGTTAAAACCGAACCAATAAAATCGCGTGTTGATCGCGCTCACTAATCGCAACGTAGCAGAGAAGGCCCCTTCGTCAACGGGAAGTTATCACTTGCCCATAGAGGACAGCACCACTCCGAGGATCATGAAGGGGATGCACAGGAGCCCGCGCAAGAAAGGCGTCTTTGCCTCATCCCAGTGAACCACGACAAAAATAAGACTCACGAACGGCACAAAGATGTAGCCGAGGCCCCACAAAATCGAGGTGCGAAATGCGAGGATCAGCAGCTGGATGCCGAATATGAATGCGATTGCGATGCCGATAAACATGCAGATAAGTGCTGCGATTGCCATATGTTCCTTAGTGATGAGTTAGGGTTTGTTTGGTCGAATGAAATTGTTCGTTTTGGTATTCAGATTTTTAAATACTGATTACTCAGCCATTCCTTCCTTTGCTTTAGAAACCGGGAGCCCGTTGCTCTTGGGCGATATTGAACAAACCGTCTCTGATGAAAAGTAAAATCTGGCGCTGTATAAACAAAACCGCCGCGCAGATCACTCCACGCGGCGGTCTCTGAATCCTTAATATCTATCGCTTAACGGAGGAACGCCTCGTGCAAGCCACCGTCCACCGTGATGACCTGACCCGTCGTCTTGCTCAGGCGGTTCGTCACCAGCAGGAAGTAGGCTTCCGCCTGGTCGGCCGGGGTGATCGGGCTCTTCGTGAGCGTGCGATCGGCGTAGAATTGCGCCAGTTTCTTCACCAGCGAATCCGTCGCTTCATCTTCCGTGTAGGGGATGTTGTATTTCGCGAGCGAGCCGATGACGCGATCGCGCGGGAACATCGCCGAGCCTTGCACGACGGTGGCCGGAGCCACGCCGTTCACGCGGACGAGCGGGGAGAGTTCGATGGAGAGTTCGCGCACCAGATGGTTCGCGGCGGCCTTCGAGCAATCGTAAGCCAAGCTGCCCTTCTTCGCCACCACCGCGTTCGCGCTGGTCGTCAGCACGAGATTGCCGCGCAGACCCTGTTCTTTCCACGTCTTCGCCGCTTCATCACCCACGAGGTAACTGCCCGTGACGTTGATGCCGAAGGTCAGCGCCCACTTGTCATCCGGGATGTGACCCGTCGTGTCGCTCGGCACGAAGATGCCGGCGGTGACGCAGATGGAATCAAACCCGCCGTAAGCCAGCGCCACTTCGTTCAACATCTGGCGGATGCTCGCGCGATCTGTGATGTTCGCCTTCAAGCCGATGGCCGGTCCGCAACCGCTTAGGCCCGTGCCCGCCACGCCGATGCCCTGACCGAGCTTGTCGGTCAGTTCCTTGGCCGTGCCGTTCGCCGCGTCCGCGTTCAAGTCCACGCACACGATGTGCGCGCCTTCCTTCGCCAGACGATGCGCCGTTTCCTTGCCGATACCCGAACCGGCACCGATCACGACAATGACCTGGCGGGCGAGTTCCTTCTCCGCCGGCATGCGCTTCAGCTTCGCTTCTTCGAGCAGCCAGTACTCGATGTCGAACGCTTCCTGCTGCGGCAGCGCGATGTATTTATCGATAGCTTCTGCACCGCGCATCACTTCCACGGCGCAGTTGTAGAATTCAGCCGTCACGCGGCTCTCGCTCTTGTCCTTGCCCCACGCGATCATGCCGAGGCCGGGGATGAGGATGACCGTCGGGTTCGCGTCACGCATCGCCGGGGAGTTCGCGTGCTTGCACTTCTCGTAATACGCGGCGTAATCCTTGCGATACTGCTCGATGCCCGCCTTGAGCTTCGTCTTCAGCGCGGCGAGATCTTCCGCCTGCGGATTCCAGTCCACATACAAGGGCTTGATCTTCGTGCGCAGGAAATGATCCGGGCAGCTCGTGCCGAGTTCCGAGAGACGCGGCGCGTCCTTGGAATTCACATAGCGGAGAATCTTGTCGTCATCCTGCACCGTACCGATGAAACGTTTCTGCTGGCTCACTTGGCCGCGCAACCACGGCAAGATGGCCGCGAACACTTCATTGCGCTTCTCCTGCGCGAGGGTCTGATATTTCGCCCCGCCGAACGCAGCCGCATCGCCGCCCTTAGCCTGATACTTCGCTTCGATGTAAGCGGACGCCTGCTCGATGTAACCGAGCGTCACGTGATAGCATTCCTTGTCGTCATCCGCCCAAGAGATGAACCCGTGCTGGCCCATCATGATGGCCTTAGCCTTCGGATTCTTCTTCACGATCTCCTGCATCGCGAGACCGAGCTCAAAGCCCGGGCGCATCCACGGCACGTAATCCATCTCGCCGTTGAAGATCTCTTTCGTCAACTCCTGGCAACGGCTGGACGCCGCGATGGAGATGATCGCGTTCGGGTGCATGTGATCCACGAACTTGCCCGGAATGAAACTGTGCAACGGCGTGTCGATGGACGACGCGCGCGGGTTCAGATTGAACGTGGTGTGGTTATACGCCGCCACCATGTCATCTTCCGCCTGCGACTTCAGCCCCTTGTCCGCGCGCGCACCATAAGACTTCTGCAAGCCAATGAGTTTGGATTGATAGAGGGAGGAGAAATTCTCGCGCAAGCTCGTGCGCAGATCACCGCCGGAACCCTTCACCCACAGCACTTCCACATCTTCACCCGTGAGCGGATCTTTCTCGATCAACTTGGAGGAAGTATTGCCGCCGCCGGTATTCGTGATGCGCTGATCCGCACCCAGCTTGTTCGAGCGATACACGAGGCGATCCATGCCCTTGAGCTTGGCGGCTTCCTCATCCTTCCACAGGTCATTGACGAATTTATAGGTCTTCATTTGATTCGAATAAAATAACTGCCCAATCAAAAAGTGATTGAATTATGATTGATTTATGACTAACTCTGTCACGTAGTCAATACTGAAAAGTGGAAGCCGACGCGAGGAGGCTCTGACCGAGATTCAGGGTTTAGGAATCGGCATGAGCCTCGTTACCTCGGCTGCTACAGGTTAAAAGATGAAACGCAAACAACGCCTCAAACAGATCCTCGCGCTGTTGCAGAGCGATCCGGAGCTCTCGCTCACGGATGCGTGCGAGCGTTTGGGCGCGTCCTCCGCCACCATCCGGCGGGCGTTTGTGGAATTGGAGCAGACCGGTCAGGTAGAGCGCACTTGGGGCGGCATCCGTCTCGCTGGTGGCGGTACCTTGCAGATGGGCCCGCCCGCCTTCGCGAAACGCCTTGGTGACAATACCGAAGCCAAACGCGCCATTGCCCGCGCTGCCTCCGCCCTCCTGCAAGACGGTGACGTCGTGATGATCGATGGTGGCACGACGACGTTTCAACTCGCTGAGTTCATCGCCCTCAAACGCATCCGCGTCCTCACGAATTCCCTTGTCATCGCCCAGGCCATCGATCGCTTGAAAGGTTCGCAGCGTGGTGCGGAAGTTTATCTATGCGGTGGGTTACTTCAGCCTGAAGCGGGTTTAGTCGTTGGTCCGCAAGCTGAAGCGTTCTTGCGCCAGTATCGGGCGAAGTGGGCCTTCCTCTCCGCTGCGGGCATCGATGCAGAAGCGGCGACGAATTACGAAGAGACGGTGCTGGGCAGTGAAAAGGTGATGATCGAGCAGGCTTCGCAGGTTGCCCTGCTCGCTGACCACACCAAGTTCGGCAAGCAAGCCATGTGTACGCTATGTCCCATAAGCGAGGTCGATCATCTTTTCACGGATGCCTCGACTGCGAATGACAAGTTGCTCAAGCAGTTGAGAAAAACTGGCGTGAAAGTCACAAATGTATCCAGGTAGGAGTCTTCCTTCCCGCTTGGTTTTGGCCGTGCTTCTGTTAAACAGCGTTTCAAACGCTGTGGTATGTTTCCACGGCTCATCTGAATGAATTGGGAAACGATAGACTGGCACGCACTGGACCGGCTCCGAAAAGGTTACCTCGCCGGATCGGCTGGCAATGCTGATTACTGGCAGAGTTTCAGTGATCTGGATTCCTACAACCAGACGTTCGCGCAACGCATCGGCTGGAAATGGGATTATGTGCTGGATGATCTGAAGGCGCTCGGCTGGACACCACCAAACAGCGAAGTGCTGGACTGGGGTTGTGGCAGCGGCGTGGCAGGACGTGCTTTCCTTCATCATTTCGGCGCGGAAGCGGTAACGGGTTTGCGTGTATGGGATCGATCGCCTCTGGCAATGGACTTTGCAGTAAAGACAGCGCGCAAAAAGTTCTCAAAACTGAATGTGCAATCTGGCCTGCCGGAGACACCGGGCATTCTACTGCTCAGCCATGTGCTTACGGAACTGACACCGGAGCAGATCGATGAACTGGCAAACTACGTCGCCAAGGCAGAAGTCGTGATCTGGGTGGAGCCGGGCATGTATGAGGCCAGTCTCACATTGATCGCCGTGCGTGAACGCTTGCGTTCCCAATTCAGTATCGTGGCCCCCTGCCCTCACACTGAGCAATGCGGCATCTTGGCGCCGGGGAATGAGCGCGATTGGTGCCATCATTTCGCGGAGCCGCCATCAGATATCTTCACGGATCCGGAGTGGGGCAAGTTCGCGCATCTCATGGGGGTTGACCTGCGTTCGCTGCCGGTGAGCTATTTGGTTTTAGATAAGCGGCCGCAGACTGCTTTTCCCGCAGATACCTATCGAGTCATCGGTCGGCCACGCATATACAAGCCTTACGCTTCTGTCCAAGGGTGCAATGCCTGCGGAGTGAAGAATTACGAGCTGCATAAACGCGATTTTCCAACGGCTTTCAAACAGTGGAAAAAAGGGAACTGCCCGGCGCTGCAGCAATGGGAGACGCAGGATGATCGCATCGTGGGTATCGCTGCGGAAACGGAAGAAGAGGGAGATACTAACGGCGAGGGAACTGACCCGTCGTGATGGAAAAGCGGCATATCGTTGAGACAGGAACGGAGCCGCGTTGGGCGGAACCGGGTTTATGGATCATCATCGCTGGCAATCTGGTTCCATTGGTGGGTGTGATGTTCTTTGGCTGGGAGGCGTTCACCCTCATGCTGCTCTTTTGGTGTGAGAACGTGATCGTGGGTGTATTCACCGCGTTACGGATGCTGCTGGCGCGTCCGCGGGAGACGAAGGCATGGGCGGCGAAAGCGTTTCTCCTCCCTTTCTTCTGTGTCCACTACGGTATCTTTACCTTCGTGCATGGAATGTTCGTGATCAGTTTCTTTGGCCGGAGCGACGGATTTATGCCGATGCACTCCGGGCCGGGAGATTTGATTCCTGCTGTTCAAGAAGCCAAGCTAGGTTGGGCCATAGCGGGCATAGTGGCGAGCTATGCCGTCTATTTCTTTTGGGATTATCTACGCACCGGGGATTACAGGAAAGCCACACTGCCTCAGATCGCGATGGAGCCTTATGGGCGCGTCATCGTATTGCATGTAGCCATCTTGCTGGGCGGCATTTTGCTGGCGATATTCAACGCGCCATCCATCGTGCTGCTCCTGTTGGTTGCTTTAAAAACGGCATTGGACGTGCGGCGCTATCGGAAAGACCAGCGAGCAAAGGACAACAGCCGAAAATAAACGCCTCACATCTTACCGTGCCTGATAATGGAGATGAGCAGCCCGAAACCCATAAGCGCGGCAATCAGATAACCGATCAGACCGATGATGGGGACATCATGCCATTTTGGGGGAATATCCGCATGAATGATGAGTGATGAGCTGATAAGCATGGCAGCCAACACCACGGAAAAAGAAAGGCGGTTGCTGATGCGCTCGGCTGATTCCATCACGGGATCGAGTCCTTCATGACGGAAGACCATTCGTGCCTCCCCTCTCTTCACTTGAGCCACAATACGACGGACTTCCGCGGGCAGTTCGCGCACCATGTCCGCCATATCGAGGCCGAAGTTCGTGATCGCACCCACGAGGCGATTCGGTTGCAAACGGCTCAAGCGAGCTTTGCGCAGATAAGGTGTCGCTTGGGCGATTATGTCGTGCTCGGGATTCAAGCGACGCACCATCGTTTCCATCAGTCCCAGCGCTTTCAGCATCACGAACACATCCGCAGGGATGTTGAGCCCATGACGGCCCGTGAGCTGGAACAACTGCATGATGAGACGACCAAACTCCAGCTCTTTCACGGGACGATAGAAATGCCGGTGCATGAACTCGGCGACGTCCGTTTCCAATTCAGGCCGCGAAGGATCGGCATCGGCGGAGGAGAGACGAACCAGAGCGTTCGCCACGCTGGCTTCATCCTGCCGGGAGATGCCCCACACCAGGTCCGCGAGGTTCTCTCGCGTGCGCACATCCATGAATCCCATCATGCCATAGTCCAAAAAGCAGATGACGTTGCCTTTGAGCACGTGGACATTCGCCGGATGTGGGTCGGCATGGAAGAAGCCGTGCACGAAGATCTGCTTCAGGAGCAGATCGCCGATGCGTTCCGCGATGATTTTGCGTTCGGAGGGGGCGATCGCCTCGGGAACCAGCGAGGCCGCCTTGGCACCATCGATGTATTCCATGGTGAGGACGCGCTGCGTGGTCGCCTCGTGGTAGACCTTGGGGACATGAATCGTCGGGTCTTTGTCGAACTGACGCGCGAAGCGCTCCACGTGGGCGGCTTCGCAATTGAAATCCGTCTCGCGTTGCAAAGTCTTGGCCATCTCCTGCACGAGCAAAACGGGGCGGTGCACACGCCAGCCATCCAGATGCTTCTCCGCGAGTCCGGCGAGCTGTTCGAGGATCTCCAAATCAACTTTTACCGTCTCCCGCACTTCCGGGCGCTGAACTTTTATGACGACGGCAGAACCGTCATGGAAAACAGCTTTGTGAACTTGGGCGATGGAGGCAGAGCCCAACGGAACCTCATCGATACTGCTATACCATTTCTCCAACGGTTCGCGCAGCTCTGCCTGCATGATGCGGCGGATCTCCAGAAAAGGAATGGCGGGCACCTGATCCTGCAGCTTGGTCAATTCCTTCACGAATTCGTCAGGCAATACGTCTGAACGTGAGGCGAGTACTTGGCCCAGCTTGATAAAGGTAGGACCGAGTTCCTCAAGCGCACGGCGCAGCCGCTGCGGTTGGGAGAGCTGGGCGACCGCCGGATCGTGCCGGTGGAGGTGTTTGAGCGGGATGTCGAGCAGAGCGGGGAGGTGGAGCCGGCGGAGAAGATCCTCGTAACCATACTTGAGGAACACCCCGGCGATCTCTCGCGCCCGTTGCAAGTGGTGAAATGTACGCCCTATGCTTTCCAATCTCCGAAACAGCATGGGCGCAATCTAATGCAGAAAGTTGATTTCAACCATCTCGAATTCATGATGCCACATTTGATACTCGAAACCTATTTGCTGAACACGACCGGTTTCGCACCGCGCATATACTTATGACAGCTGACGCAGCTCACGGTCATTTGCATATAGGCTCCAGTGGCCGCATCAATGTTCTGATCTTTCGCCGCCTTTACCAGTGTTTCTGCATGCCGGCGGAACTCCATGGTGAACAGTTCGTATTCGGGCGTCTGGCGGGCATACCATCCAGTGCCCTGGCTCAATTGCACCAGCTTCTGGGCATTGCCTCCGATCTTCTGGAAATCTTCTTTGGCAATGCCCTCCATGATGCCTTGCGCATGCACCAGCTTGACCTGCATGACCGTGCGGGTGGGTTGATCAGCGGCCTCAGCCACACGCAGGCCGGTGATCAACCCTGCCGCCGTAAGAATTCCTGCGATCAATATGGTAAATGAATGTTTCATGACATTTATCTGCCGCCCGGCGTTTTCCGGGGTCAGGCGTTCACTTCAAGCTGCAAAACCGAACCGGAAGTGTTCCTCTTCCGCACTCAGCTTGAGGGATTTTTGGATCTGCCGGGCAGCCAGCAAACCGCCAGCAGTCTTGATCATGCGGTCAAACTCGTTGCGGGGAAGATCTACTCCTTCATGGCGAATGTGCTGGATCACCAGACCGCGTTGCAGCAGCTCGGACAGAAATTCCTCGGCTGCGACCGGATCGTCGGTCTGATAATGATGCGGTTGCTGATGTCTGCCGAATTCCACCAGATACTCGATGTGATATTTTGCAATCATATGATTTCTCCCCTGTTTGATTTATCGACCTGCTGTTTCGTTTCTGGTTCAATCTCCCATTGCACACACAAACCTTCCTTCCATTTTTTGGCGGAAATGGACCTCCTCTTGACCGTGGATCCGGGAAAAAAGAGCCCAGTCTTTGACTGGGCGCCTCCATTGAATTTAACCCCGGTGCCTAGAAGACTTCGCAAGGCATGCCGGTCCGCTGCCTTACAAGCTGGGCGATCTTGGAGAGTGTGCGCAACGGCAGATGTCCGCAATCTTCGTTGTGCATCGGCCGGGTGGCAGAATAGATCTGTACGGAAGATATCTTCGCCCCCCCGGCCTGAAGCTCTACCAGGCGTTGAACGTAGGCTTCAATCTCTTCTTGGCCAGGTCCGGCACCATCGATGGAAGGAAACAGACTTTGAATGGTCACGGGACGCCGTTTAGCCACGTTGAGGATATTCTCAAATGATTGCTGCAAGGGAATCAAAGGCTGGTTTACTTTTGTAAGATAAGCAGTAGATCCGCCATCGAGCTTGCACCAGATCTCATCATGCATGGTGAAGTATCTAAGACCGGCTGTGACTGGATCACGGTCCAGTCCCGACCCATTGGTCAACAGCACCAACTTGAAAGCGGACCTGCGATCCATCGCCCGGAAGTGTATCGCTGTCTCGACGACTTCGCAGAACTGCGGGCACAATGTCGGCTCGCCATCCCCACTGAGAGTGACATGTCTTAGCGTGAGAAGCTCGCGGGGCATTCTTTGGAAATAAGGACGTTCTGCGACCTTGCCTGCCATCACGAAGGCAAGCGTCGAACGGAACTCTTCCGCCAACTGGCTGACATCAAGATGCAAACCCGGTTCGACGGTCCGGCGATCCACCTCGCAATAGATGCAATCGAAATCACACCGTTTGTCAGGGTTCAGATTGATGCCGATAGATAGCCCCCTGGCCCGTGGAGAGACCACGAGATAAACAAAACGGTTGTTCAAAAAATCCCGGGGATAACCGAAGGCTGCGTGGTGTTTGGTTGCGGGATTAGTTGACACATCATTGGGTGCTTCAAGCACGCTGTTCATGGATGAATTCCTGTTCCTGCTCGCGAACCACGAGCACCGGACACGGAGCATGGCGCACGACATTTTCGGCGACACTGCCCAATACGAACCGCTTCAAGCCGGTGTTGCCGTGGGTGGATACGACGATGAGACCTGTCTTTTGTGTTTGAGCGAACGCGGTGATCTCAGGAACCACCGGGCCATTGACCACCGCAGTGCCTTGCAGGAGCCGGGCAGGAACGTGCTCTTGGGCAAATGTGGTCATTTTCTTTAACGTCGTCTCTTTCATCTGTGTCTCCAGCACCGGTATGTCCACCGGACCGAGTTCACCTGCGATATAGTGCAGATAAATCACATGCAGCAGCGTGATCTTGGCGGAGGTCTTTTCAGCCATGGCGACGGCATAGCGCACCGCCTTGACCGAATCGTCCGAAAAATCGACCGGAACCAAGATACTGCTCAGGTCGAGGGCCGGTATATTTGCGCGTTTGGTTTTCATTCCATAACATAGCAAACTTTTTACGACTTTGCCCGGCCAGCCTAGCCCTTCATCGAGTTGGGAGGCCACACTCCCATTGGTTTAGATACGCTCTATTTTGATGCATTTCTTGCACGGAAGCTGCTGCTCGCACATGCTGGAAACGCATGCTGTTGCCTGCACTTTCTCTAACGTTGCTATTGAGCGCTCTGCTGCTCTTTGCGGTGCAACCGCTGGTGGCCAAGCTGCTCCTGCCTCTCCTCGGTGGCGCGCCGATGGTGTGGAACACGTGCATGGTTTTCTTCCAAGCACTGTTGCTCGGCGGCTATGGCTATGCGCACTGGCTGAGCGGCAGAGGAACAGTGCGGCGTCAGTCATTGGTGCATCTGGGATTCCTCGGCGCGGGATTGTTCTGCCTGCCGATGTCGCTCGCGGCGGATGCGAATCCCGCAGGTAAGGAGCCGTTGCTCTGGTTGCTCGGAACATTGTTTGGCTTGGTGGGTATTCCGTTCTTAGTGCTCTCGGCTTCCGCACCTCTGTTGCAGAACTGGTTCAGTCGTTCAGGACATCCGGCGGCGAAGGATCCTTACTTTCTTTATGCGGCGAGCAACTTCGGCAGCTTCCTCGCTCTGCTAGGTTATCCATTGCTGGCGGAACCGATGCTCAGGCTCTCGCAGCAAACATGGTCATGGAGCGTGGGTTATGGGTTGCTGTTGCTGGCGTTCATCGGTGTCACAGTTTTGATGTGGAAACGTGATGCGGGGGCTACTACGCAAACGGTGGGCGAGAAGACTGAAAGCAAGAAAGCTACGTGGAAACAACGGGGTATCTGGATTCTGCTCTCGCTGTTGCCTTCGAGCCTGATGCTGGGACTTACGACCTATCTGACCACGGATATCGCCAGTGTGCCGTTGCTCTGGACGCTGCCGCTCGCGCTGTATTTGCTCACGTTCATAATCGTGTTCGCGAAAGTCGGCGAACGCATCACGCCGATGGCCGCGCGCGTTTTGCCGGTCGCAGCGGTCATTGTACTATTTCTGTTGCTGGGTGAGATCAAACATCCGGCAGGCATCCTGGTGCCCTTGCATCTGGCAGTGTTCTTCCTCATCACGCTGGCGCTGCATGGCAAGCTGGCGTCGTTGCGGCCTGAGCCATCGCAACTTACCGAATATTATCTCTGCATGTCCATCGGTGGTGTATTGGGCGGTTTGCTGAATGCGCTGGTGGCACCACTCGTTTTCAAATCTGTGGTGGAGTATCCGCTGGCGATCGCACTCGCGTGTCTGGTGGCTCCTCCAGCGGATGGTAAATTGCCTGAGAAGAAATTGCCGAAGCAATATGTATGGCCGGTGGCCATCGGTCTGCTCACAGCTATCGTGGCGAAGTTTCTGCCGGGCCTGTCCAGGCAATCGCATCAACTCGCGATGTTCCTGATCTTTGGCGTACCGTTGGTGGTGGCGTTCTTTCTTTCGCGCAGACCCGTGGTGTTTGGATTGACGCTGGGCGCGATTATTTGGGGCGCATCTTTCTACACGGCAATACATGGGCAGACGCTGCATGCAGAACGGAATTTCTTCGGCGCGCTACGTGTGACGATGGACCCGGACGGACACATCCGCCGTTTCTATCACGGCACCACGGTGCATGGCATCCAGTTCGTGGACCCGAAGCGGCAAGACATCCCGCTCTCCTATTACCATCCGAATGGTCCGGCGGGAGCGATCATGGATTTTTACCAGAAGCGCAAGACGGTGGGCCGCGTGGCGGCGATCGGGTTAGGTGCGGGTGCATTGGCGGCTTACGCGAAGGAGAATGAAGAATGGACGTTCTATGAGATTGATCCCGCGGTGTTACGCATCGCGTCGGATACGAATTGGTTCACTTACTTGAACCGCTGTGGGGCGAAGAAACTGACGCACAAAATCGGTGACGGACGCCTGCTCTTGCGTGATGAACCGGATCATCACTTTGATCTGATCGTGTGCGATGCGTTCAGCTCCGATGTGCCGCCGCTCCATCTCATCACGAAAGAGGCGCTGCAAGAAGTACGGCAGAAGCTCGCGCCAGGTGGCATCATCCTCTTCAACATTTCCAGCCGGTTGCTGAATTTCCGTCCGGTGCTGGGAAATATCGCCAAAGAATTGAACATGGATGGTTACAGCCTGAACGAAGGGGTGACGGCAGAGGAGACAATGCGGTTTGGGCGTTACTCCTCGCATTGGGCGGTGATGGCGGCGGATGCGCAAACGCTGCAACCGTTATCCGGGAATCAGTATTGGAAGAAGCTGGAGCCAGAGCCGACGCAGCCGGTGTGGTCGGATGATTACTATAATATTTTGGGGATATTTGATTGGAAGTGAGGGAGGCAATCTTTGGCTAAGTCGAACACGCCGTTTGCTTAGTTACGCCTGTTTCCCCCTCACCCCGGCCCTCTCCCCCAAGGGGGCGAGGGAGGCGGAACGTTATCTTGCTTCCTATGCTGCTAGTTTTTCGGAAGCGCCTAGCGTACACGAAGTGAAAGGCTCAACGCTGTTCGGATTTCAGTTCTTCGATCTCGGACAGGGTCATCTTGCGGATAAGTTCTTCGAAGGTCATGGTACGTTTCCAGCCGAGCACGCTTTCGGCTTTCGATGGATTGCCCTGAAGATTCACCGACTCGGCTTTGCGCAGGAGGCGCGCGTCTTGTTTGACGTGGTCTGCGTGGGAAAGACCGGCGGCTTCGAAGGCGAGCGTCACGACATCGCTCACGCTGTGGAGGATGCCGGTGGCGAAGATGTAATCACCCGCTTCCTTGTGCTGAAGCGAGAGCCACATGGCGTTCACGTAATCGGGAGCATAGCCCCAGTCGCGTTGTGCCGAGGTGTCTCCGAGCACGAGTTCCTTCTGCAAACCCAGTTTGATTGCGGCAGCCGCGCGGCAAATCTTGCGCGTCACGAAGTTCTCACCGCGCCGGGGTGATTCGTGATTGTACATGATGCCGTTGCAGGCGAAGAGGCCGTAGGTCTGGCGGTAGATGCCGACCATCTGCGTGGCGAACGCTTTCGCGCAACCGTAAGGGTTCACCGGATTGCGCGGCGTGTTCTCATCCTGTGGAGCGTATTGCGGACGACCGAATATCTCGCTGGTAGACGCATGGAACAAGCGCGGCAGCTTCGGCAGATCGCGCACCATCTCGAGCAGGCGCAAAGTGCCCATGGCGGTGGAGTCACAGGTGGATTCGGGGATCTCGAAGCTCAGACCCACATGGCTTTGACCAGCGAGATGATAAATCTCATCCGGGGCGACTTTTACCAGAACGCGGCGCAGGGTCGTGGGATCGTCGAGATCGGCGTAGTGGAGGAAGAGGCGCTGGTTGTAGACGCCTGCATCGCCGTAGAGATGTTTCAGGCGGGAACGATCCAAGCTGCTCGTGCGCCGCACGACGCCATGCACCTCGTAGCCCTTGGCGAGGAGCAGTTCCGTGAGATAGGAACCGTCCTGGCCGGTGATACCAGTGATGAGCGCCTTGGGCATCGGTTATTCCTCGTTCTTGCGGACACGACCGGCGAGCTGGTCTTCCAGCAATTTGACGTCGGATTCCGTCATCAATCGGGCCAATTCTGCGAAAGTGGTTTTCGGAGCCCAGCCGAGTTTCTTCTTCGCCTTGCTGGCATCGCCGATGAGGAGGTCCACTTCTGCCGGGCGGTAATAGCGCGGATCAATCTCCACGTACTTGCGCCAATCGAGGCCGACACAGCCAAAGGCGACTTCCAGAAATTCCTGAACGGAATGCGTCTCGTTCGTGGCGATGACGTAATCATCCGGCTCCGGCTGCTGGAGCATAAGCCACATGGCTTCCACGTATTCCTTGGCGTAACCCCAGTCGCGCTTGGCTTCCAGGTTGCCGAGATAAAGTTTCTGCTGCAGACCGGCACGGATATGGGCGACGGCGCGGGTGATCTTGCGAGTCACGAACGTTTCGCCGCGGCGAGGAGATTCGTGGTTGAAGAGGATGCCGTTGCTGGCGTGCATGCCGTAGGATTCGCGGTAGTTCACCGTGATCCAGTAGGCATAGACCTTGGCACAACCATAGGGGCTGCGTGGGTAGAAAGGCGTGGTCTCCTTCTGCGGCACTTCCTGCACCATGCCATACATCTCAGAAGAAGAGGCCTGGTAAAAGCGCGGCTTGATGCCGACTTCGCGAATGGCTTCCAAAAGGCGGATGACGCCGGTGCCAGTGATGTCCGTGGTGTATTCCGGCGCATCGAAACTCACGCGGACGTGGCTTTGCGCGGCGAGATTATAGACTTCGTCCGGCTGAATCTTGCCGATGAGACGGGAAAGCGCGCTGGCATCCGCCAGATCGCCGTAATGGAGGAAGAGCTTATGCTTGGGCGCGTGGGGATCGGAGTAGATGTGTTCCAGGCGGCCGGTGTTGAAGGTGCTGGCGCGGCGGATGATGCCGTGAACCTCGTAGCCCTTGGACAGCAACAACTCGGCGAGATAGGAACCGTCTTGGCCGGTGATGCCCGTGATCAAAGCCTTTTTCGACATAGCGATACCGGGAAGCATCGCGCAGAGGAGGAAAGCTAGGCAAGCCAGATTTCACCCGTTCCTGACGTAGGGTAAAGCCTTATGGCGGGAGGATTTCGACGATCTCGGCCAAGGGTTGCTGCTGGGGATTCCACAGAGTATTGCGGCGACCATAGAGCCAGCGGGTACCGGTGATCTTGAAAGCGGTGTTGATAAAGTCATCCGTCTCGATGCGCAGGAAGGCTTTGGGACGACTGGTGTGAGTCACGTGATATTCCGCGAGCAACGTGCCCAAGGGGATGCGTTCACCAAGGATTTGCGTGCGTGCAGCGGGTGGGAAAAGGTTCAGGCTGATTTTGATGGCGCCGAACTCCACGGGTTTGCCTTCCGCAGTAAGAAGAATGACTTCGCGGAAATAGAAATCATCGCGCTGCTGGCTGCGGAGGACCTCGAGATGAATCGTCGATTTATGAAAGCGCTCCAAAGTCGGCGTCATATCGTGCTGATGCACGAGCAGTTGCTGATACGGCTGGGGAACATCCTGACCTTCCACGGCTTCAATGCGCGGCAACGGCCGGCCGGCCTGCGCATAGAAGTCATCGAGCGGGTAAGCAATCGGCAAGGCCAAGGGCGGCTCGACTGACTTGGTGTTAGATAGAGACATGTTCAGTAGATGTTTCCTAACACTTAGGCGTAGCGCGTATTTTTGTGTTCCGGCAGGAAAAACTCATGCAGGAGTTTGTCCACTTGCAGGAGGGCTTCGCGGCTCAAGTAAAGCATGTCGCCTTCTTGCGTGAGGAAGCCCCAGTCTTTCAGGCGCTGGATGGGTTCGGAGAAACGTTGTAGGACATCCACACCGAATTTCTGGCGATAGTAACCGGCATCGTTGCGGCCGAGTTTGAATTGCAGGATGAATTCGCGGATGAGGCGTTCATCAGGCGTTGGCGTGAGCGCGCGGAAGGTCGGTAGTTCACCTTTATTGATGCGTTCGATGTAGGTGCTGAACTCGTGGTGGTTCTGGTAATGCACGCCGCCGATGTGGCCGAAGGACGCGACGCCGAGGGAGAGCAAGTCCGCACCTGCCCAGAGGCGATCGCGATAGATGAACGTCGCCGATTTCTTGTTCTTCACGGCGGTGTAGGCGCTGCCCACGGTGTAGCCGACTTTCTCGAGTTCCTTGAAGGCGTAATCCACCCAGCGGCGTTTGGTTTCCCAATCGGCCACAGGGGCGACGAGTTTGCCCTCGGCCTTCATGCGCTGGTAGATGGTGGTGTTGAAGGGGATCTCCATCTCGTAGATGGTCACGCTGTCGGGAGACATCGCGATAGTCTTGCGAATGTTCTCTTTCCAGTTCTCTTCCGTCTCCTCGACCATGCCCGCGATGAGGTCGATATTGATCTGCGGAAAGCCGACTTCACGGGCGTAACCATAGGCGCGATCGATCTCTTTCGCACGATGGGCGCGGCCATTGATCTCGAGGATGTGCTCATCGAAATTCTCCACGCCGAGGCTTAAGCGGGTGACGCCGAGGTCGCGGATGGCTTTGAGCTTATGATCGGTCAAGGTGCCGGGTTCGCATTCGAAGGAGAATTCTTCGAGGGCATCAAGCGGGAGGAGCTTGTTCATCTCACCGAGCAGGTGCTTGAGTTGGTCCACGCTCAGGTAGCTGGGCGTGCCGCCACCGAAGTAGAGGAAACTGGGCTTGCGACCGCCGATGAAGGGCTTGCTCGCGTAGATGGTCAGTTCCTTGATGACGGCATCGATGTAATTGCGGATCTCGGAGGAATCCTTGTCCGTATAGACCTTGAAATAGCAGAAGTGGCAGCGCTTGCGGCAGAAGGGCACGTGGACATACACGCCGAGATCGGTGTTCGGCTTGGGCGGCGTGGCGAGCGCGGTCTGGAGATCGGGGATCAGCTCGGGCTTCCAGAAGGAGAACGGCGGGTAATTCGAGACGAAGTAATTGCCGGCGGTCGTCTGCGTTTGCAACGGCGGAGCGGTCACGGGCTTGGCGGGTTCAACGGTCGTCGTGCTCATGATAATCTCAAATCCTTATTTTTTGCCGAAGCAATACACATTCCCGTCATCGCTGCCGACCACCACGCGGTTCTCCACCACGGCAGGGGAGCTGGTGACGGCCTGGCCGATCTCGTAGTTCCAGATTTCTTTACCGTCCTTCAGCGAGACGAGGTAGAGGCGTCCGTCATCGGAGCCGACAATGATTTTGTCGCCCACGACCACGGGGGAGCTGTCCACCTTGCCACGCGTGCCGAAGGTCCAGACGCCTTCGCCGGTCTCGCGCTTCACACAGTGCAGGCGCTTATCGCGTCCGCCGAAGACGACGAAGTCTTTCGTGATGGCGGGCGAGGAGAAATAGGCGAACGCGCGATCTTTGTAGCGCCAGAGAATCTTTTGCGCGGTGAGATCGAAGCAGAGGAAAACATTTTCGTAATGGCCCACGTAGGCGCGATTGCCAGTCACGGCCGCAGAACCGGCGATGTAGGCCTCGGCATCCATCTCCTTCACCTTCTTGCCATCAGCCACGGAGATCATGTGAAGCAAGGCATCGCAACCACCGAAGACGGTTGCGCCATCTGAGACGGCGGGGCAGCCGTTGATGTAATTGCCGGTCTCGTAAGTCCACACGCTCTTGCCCGTGGTGGCGGAGACGCAGTGGAGCTTGGTGTCGTAACTGCCCGCGAGAATCCAGTTCTCCTTGCCATCGGGAGATTTCGTCCAGTTCGGTGCGCCGAGAATCTTATCTTCTGTGGTGTATTTCCAAACCTGCTTGCCCTCTTTGGCATCCACGGCGTAGAGGATGTTATCGCTGGAGCCGAGGTAGACTTTGCCATCGAGCACGAGGGGCGAGGCTTCGATGGTGCTCTCTGTCTTGAATTCCCAAAGGGATTTGCCGTCCGCCAAGGAGAAGGCGTGCAACTTCATGTCATCCGAGCCGATGAAAACCTTGCCATCCACGATGGCAGCGGAGGATTTCACGGGGCCACCGGTCTTGGCGGTCCAGAGCAGTTTCAGATCGTTCGGCAGCGTGGCGGGAGAGATGCCGGTGAGCTCGGGTCCACCGCGGAACATGGGCCAACTGTCTTTCGTAGGGCCGGGAGCAGGAGCGGCATCAGCGCGCAAAGAGCCTAACGCCAGCGTAGCCAGCGTACCGCCCAGGAAATGGCGTCGGCTTAACAACATGATACTTAGGTAGAAGCGTCGCGGAACTGTTATCCGGTGAGGGGCTTCTACTGGAAAGACTATCGGCGAGGATGCTAGGAATGGCAAACAAAAATAATACGTGTAAGTACTATTTCAACCATAAGAGGGTGCGGAATGAAAATCGGGACAGACTGAATCCGGCAGGTAAAGGATCTGTACTGAAACCGCTTCAATCATCCGCAACAGTCACCCTGCCCGTCGTACTCACAATCCTAGTCTCCAGCGCCAGGCACGCGATGATGTAATACATCTTAGGATGTGCCTGCGCCACCTTGGGACCTTTTAACTCCGAAAGCTCTTCAGTGGAAAACATCTCCGTCATCAAAGACAGCAATGGAATCATCCGGCTTGGCGCTTTAAGATGCGTGATGCGCTGGCAGATATCATTCGGTTCGAAAGAAAACTCCACAGACGTATGCGCCGCGTCATTGCGGATCTTACGGATGATGTTCAGGTCCGCATAATCCTCCGCATCGATGAGACCATACGCATGCGCGAGCTGTATCTTCGCAGAGAAAGAGGACAACGGTGCGTAAGGGCGGAATAATTCCTCCAGCAACTTTTTTGGCTCCGCCACCTTTTGTTCGATGTGCGCGCGATGCAGCAATTCCAGCTTCTCCTCCAATCGTGTCGCCGAGATCAGCACTGCTCCGCGATCCGACTCGCGGAAGAGCGAGCGGAAATAGCTGAGCGTGCCCTCATCCATGGCGACATTTGCCAGCACCTCAGTGATGGCGGCATGCGCCTCTCCGCCTCCCGGCGGCAATACCTCGTCGGTCATGTGATAACCAATAGTTCAACGCACCCTATTCCGCCACTGAAACTATCTCTCAATAGATACCGGGAAGGTAGCGAGCCGTCTTCTTCATATACTCCGAATAGTCAGGATACCGCTTTAGCAGAAACCTCTCCTCGCATCGCGCCTTGGCATGAAGATAGCACGCAGTGATCGCCGCCATGATGAATGCCGCACTGCTATTCCATAATAACGCCCAACCGAAACCGCAATAAACCAAGCTGGCGTAGAGCGGGTGGCGCAACCGTTTATAGATACCCGCGGTGATCAATTCTCCATCGGCCAACGGTTCAGGATAAGGTGTGCGGTTCTGCCCAAGATGACGCACTCCTGCGATGCCGAGATAGGCACCGATACCAAATAAAATCACCCCCAGCTCGACTGTCACACCCCACACCCTCTCATAATCCCTGCCCAGCGGTCCGGACGCCACCAATGCGAGCAGCAGAAAGGTTTGTGCCATCACCCATCTGCGACTGCTTTGGGATGGCGTGACTTTCATGGTCACAGACTAGCTTGGTTCAAATCCAATTTCCATTTCGTTTGCGCTGGAAATTTTCCCATTCTTTCACAAACTGTCGCCCCCATGAAAATCGAGTCGCTCAACATCGGCATGAAGGTCCGCCATCCGCAGTATGGCATTGGCACGGTGAAATCCATCACGGAACACATGGCCGATGTGAACTTCGATGAAGGTGGTATGCGTAAGGTGGAGCCCGTCTCCGCCGGACTCGTGCCTGCGGAAGCTCAAGCGAGCCTCAGCGGACTCGAGAAGCCGCTCAAGCAGCTCATCGCGGAAACGGTTGAGGCCGTCGCGCAACAACTCGGCATGGAACGCGATGACAGCATCATCGAAGAACTCGGCGCGCGCTGGAACAAAGGCAAGTGCGTCCTGCATCCTGCCGATCCCACGCTCTCGACGAAGGAAGTAGAGCTGGAAGTCTTCTTCCACAAGATCGTGATGATCCGTAACAACCTCCGCGTGCTTGAGCAAAAGATCAACGCGCACCCGAATCTTACCGATGGGGACAAAGTGGAGATGCAGCAATACATCACGCGCAGCTATGGTTCCATGACCACGTTCAACCTGCTCTTCAAGAGCAAGGCCGACCAGTTCGGCGGCACCAGCGCGTAAAGCGCTCCAAACTCATCCATACCGGAACGGCTTCGACAAGGTGAACGTCGCGGGCAGATGCCTTATCTCCCGCACCTCTCCATCCTTCAGCAGCACCTCCACCACATCGAACCGGATGTTCACGGGCGGATTCTTCAGCAGCTTCAGGTAATCCAGCGCCGTCATGGAGAGCAACCGCCGCTTGCGCGCATTCACCGCACCGGCCGGACGCACCCAATCTTCCGATGATCGCGTTTTCACCTCCACGAACACCAGCATCTCCCCATCGCGAAAGATCAGGTCGATCTCACCACGCTCCGAGCGAAAGTTAGCCGTCAGAAATTTCAGTCCCGCTTTTTGCAGATACTTCTTCGCCGCCGCTTCTCCCAACGTACCGCGACGCAAATGTTCCGGAACCGTTTTCCCGGCTCCGAACTGCTCCTTGATGCGCTGCCACCAGCTCATGCTTTTTTGACCGTAGCTGCGGACATCAGTCCGCGCTAACCACTATCACCCAAACAACTCGCCTTGTTCCATCCGCACTGGCGCAAACGTCTTCCGATGGATCGCACACGGCCCTTGTTTCGCGAGCGCTGCCAGATGCTGCTCCGTGCCGTAACCTTTGTGCGCGGCGAATCCATATCCCGGAAACTCCACATCATACGCGTGCATCATCCGGTCACGTGTCACCTTCGCCAGCACGCTCGCCGCGGCGATGGAGTAACTGAGCGAATCACCCTTCACGATCGGAGTTTGCGGCCAACGCAGGGACTTCACCTTCAATCCATCCACCAGTACGTGCTGCACTTGCACGGAGAGCTTCGCGAGCGCCTCGTTCATGCCGTGATGTGTCGCTTGGAGGATGTTGATGCGATCAATCATCTCCACATCCACGATGGAAATGGCATACTGGATGCCCGTCTCCGTCGTGATGAGTTCGTAGAACCGTTCCCGTTGCTTCTGTGTAAGCTGCTTGGAATCGTTCAGCTCCTTCCACTCTCCCCGTAACCCCAGCGTGATTTGATCCACGGAAAAGACCACTGCGGCAGCCACCACCGGACCCGCCAGAGGCCCGCGACCCGCCTCATCTACACCGGCGATCAACGTGCAGCCGCGCTCCAGCAATTCGCGTTCATACGCGAACCGTTTGGGTGAACTGGAAGCAGCTTTTTTGGCCACGAGTCCTTTTGCCGTGAAGCTGCTTTTTCGCCAACCTTAAAAAACAAAAAAGCGAGGCCGAAGCCTCGCTTTTTGAAATCATATGTCGAACAGAAATTAAGCGGCGGCAGCGGCCACCACTTTCGTTTTCTTTTCCTTCACGGACATAGCGCCCTTGCCCAAGCGGCCACGCAGATACGTGAGCTTGGCGCGGCGGACTTGGCCTTGGCGTTCCACTTCGATCTTGTCCACACGCGGGGAGTGAATCGGGAAGATACGCTCCACACCTTCACCGTAGCTGATACGGCGGACGGTGAACGTCTCGTTCAGACCATGGCCGCGCTTGCCGATCACGATGCCGGCGAACACCTGGATACGTTCCTTGTCGCCTTCGACGACTTTGGTGTGCACGCGGACGGAGTCACCGACGTTAAAGTTGGCAGCTTCCTTGCGGTATTGCTGCTTCTCGATCTTGTCAAACAACGCTTGGCTCATAGGTCTTCAGTCTTGAGCGGGAGCTTTCGGCTCACCGCCAACAGTTTTAAATTTTATCAAATCCGGTCTTTTCTGGACCGTTCTCAGTCGCGCCTGCTCGGCTCGCCATTTGGCGATCTCCGCATGGTTGCCGGACATCAATACATCCGGCACCTTCATTCCCCGGAATTCCGCCGGTCGCGTATAATGCGGGCATTCCAGCAAACCGTGGCTGAAGGATTCATCCACCGCACTGCCCTCGTCACCGAGAGCACCGGGCAAAAGGCGCGTCACTGTATCGATGATCACCATCGCCGGCAGCGCGCCGTTCGTCAGCACGTAATCACCGATGGATAACTCATCATCCGCCAGCGTCGCACGCACCCGTTCATCAAACCCTTCATAACTGCCGCAGATGAACAACACATGCTCATGCTGCTTCAGCTCGTTGGCGATTCCCTGCGAGAACTTCCGTCCTGCCGGAGTGAGCAGCACCACATGGGTCTGCTCCGTCGCCAAACTTTCCACTGCTTCAAAGATCGGTTCGGGTTTTAACAACATGCCCGGTCCACCTCCGAACGGTTTATCATCCACCGTCCGGTGCCGGTCATGCGTGTAGTCCCGCAAATTATGAATCCTCAAATCAAGGATTCCTGCGCTACGCGCCCGCTTGACGATGCTTTCATCGAGCGGCCCCGCGAACATCGCGGGGAACAGAGTGAGCACGTCGATTTTCATGCTCTGCCGGACCACCGGCTCCACTTGGGGAACCTTCGGCCTGTTTATTCCGACCGTTTGTTATCTTCCACGATCTCCACCGAGCAACGCAGGCCTTTCTTGGCACTGCCCACCTGCAACAATGCGCGGATGGCCTGGATGGTGGAGCCCTGCTTGCCTATGACCTTGCCGACATCGGCCTGGTTCAGGCGCAGTTCATATACCGTTGCCCCGTTTTGCTCGACCGGAGTCACCGTGACTTCTTCCGGTCGATCCACGAGACCCTTCACCAAGTATTCGAGAAAGGCTTGCATGCCTTATCGCGATACCGGATTAGGCCGCAGCGGTCGTGGCGCGACGCGCCTTGCGCAGGAAGCTCGCCACCGTGTCAGAGGGTTGCGCACCCTTGCTGATCCAGTAGTCTGCACGATCCAGCTTGACCGTCACGTTGTTCTCCTTCTGGGAAGGATTGTAAGTTCCGATCTCTTCGATGAACTTGCCGTCACGCGGGCTGCGTTGGTCAGCAACCACCACGCGATAGAACGGGTGGTTCTTCGCACCGATACGCTTTAAGCGAATTGTAACTGCCATAATCTGCTCTATTTTCGGCCTGTTTTAGACAATAAACATCGTCCAGTCCAAACCAGACCCTTTCAAAAAGGAGCGTGAGAGTATGCTTCGGCCCGCACGGATGCAAGCCCTTATTTTGACTCTTTTCAAGCCCTCAAAAGCTCCGGAATGGCCCGCTTGAAGTCATGAATCGTCCCGCTCTTCAAAGGGCATAAAGGGGTGAAACAAGGATCTGAAGCTGATGAATATCCGCTCCGGACCAAACCTCAGACAATGCCTTCCAATATCTTCGGCAACCGTTCTTGACTCCGCTGCAATTGCGCATACGCCAGAGAAGTCTCTTCCTCCGAACGATCCGGCAGCAAGATCTGCCACCCGCTCAATCTCTTCCATGCATCCCGATCCGGTGCCTCGCTCACATCCAGGCCCGCGTCATGCGCGATGCCATCCGCGATCTGCACCGCCGCTACGGTCACCTGGTAATTCTGCGCCATCTCCGGCTCATGATGAAAACGCGCGCTCTCCACCATCGCCTCAGGCAACCGGTGTTGTTGCAAATACAAAGCCCCGAGTTCCGCATGGTCGATGCCCAGAATCTCCCGCTCCAAGGGCCTCCGGTCATCCAGCAAAGGCTGCGAACCGCAATAAATCAGGCGGAAATGGTCCGGAAACGCCGAAGACATCACGATCACACCCACATCATGAACCAAACCCGCCACATAGCTCATCTCATCCTGAGTCGTGGCCGCGAGGTTCGTCACTTCACCTGTGATGATCGCCGTGCCGATGCAATGCTGCCAGAACTTGCGCCATCCAAACGGCGTCTTGCCTGCCAGCTTCTGAAAATCCTCGATCACTGGCGTCACCATCGCCAGTTGCCGGATCTGCCGCACACCCAGATAAAAAACGGCTTCCTCGATGCTCTTAACCGGCGAAGTGAGCCCGTAATAGACCGAATTTACCAAACGCAACAACCGGGCTGTCAAACTCGGATCGCGGCGGATGACTTCGGAGATTTGCTGTGTGTAGCGCTGGTCGGCGCTCAGCAGTTCGCGGAGCGCGCTGTCGATGCTGCGCAGGGACGGCAGGCGGGCACAGCCGGCGAGCCGGCTTTCGATCTCGGCGACGGTCAACGGACGGCACTGGATGGCTGCGGCTGCGGCAAGCACTTGGGCACTCATTTCGGAAGCTATATCGGCACCCTTCCTGAAATACCTAAGGGGAAAAGTACGGATGCTTGGGTAAGAAATCCTGCTAAAGTCTTTCGCTCTCCCTGCCGATGTCTCCACCGACATGATTGAGGATATCGAGCAACTCATCGGGACAGCGGTCAGCGAGGTGTTTGGCACCATGCTGAACCTGCCAGTGGCGCCAGAGCCGAAGGACACGCCCATCAAGAATGGTGAACCCCACGTGGCCAGCTCCGTCGGATTTATCGGACGCCTTACCGGCGTCGTGTTTCTTTACTCGACCAACAGCTTCGCCAAGTGCATGACCAGCAAACTTTTAGGACTTGAAGAGCACGAGGTGGATGGTGATGAAATGGTTAACGACGCCATGGGCGAACTTGCCAACATGGTCGTCGGCAACATCAAGTCCCGCCTGTCCGATCGCGGCATGCCTTGCGTGCTCACCATTCCTTCAATCGTGCGTGGCCAGCACTTGAGCATCGAGCCCGTCAGCTCCACCCAGCGCCGTGTATTCAGTTTCCAATCTCACAAGAACCAGCTCGTCGTGGAGCTTCTTTTGAAAGATGTGACCTCTGCGGAACAAGCCTCCCGTTTAAACTAAAGCATGAAGCCGAAAATCCTCACCGTAGATGACAGCAAGACGATCCGCCTGATCGTGGGCAAGGCGTTCAAGCCCTTTGACTGCGATATCTTCGAAGCCTCCAACGGCGTCGAGGGTCTGGCCGTGGCCAGCCGCGAGAAGCCTGATCTCATCATCCTCGACCTCACCATGCCGATCATGGACGGCGCGGAGATGCTCGCGAAGCTCAAGTCCAGCCCCGAGCTGAAGAACATCCCCGTCATCATGCTGACTGCCGAGGCAGGCCGTGAGAACGTACTTCGCATCGCCCGCATGGGCGTGCGGGATTATCTTATCAAGCCCTTCAAAGAAGAGCAGTTGATCGAGCGGTCCAGCCGTGTCATCGATTTGAAGCCCAAGGGTGGCACTGCTGCCCGCGCCAAGCGCTTCGATGATCCCATCAGCCTACTTATCGTGGACGACAAGCCTGCCATTCTCGACCAGATCCGTGGCGGTCTTTCCGATATCCCCTGGAATATCCAAGGCCGTTCCCAGACCGGCGAAGCGATCGACTTTTGCAGCCAGAACAACCCGGACGTGATCCTCGTAAGCCTGTCCTTGCCTGATAACGGCGGTTTCACGCTGTTCCAGATGTTGCGTGCCAGCACCAAGACCAAGAGTGTGCCGGTCTTCGGTCTCTGCGTGAAAACTGCTTCTGATGAACAGGTTCGCGCCCAGCAGGCCGGCTTCACCGGACTCATCACCAAGCCTATCGATTTCGATGACTTGAAGGGCAAGCTCGGTCGGGCGCTGAATCTTGACACTTCTTACCGTTACTTCGAACAGAAGGATGGTGTGCTCGTGCTCAAGTTCCCCGGCACCTTCACCCCGAACGCCGCGAACGAGATCACCCTGCATCTGCGCAACAAGGTTTCCGAAGCTGTGGATGCCGGCATCGACAAGCTCGTTCTGGACATGAGCGCACTGAAGACGGCCGATGTGAACCTCATCCGGCTTGGCCTCTCCGCCATGCAGCTTTGCCATGAGCTTTCGTTGAAGCAACGCATCGTCGGTTCTGAAGCGGTCTGCAACGAATGCGGCAACTACGAGGAGACGAAGGACTGGGCGTTTGTCGCGACTTATCAGGACGCATTGAATGCCTTGAACAACGTCTCACTCGCTGCAGCCTGAGAAAGATGATGATGCACCGCTCCCTGGTCATGCTGTTCTGCCTGTCAGCAGTGTTGGCAGCCCAGGCGGTGTATCTGCCCGGCCAAGGCCCGCCGGCTTTGCGTTTTCAACCGCGCACAACTGGACGCGCCAAGTTGCCGCCGCTTACCTCGGTGATGCCGACGAATGAGCCGGTAACGGTGACCAACATCATCGAAGTTACAAACTTCGTGACAGTCACGCTCACAAATGTCGTGGAAAGCTCTCCAGTGCTCCCGGCGGATGCCGCCGCAAACGCAGGGACAACCAATGTACAAATGATCGCGCCATTGCCCGAGGCGCAAGCGATGTCACCGACGGTGTTGATGCAGTTTTTTCGCGACCGCAAGGCGACGAACCAGGCCAGCACAACCGTCCTGGCACCAGTCGGTTTTGCGCCACCGCCCGTTACCGTGCCCTCAAGCACCGCCACCTTTGAGAAAAAGTGATGAATGAGACCGTGCCATCGCGCTCTGTCAGCAGAAGCCTCTGGAGGCTTCCCGCCATGCTTTGCGTGATATGCCTGTCAGCATCCGTCGGAATCGCCGTAGGTGAAGAGGCGCCCAAACCCCACCATTCGGAGAATCATGCCGAACCCAAACCGGCCGCTCTTGCGCCACCCGCAGCCGTCATGAACGTCGCGGCGAAAACGACTGATGCCAAGCTCGTCGCGGATCTCCCCGTTTCCGCCAACCTTCATGCCTCAGCCCAGCCCAGACTGAATCCGACGGAAGAATACGAAACGCAGTTGAATCTGGGGCGCAATCTGCGGCAGGAAAAAGACTGGCAGCAGGCGGAGCAGGTGTTGGGGAAGCTGGCGCAAAGCCTGGCCCCTATCAGTTTAAAAAGGGATGCCCTTATCGAATTGGGGTTGATCGCCGAGGAAAGTCAGAACCTCGTCCGTGCCCAACAGGTCTACGCCCAATTTCTGGCGATGTTCCCGGATGATCCCGTCGGCCCGGAGATTTATCTCCGCCAAGGCCTGATTTACCGGCAGATGGGCGCTCCAAATATGGCCTTGGGCAAGTTTTACGCCGTGATGAGCATGGCGCTGAATTTGAAGCAGGACAATCTCCAGCACTATCAATACTTGGTCTTGCGCGCCCAGACGGAGATCGCCGATACTTATTATCTCCGGGGAAGCTATCAGGAAGCGGCCGATTTCTTTAAGCGTCTGCTCAAACTTCAGGATGAATCCCTGAACAAACCGCAGATCGCCGGCAAACTCATCCGCACGCTCTCCGCCTTGCAGCGCAACGAAGAGACCGTCGCCCAGGCGAATCTCTTCCTCGAAAGTTACCCTGAATCTGCTGACATCGCCGAGATCCGCTTCCTTCTGGCCGACACACTGCGCCGACTGGGCCGCAACAACGAGGCCACCACACAGGTGATGACCTTGCTCTCAGGCCAGCAATCGCAAGCCGGGGCGCAACCCGAGCTCTGGCGCTACTGGCAGCAACGCACCGGCAATGAGATCGGCAACCAGCTCTACAAGAATGGCGATTACCTCAACGCCTTGGAGATTTATTCGCGTTTGACGGAGTTGGATTCGTCTCCTGTTTGGCAGGCGCCGCTCTTCTATCAGATCGGTCTGGCCAATGAAAAGCTGGAGCAATCCGCGCGCGCGGCGAATGCTTATCAAAAAGTTTTGGATGTCTCCACCGCCTTGGGTACGAACGCCACCCCGGCAGTGAACCTGGTGGTGGATATGTCACGCTGGCGCCTCGGGCAGATCAAGTGGTCCACCAATTCCACTCTGCGCGCCGCCAGCATCACCACGAATATCTCGGCCACGGCCACCTCTCCAGTCACCCAATGAAATCATCTGACGCCACCCAGTCCGTTCTCCAAGAGCAACAGGCCTTGTGCAAAGAGATCCTTGCGCTGACCGAGCGCGAGAACAGCGCTTTGAAGCAGACGGAGAATTCGTCCTCTTTCGAGGTCGCCCAGCAGCGCAAACAGTTGCTCGCGCGCCTGGATGCCGCGTTGCAAAGCCTCCGCGCTACGCGTCAAGGCATGGCTCCCGGCCAGCCCCTGCCGCCGGAGACAGCGCAGATGGTCCGTCAATTGCAGGATATCATCATGCGTGTGCTGGTGCTGGATCGCGAGAATGAGCAGGCCCTTTTGCGCCGCGGACTTGTTCCCGCCCGCCATGTGCCGCCCGCTGCCCGCCAGAAACCCCATTTTGTCGCGGAACTTTACCGCCGCCAATCCGTCTGATAGTAATAGCACTCGATGCCCGTCGAGAAAATCATCGTGCTGGAGGACGATCTGATCGTCCGCAAGAATCTGGAGCAACAACTCCGCCAGCGCCGTTATGATGTCGCCGCCGTAGGCACCATCGCCGCCGCGAAGGAATTGCTGGCGAAAGATAACTTCGACCTCATCTTCTCCGACGTCCGCCTGCCCGATGGTGAAGGCACCGATTTCTTGCGTGAGATCCAGACCCGCGCCCAGAAACCGCTCGTCGTCATCATGACCGGTTTCGGCTCGGTGGAATCCGCCGTGAGCTGCATGCGGGATGGCGCGTTCGATTACCTCATCAAGCCTTTCTCCTGGGATCAGATCGAGTTCATCCTCAAAAAAGCGGATGATTTCAGCCGTCTCGTCCGGGTGAATCAGTATCTCAGCCATGAAGAGGACGAGGATACGGGTTACGAACTGCTCGGTCGCAGCCCGGCTATGGAGCAGCTCCGTCAGCTTATCCGTAAAGTCGCCCGCACCCAGGCTACTGTGCTGATCCGTGGCGAAAGCGGCACCGGCAAGGAACTCGTTGCCCGCGCCATCTACCGTGAAAGCCCGCGTGCGAATGCCCCTTTCATCAAGGTGAACTGCGCTGCCATCCCGGATAATTTGATCGAGAGCGAATTCTTCGGCCACGAAAAGGGCGCCTTCACCGGAGCCATGACCAAGCGCGAAGGCCGCTTCGAGCTGGCCCATACCGGTACCATCTTGCTCGATGAGATCAGCGAGATCTCGCCGCAAGTGCAGGCCAAGCTCCTGCGCGTCCTCCAAGAGCGTGAACTGGAACGCGTCGGCGGTAATCGCACCGTGAAAGTGGATGTCCGCGTGCTCGCCACCTCGAACCGTCACTTGGAAGAAAGCGTGGAGCGTAAAGAATTTCGGCAGGACCTTTACTTCCGCCTGAACGTCGTGCCCATCGCCGTGCCGCCTTTGCGTGAACGCCGTGAAGACGTCCATTTCCTCGCTGAACAATTTTTGCACCGCTTCAACCGCAAGCACGGCAGCCGCGCCGCCGGTATTTCAGCCGCGTGCCAGACTGCACTGACCGCTCACGATTGGCCGGGCAACGTCCGTGAATTGCAGAACGTCATCGAACGCGCCGTCATCCTGTGTGAAGACAATGAACCACTTCGCCCAGAGCATCTTGGCTTCTCCGGTGCCGCCATCAACGAACTGCCGCCAACCTCCAGCAGCGGTTCATCCGCCATGACAGCCGCAGTTCCGAACGCTAGCGGTGAGCTACCCACGCTCGCCGAGATCGAGAAGCAACATATTTTGCGCGTCTTGGAAGCCAGCGAAGGCAATCGCACCCACGCCGCCCGCAAGCTCGACATCAGCATCCGTACTCTGCGCAACAAACTGAACGAATACGGCGTTTCCGGCAAAGATGATGCTGAGACGGGCGAGTAGGACTCCTGTCAGGGAGAGAAGCTCAAAGCTCAACCGAGGAGAATCGAGGATGAGAATGGGCGTGAGAAAGGTTGCATTAGCGGGGCGGTTTCTGTCCACTGAACCATAGCACGAGGTGATATGAGCCAGGAGGCACACAATCTAGGCGGTGGTGGCGGGGTTCCAGTGGGAGCGGTGGTGGCGCGCACGTATGAAGGGGGCGCGTTTCATCCGGCGTTTCCGAATGGGCGCGGCGGTGGCGTAATTACGGTGGGTTCTCTTGCCATCCGGTTCACAGGGAAGGCGGGTGATCTGGAGATGCCGATCGCGGGATTGAACATCACGCTGGGCGGGGCTTCTGACCGGATACTTTTCTTCAAGCATCCTTCAATGCCGGACACGGCGTTGCACACGGCGGATCACAACATTCTCAAAGAGACGGCGATCAATGAGAATCCGGCTTTCAAGGAACAGTTAACGAAGGTGCAGGGGAAGAAGAGTTTTAATCTCGCGGTGTGGTTGAGCGTGGTGGGTGTGGTGCTGGCGCTGGTGGTAGGATTGTTCGCGGCGCGTGATCCGATGGTGAACGCGGTGACGAACCAGATTCCGCCGGAATGGGAGGTGAAGCTGGGCGAGACGGTATTCGAGTCCATGACTGCGGCCAATCCGCCGATCGAGGATCCAGTGCTGGCGAAGCATCTGGAGGCGTTGACGGGGCCGTTGCTTAAGGGCATCGGGGAGCAGCCGTATCCGTTCAAGTTCCACATCGTGGAAGAGCCGACGATCAATGCGTTCGCGCTGCCGGGCGGGCATGTGGTGATCCATAGCGAGCTGATCCTCAAGGCGAAATCGCCGGAAGAAGTGGCGGGGGTACTGGCGCATGAGATCGCGCATGTAACGAACCGGCATTCCGTGCGAAACATCGTGAAATCCACGGGGACGTATTTCCTTTTCCAGTTCCTTTTCGGTGATGTGGGCGATCTGGTGGGCGTGTTCACGTCCAAGGCGCGTTATCTCCTGAACCAGAAGCATTCGCGCGATCATGAGCGGGAGGCGGATGACATGGGCTGGGAGTATCTGGTGAAGGCGGATGTGAACCCGCGCGGGATGATCAGTTTTTTTGAGACACTGGCGAAGGAGCACGAGGCGATGCATGAGGTGCAGGAGGCTCTGGCCTTCATGAGCACGCATCCGGCCACGAGCGAACGCATCGCCCGGCTGGAGGAGAAGGCGAAGGGTTTGCCAAAGGACAAGAAGTATCCCGGATTCGATTTGAATTTCGAGGCGTTCCAAAATAGCCTGCGCGCCAAGCTCAAAACAGGCGGCGAAAAGACCGAGGCAAAATCAACCAACGCTGAAGAAAAACCAGCGACCAACCCAGGGGGAAAACAATGAATGTAGAAATGAAAGGTGCACCCTCCTTTGCACATCTGCATGTGCTACTGGAGCCGGGGGAAAGCATCATCGCGGAGGCGGATGCGATGTCCAGCATGTCGGCCAATCTGGACATGATGACGAAATTCAACGGCGGATTCTTTTCAGGATTGTGCAAGCGGTTCCTGGGTGGTGAATCGCTGTTCGTGAACGAATTCATCAACAACACGGGCGAGGTCTGCAAGGTGACGCTGGTGCAGGCCACGCCGGGCAACATGCGCGAGGTGGATCTGAACGGTGAGACGCTGTGCCTGCAACCGGGTGCTTACATCTGCTCCACCCCGGGCATCAAGCTGGGGTTGAAGTGGGCGGGTTTTGCCTCGTTCATCGCACGGGAAGGTCTTTTCAAACTGACCATCTCTGGCGTGGGCAAGGCATGGATCGGTGCTTACGGTGAATTGCTGGAGAAAGAAGTGGAAGGCGAGTACATCGTGGATACCGCGCATCTGGTCAGTTACGAGCCGCAATTGAAACTGAAGGTGCAGCTTGCGGGCGGCATCTTCTCGAGCTTCTTCGGCGGTGAGGGGCTGGTGACGCGCATCCAGGGCACCGGCAAGATCGTCATCCAGACGCGCAGCCTTACAGGTCTGGCGAGCTGGCTCAACCCGCGCATCATCTAACCCAGGAAGGAAAACGAACATGCATATCGATCTGATTTTCCAACCGGGCAATTCGGCGGCGCGCGTGGCGCTGGGACCGAACGAATCCATCACTGCGGAAGGCGGCGCGATGATCGCGATGAGTGGCGACATGGCGATCGAGACCAGCACGAAGAAGCGCGGCGGAGGCGGAGGCATCCTCAGCGGTTTGAAGCGCATGCTCTCCGGTGAATCGTTCTTCATGAACCATTTCACCGCCGGATCAAACGGCGGCGAATTGTTCCTGGCCACAACGTTGCCGGGTGACATGATGCAACTGGACCTGCAAGGCGAGACGATCATCGTGCAGAGCGGTTCGTTCGTGGCATGCTCAGACGGGGTGGACATCGACCTCGGCTGGCAGGGCTTCAAGTCGTTGCTCTCGGGTGAAAGCGTGTTCTGGTTGAAGATCTCGGGCACGGGCAAGGTCATCCTCAGCTCCTTCGGTGCGATCTATCCGCAGCAGGTGAACGGGGAATACATCGTGGATTCCGGTCACATCGTTTCGTTTGACGAGACGTTGCAATTCAAGATCACGAAGCCGGGCAAGAGCTGGCTCAACGCCATTATGGGCGGTGAAGGGCTCGTGTGCAAATTCGAGGGGCAAGGCACGGTCTGGTGCCAGTCGCATAATCCGTCCAGCTTCGGCTGGGAACTGGGTTCGCTGTTGAAACCGCGCAACTAAGCAAGGAGAACGACCTATGCGCAACGATCATTCTGAATACCAATACAAGCTCGCAGGCAAGCCGGACTTCAGTTACCTGACGGTCACGATCCCGGCGGGACAGACGCTCAAGGTGGAGTCGGGCTCCATGGCCACCATGGACACGAACCTTCGCATGAAGACGAAGATGAAGGGCGGCCTCACACGCTTCCTCACGGGTGAATCCCTCTTCATCAACGAGTTTTCGGCAGAGAACGGTCCGGGTGAGATCGGCATCGCTCCGGGTTCACCGGGTGACATGGAGCACATTTACCTGGAGAACGACATCATCTATCTGCAAAGCGCGGCTTTTGTGGCAGCGACGATGGGTGTGAACATCGAGTCGAAATGGCAGGGGTTGGTGAAGGGATTCTTCTCCGGTGAATCGCTGTTCCTCGCGCGTTGCTCGGGTGTGGGTGATCTATGGTTCAACACGTACGGAGCGATGATGGAGATCGAGGTGGATGGCAATTACGTGGTGGATACCGGTCATATCGTGGCGTTCACGGACGGGCTGGAATACAGCGTGGGGAAGGTCGGCGGTTACAAATCGCTGTTCTTCTCCGGTGAAGGGCTCGTGTGCAAATTCTCAGGCAAGGGACGGCTGTGGTTGCAGACGCGTCAACTCGGGGCGTTTGCAAGCTGGGTGTATCCGTTCCGCCCGGTGAAATCGCAGGGCGGCGGGGATTAGTAGGTTTTTGAGAAGAACGAGAAGCCGGTGGCACGGGGTGCTGCCGGCTTTTTTCGTTTTCCGGTCTGCTCTAGAGCCTGTCATGAACTATTCTGGAGCAAAACGGTAGAAAACTGGCTCATGATAGTAGGCACAGGCAAGTGTCGGACGTTTACGTCCTTCTCCCCTTGGAGGAGGGGAGAAGGATTGAGGATGAGGAGTGCCCCTTACAGGAATCGGCCGTGTTTATTGACGGGAGCCCCGGCACCCCTCACCCCGGCCCTCTTCCCTCCAAGGGGAGAGGGTGCTATACCTCGAACTTTCTCACGCGCTTTTCTCCTTCAAAGTTCATGACAGGCTCTAGTGAAGATGAAGGCCATTGCGAGGGGCGGTGCTTCATGGCACTTTGCTTGTGTGGCTCAGTTGAAACTACAGGCTTTGCGCGAGTTGCTGCGCGGTTACGGTTCCTGCCTCATCGCCTATTCCGGCGGGGTGGATTCCGTGCTTCTCGCCGTGGTGGCGCATCAGGTGCTGGGGGACAAGATGCTGGCGGTGATCGCGGATTCCGCGAGTCTGCCGCGTGAGGAGCTGGCGGAGGCCTTGGAGCTGGCGGAGCGTTTTCAATTTCCCGTGCGGGTCATCGCCACGGATGAATTCAACAATGCGGAGTATCTGGCGAACCCGGTGAACCGTTGCTACTTCTGCAAGCACGAGCTGTTCACGGAGCTGGCACCGATCGCGGTGAAGGAAAAATTCGCGGTGATCTGCTACGGCGAGAATGCGAGCGATGTGGGAGATTTCCGTCCGGGTGCGCAGGCGGCGAAGGAGTTTCAAGTGCGTGCGCCATTGAAAGAAGCCGGATTGACGAAAGTGGAGATTCGCGAGCTTTCAGCAGAGCTAGGCCTGCCCACGGCGGATAAACCGCAAATGGCGTGTCTCAGCTCGCGCATCCCTTATGGTGAACCGGTCACGCGGGTGAAGCTGGGGATGATCGAGAAAGCGGAGAAAGTTTTACGCGATCTGGGTTTCTACGATGTGCGGGTGAGGCATCATGAGTTGGGGGGAAGTGTTTCGAGTTTTGGGTTTCTGGTTTCGAGTCAAGCGAGAGACAACCGGCAACCGCAAGCCCACCAACTAGAAACTAAAAACCAGAAACCAGAAACGAATACGAAGCACCTTGCGCGTATCGAGGTAGGTCCGAGTGAGATCCCGAGATTGCTGGCGGGTGAGTCTTATGGGCAGGTGGCGGCGCAGTTGAAGGAGATCGGGTATGCGCATGTCACGCTGGACCTGGAGGGGTATCGGCGCGGGAGTTTGAATGAGAAGGTGGCTGGCGCAGTGCAAACTGCGCCCCACTGAGATCATCCCTGATTTCTCCGGATGACGTTTGGAATCGCCTGAGATGTTTACTTTTCCAATGCCAGCATCTTTTGCTGGGCAGCCGTCTGGTCTTCTGCGGCTTTGTGGACTTCATCCAGAAAACCATTGAACTCTTCGATGGATTTGTCATCCGGGAAAACGATCTGTTGCTGCGCCGTGTCGTATTTCCATTTGCCGAACTGAGTGTCGAGAAGTGACAGCACCCCCAAGGCGGCCTTGCCCACGCGGTCATCGCACGCGCGGATCTCCTTCATGAGGGGGCTTTGGCGGCGGTTCTGGGCCATGAAGCCTTTCATGGCCTGGTTCACCTCTGCTTCGGAGATGTTGCGTGAACGCAATTCTTTCTCGAAAACCTTGGGCAAGTCACTGAGGTAGGCGGTGAAAGACTGGTTGACCTTCATGAACTTCTCCACAGCGGTGCGTTTCTTGGCGATCTGTTCCTTGGATGTGATCCCTTCACCGTTGAAGGCGTCTGCGGCCTGAAAGTCTTCCAGCGCCTCATTGTATTTTTTCAGCTCCAACTGCATGGCCTGGGCAAAGGCGGCACCGGCTTCCATCAGGGCCTTCTGCGAGCCAGAGAGTTTCTCGCTGGCTTTGGTGAACTGGCTCTCAATGCGCTTGATATGAGCATCATCGGAGGCGAGCGTGCCCGTCTCTTCCATTTCCTTCCGCATGTCCGCACGCATATCGCCGAGTGCAGATTCCAATTGATCCATCTCCTGCCTCGCCTGAAGGCGGTTCTGCCGGGCGGCGCTAAAATTGGTGACAAAGATGAAGAGGAAAAAGCCGTTCAGCAGCAGGCCGCCGATGCCGCGGCCCAAAATGCCGCGACTGCCAAATTTGCGGACGGAAACCAGGGCATAAATGGCGGCGATGAGGCCGACGCTGATGAGCAATAAGCATACACCTTCCTGGACAAGCACTACGGCATGAGGCACGCCCTCCGGAAAACTGCGCTTGGCAGTGCCGAAGGCGAGATTGAACAAAAACATCACCGCAGGCGCGGCCATCGCCACTTTGGCGGCCATAAGCGCTTTCGCAGGTGACTCGTAGTTGGCCGGCTGAAAATCGAGGGGAGGCGGGGTGGATGAATTCATGATACGGCTTTTTTCAGGTGCCTTGGCACATGGGAAAGTTTGGTGGAACACGATGAGAATGGCCAGTAATAAAGCAGCGGCCAGAAAAAGTGGAGACCGGGAAAGGCTCTGAAAAGAATGACAAAAGTGTGACAATTCAAGTGGCCGATGCGTGCGAGATTATGGGCAGTGAAAAGGAGAGGAAAGAGGATCGTAAAAATGAAGGGTTTTGCCAGTAGAAAAACCGTTGAAAATCCCTGCATTGCCCTTGGGAGCATGGTAAGTTGTCGCGTGCCCCCAAGAAGCTGGCTTGCCAGCGGGGCTGGACGGTGGGATAGGAAAGGGACACCGGATGAGAACTTTTGGCCGCGACCGGTTTTGAACCTAGTGCATTATTAGAGACTTTATATGGCGCAGTTTGCATATCGTGCGCGCAAGCGCACCGGAGAGATTGTGGAGGGCATGCTGGACGTGGTCGACCGGCCAGCCGCACTGCTGCAGATCCAAAAGCTGGGTTTGTTCCCGGTGAGCGTCACTGCCTCCAAGGGCGGCGGTGCCGGTGTGGTCATCCGCCCGGAGAGCAGCAGTTCCGCTGCGTCTTCCGCCATGGTTCTGCCTGCAGGGGTACAAAAGTTTCTGAGCCGCAAGCGCAAGCCCAAGCTCCAGGAACTGGCGCGCTTCACCCAACAGCTTGCGAATTTGCTGCATTGCGGCATGCCGCTGGCCTCGGCGCTGAACAGCATGTCCAGCATCAGCTCCAAGGGTATCCCTTCCAGTGTGGCCAAGCAGCTCCGACAGGATGTGGTGGAGGGCAAGAGCCTCTCCACTGCCATGGCCAAGCAGCCGGAGATCTTCACGGACCTGTACGTGAACATGGTGCGGGCGGGTGAGCAATCCGGCGCGCTGGAGGAAGTTTTGCGGCGCCTGTCCGCCCACTATGAGCGCTTCTCGGAGGTGCGGTCCAAGTTCATCTCCGCGCTCATCTACCCGGCGATGGTGGCGTGCGTGGGCGTGGTGATCATCTTTTTCTTCATGACGTTCATGCTGCCGAAATTCATGGAGATCTTCAACGGCCTGAACGCGCCGCTGCCCGCAGCCACGCAGTTCCTGATCAGCACGAGCAATTTCTTCAGCAAGTGGTGGTGGCTCATGATACTGGGGGCCATCACGGTTTACCTGATCTTCTACCGTTACAAGAATTCGCCCTCGGGCCGGCGCACGCTGGATCGCTGGAGCATGAAGGTGCCGGTGCTGGGGCCGGTGGTGAAACTGAACCTCTTCGGCCAGTTCTGCCGCACTCTCGCCACCCTCTTGCGCAACGGGGTGCCCGTGCTCAATGCCTTGAAGATCACCGAACAGGTGATGCCAAACGTGATGATCAAGGAAGCCATCGCCGTGACGCGTGAAGAGGTGACGGATGGCAAAACCATCGCCCAACCGCTGGCCAAAAGCGGCCTCTTCCCGCAACTGATGATCGACCTGCTCAAGATCGGCGAAGAGACGGGTGATGTACCGGGCTCGCTGGAGAATCTGGCTGACACTTATGAGAGCGAACTGGCGATCGGCCTACGCGTGATGACGAACCTTATCGAGCCGGTGATGATCGTGTGCATCGCCGTTTTCGTGGGCTTCCTCCTATACTGCGTGCTGGGCGCCATGTTCTCGATCACGGGTAACATCAACATGCAAAGTTCCTGATGCGCCTCCGCCCACAGTCACATAAGCGCCGCCACGGGTTCACCCTGGTGGAAATCATCATCGTGGTGATGCTCGTGGGCATGATCGCGGCTTGGGGCCTGCCGACGTTTGTGCAGACTTTCAAACGTCAACCGCTGCAGCAGGCGGTGAATGATTTCATGGAGGGCTGTGCCTCGGCACGGGCGGCGGCGATTTTGACGGGAACACCTGCGGAGTTCGTCATCTCGGCCTCGGAGGCGGGCACGAGCCTGCGTGTGCAAAGCAGTGCGGCGGGCAGTTCTGTCTCAGCAGATGGCGGAGCGGGAACTGCGGACAGCTCGGGGTTCACGGCGCAGATGCCCGAGGGCATCGCCTTCGAGATGCTGGCAGTGAATTTTCAGGACTCCGTCCAATCGGGCGAAGGCGTGGTGCGTGTGCGTTTCTACCCGAACGGGACATGCGATGAATTCACGGCGGTGATGTTTGAGCCTTCGACGAACAAACGGCGCATGGTGCATCTGGATGTCGTCACCGGCCATGCCGAGATGAAAACAGAAGCCGAGCTGGCGGCCATGAAGTAGTGGACAAATGAGGATCGCCATCAAAAAACACCCTGCTACAGCGTTCACCCTCATGGAGGTGATGATCGCCATCGCGGTGTTTTTCATGGCCATCTTCGCGATCCTGGAGCTGACCTCGCGCAATCTCAAGCTGGCGCGCGCCTTGCAGACGCCAATGGCAGATCCGGGCGTGGTCGCCTCGATGATAGCGCTCACGAACCAATTGGAAGAGACCAGCGAGTCCGGCGATCTGGGCCCGGAACATCCGGAGATCCAATACACGTGGACGGCAACCGAAGTATCCTCAAACGGCCTGTTCCAGGTGGACATCGTGGTGAGCCAGCCGCTGAGCGGCAAACTGGTGGAGACCCCGCTGACAGTACTGATGTTCCGCCCGCAAGGCGCGCCGCAAGCAGGGCAATCCACGACGGCCACCGGCCGGGGTGCGACGGGAAACTCCGTGAGACAAAGATAAAGCCCGTGAAAATAGCCTGCAAACGATATGGGAAAAGGGGCTTCACCCTCGTGGAGATCCTCATCGCCATGGGCATTTTCATGGTGATCATCGGCGCCATCTACGCGAGCTGGGCTGCCATCCTGAGAAGTTCCCGCGCGGGTGCAAAAGCCGCCGCCGAAGTGCAGCGGAATCGCATCACAGTGAAGTGCCTGGAAGATGCCCTGGCTTCCACGGTCTATTTCACGGAGAACGCGGCTTTTTACAGCTTCGAGACGGATACTTCATCGGACTTCGCCTATCTAAGTTTCGTAACCCGTCCACCGGCAAGCTTTCCGGGCAGCGGCTTGTTCCCGAACGACCCGATCCGCCGCGTGGCCTTCCAAGTGGTGCAAGGTGCTGGCGGCAACAACGAGTTGAAACTGCTGCAATCCTCCACCATGCAAATACTGCAGGATACCGAGGAGCCTTACACCGTGACGCTCTCCACGAACATCAGCCAGTTCGCGCTGGAGTTCTGGGATGATCAGGCTCAGGAGTGGGCTTATGAGTGGCTGGAGACGAACTCGGTTCCGCGCATGATCCGGGTATCACTGGCATTTGGCGGGCAGAATGGGGTGTACGGCTCCTCTGTGCCGATCGAGGCCAAGACGATCTATCTGGCGGGCACGGCGATCACTAAAGATTACCAGTTTCCGGATGCGGCGGGGGGATCGAATAATCGGAACAATAACAACCGCGAGCGTAACAATAATAACCGGGACCGCAACAATCCCCAACAACCTAACAATCCTGGACCACCGACCGGTCCGCCTACGGGACCAGTGATTCGACCTCCACGCCAATAATGAAGTTACGCTCACAGTCTCATCGCTCCGGCATCGCGCTGATCATGGTGCTCATGGTCATCACCGTGCTCGGGGTGATCGCGTTCGGCTTCGCCAAGTCCATGGCGGTGGAGGTGAAGCTCGCGCGAAACGCCAGCTTTGATACTGAGACCGAGTGGCTGGGGCGTTCCGGTGTGGAGTTCGCCCGCTACATCCTTGGCCAGCACATGACCGTGCCGAACGAGGGCAACTACGATGCGTTGAATCAGAAATGGGCGGGCGGCCCCATGGGCACCAATGATATCCTCGCGGCCTTGTCCTTGGAGAACAACCAAGTCGGGTCGGGCACTTTCTCCATCAAGATCATCGACCTCGAACGCTATTATAACATCAACCTCGCGGACGATGTCGCGCTGAAGCTCGCCATGGAAGTCGCCGGCCTGGACCCCACGCTCGCATCGGAAGCCGTCGATTGCATCCTCGACTGGCGGGATACGGATGATGCCACGATGCTGAATGGTGCGGAGTCAGATTACTATCTCTCCCAGTCTCCGCCGTACTCGCCCAAGAACGGACCGATCGATGACCTGGACGAATTGCTGCGCATCAAGGGCATCACGCCGGAGCTATATTACGGACCCGGCAGCAATGTGGTCGAGACACCGTATAACCGGAACCTGGGCGTGCGACCGGACAACGTGGTGATTGTCGGTTTGAAGGACCTTTTCACACCCATCTCGGCACGCGTCATCAACATCAACACCGCCCCGGCCAACGTGCTGCGGCTCATCCCGGGCATTGATGAAGCGACCGCGCAATCCATCATCACCACACGCAGCGGACTTGATGGCGCGGAGGGCACCGAGGACGACACACCGTTCCGCAATGTCGGTGAACTCGCCAGCGTACCGGGCTTCAGTGCCCAGGGCATCAGCAATCTGGGGCGCATTCTCTCCACCCGCAGCGTCACTTTCCGGGTGACGGTCACTGTCTCCATCAACAACAAGCAACGCGAGATGGTGGCCATCCTCCGCCGTAACGACCAGCGTGACGTGAAGGTGCTGATGCAGTACTGGAAGTGACCCCGGCTCAACCTTGCTGCGCCTTCTGCGTGATCTTTTCGATGGCCCCGGCCAGCAGGACTTTGTCAATGTCCAGCAGCGTCTTCACGCCACCCTTCAATTTGGCCATGCCGAGGATGTATTCCGTATCCAGGCTGGTGCCGAAGTCGGGCGTTTCCTCGATGTCCGAGGCGGCGATGTTTGTGACCTCTTCCACCGCATCCACGATGAGTCCGATCTGCGTCTTGAGCCCGCTCGCACCTTGGATCTGCACCACCACGATGCACGTGCTCTCGGTCGTCTCCGCCTTGGCGAGGGCGAACTTGATGCGCAAATCCACCACGGGGATGATCTTGCCACGCAGGTTGATCACGCCCTTCACATACTCGGGCATCTGCGGCACGGCGGTGATATCCACCACGCGGATGATCTCGCGCACTTTCAGGACGGCTACGCCGTAGGACTCGCGTCCCAGCGCAAATGTCAGATATTTGCCCGCCACCGCACGTGCGGTCGTAGCGGCCGTTTCATTCAATGTGGTTGCCATAAATTTATTGGTTGAGGTTTAAGCGGCTCGGGAGAGCACGTCAGCTTCGAGTTTTACGAGATGGTTCACATCCAGGATCAAGCCCACGCGGCCGTCTCCCAAGATAGCGGCACCAGCGAGCGAAAGGCTCTCCTTGAACATGCTGCCCAGCGTCTTGATCACGACTTCCTGTTTGCCCAGCAGTTCATCCACCAGCACGCAACGGCTTTCGTTGTCGGCTTCGAGCACCACGATCACGCCTTCTTCCGCACGAGATGCTTTTGTGGTGATGTTAAAATGACGGTTCAAACGCAACAAAGGCAGCAGACGTCCGCGCACGTTCACCATCTCACCGCGCTCTTGCACACTGGAGATCATCTGCGGTGCTGGGCGGAAAGACTCGCGCACCGACAGAGTCGGCAGAATGAATTTTTCAGTACCCACGCTTACCAGCAATCCATCAATGATCGCCAAGGTCAGAGGCAGATAGATCGCGAACGTCGTTCCCTGCCCCGGCACGGATTCGATCTCCACACGTCCGCGCAAATGTTCGATGTTCCGCCTCACGACATCCATGCCTACACCACGGCCAGAGATGTCCGTGATCTTTTCAGCCGTTGAGAAACCTGGTGCAAAGATAAGATTGAAAATCTCCTTGTCCGTCGGGTTCGCATCCGGTGCCAGCAGGCCCTTCTCAATGCCTTTCTGCTTGATCCGCTCTGCATTGAGCCCCGCGCCATCATCCTTGATCTCGATGACGATGCTGCCGCCTTTATGATACGCACGCAACCACACTTTGCCGAAAGGCGCTTTGCCCTGTGCCATCCGCTTCTCGGCACGTTCGATACCATGATCCACGGCATTTCGAACCATGTGGATCAACGGATCGCTGATCTCTTCCACGATCGTGCGGTCCAGTTCCGTGTCCTCTCCGCTCAGGTGCAACTCCACCTGCTTGCCGGCCTTCTGGGAAAGATCGCGGACCAGTCGCGTCATCTTCTGGAACGTCGAGCGGATCGGCATCATGCGAAGCGACATCGCTGTGCGTTGCAGTTCACGCGTGATACGACCGAGCTGGGCCAGATTCCGTGTCAGCAACGGATTCGCATTGCGTACGATTTCTTTATCCTGCGCCACCATGCATTGCGCGATGACCATCTCACCGACAAGATCCACGAGACTGTCGAGCTTGACGGTATCCACCTTCACGAAAGACGCGCTCATGCCCGCCTTGGGCGTGGTTTCAGATGCAGTTGCGTTGTCCGCCTGAATGGCTTGAGCAGTTCCCACCGGAGCGATGACTGCTCTCTCTTCGACAACGGGCGCCATTGCTTCAGCTTTGCCGCCCTCCTCGATGACCGCTTTGATTCGTGCCAGCAACCCACCGATGGGGATGACCACCGGCGTCTCCGGTGCATTACCGCTGATCTGCGCGTCGATCTGCTGCACGAAACGCTTCAACGTATCACCACCGGAAAGGATCAAGTTGATGACCGGTGCCGTGATGGCGAGCTTGTGCTGACGGGCGAGATCAAGCAGGGATTCCAGCTCATGCGCCAGTTTGTTGATGGGCCGGAGATTCAGGAACCCAGAACCGCCTTTGAAAGTATGAAACGCGCGGAAGATGGAGTTAAGCGTGTCTCCATCCGTCGGATGTTCCTCAAGCGTGAGCACGCCCAGCTCGATGTTTTGAAGATGTTCGTGCGATTCATTGATGAACTCGCGCAACAACTCGGCATCATTCTCCAGATTGAGCGTCAGCGCTTCTTCGATGAATTCATCTCCAGTGGGCGAAGCCGGGTTTGCAGGCGGGCTTTCCTTTTTGCAGGAGATCTCGCCGGGGACGCCCCATGCAGCCGGCTTGGTGGCGGCCTCCAAAGCCTTGGCTGCCATTTGCAACCACTGAGTCCAGAGGTTGAGCTGAGCGAGCACTTCAGTGGTGAACAGTCCGCTTTCCAAAAAAGTTCTATCCAGCACCTCTCTGGCAAAGACCAGGCCTTCGGTCACGGTTGCGTCGGGCGTTTCAGCCAGCAAATCTTCGACCTGGCCCAGCATACTGTTGATCGGCAGCAGACCATTGTCCTTGCCCGGCTCGGCAAAAGCCAGCTCCAAGGCAATCTGGTCGGCAAGGCGACCCAACGCGACAGGTAGATCAGTCATAAGTGCAATAGCGCAACATTACTCAGAAGCTGTATCGGCAGGAGAAAAGCTGGCCTTAAGGAATCTTTGTGAACCTGCAGGTTAATGACGAAAGAATGAAAAATGACGAATGAAGACATGAAATGAGAGCAAACTTGGCTTTAGATTCCAGAACTCGTGGAAAACACGGCGATTAGATACTTGTCATTGCTTCATTCCTTGGTCGTTCAGGTTTCCTCATTGGTCATTCTTAATGCCCTTTCTGCAACTGGTTCATGATCAGCGAGACCGCCTCATGCATGTTGTAAGGCTTGCGCAACACACGAACGTCCCGGAATTTCTCGATCGCCTGCCGCTCCTCCTCTTCCAGATAACCCGATGCCAGAATAAACTTCATCTCCGGCCATTCCACTGCTGCATGATGGATCAGTTCCACGCCGTTACGGCCCGGCATGTTATAATCCGTCAACATCAGGTCGAAAGGCTGCTCGGCCATGTGCAGTTTCGTCGTCGCGTCATCGGCATCGGAGGCGGCGACGACTTCAAACCCTGCTGCCGTGAGGAAATTCGCCGCGAAATCCCGGATCATATCCAGATCATCCACGATCAGGATGCGACCGCATCCTTTCGGCAAAGTGCTCGGGGCTTTCTTAACGAAAGCCGTGTTTCCTCCCTCCACCAACGGCAGATAGATATGAAACGTGGTGCCTTCGCCGGCCGCCGTTTCCACTTCGAGGAAACCACCCGCTTGTCGCACCACGCTGTGTGCTACGGCCAGTCCCAGGCCAGTGCCTTTGCCCGGTCCCTTGGTCGTGAAAAATGGGTCAAAGATACGCGGCAGCACATTCGCCGGAATGCCGGTGCCCGTGTCCCGTACGCTGCATTTCACGAACCGCGAGCCGATCGGCAGGCGATGCTGCGTGACCTGCTCATGGGAGAGGACGGAGACACCGTTGGTCAGCGCAAGCTGTCCGCCCTGAGGCATGGCATCCTGGGCATTCACGCACAAGTTCAGCAATAACTGGCTCGCACGTGTCGCATCCATCTTCACGCAAGCAGGCACGGGCGAGGGCATCAGCAGCAGGTCCACGTTTCCACGCAAAGACCTTCGCGCCAACTGGCTGGCTTCCTCGATCGCCTGGTTGAAATCGAAGATCGTGATCTTCTCCTCGGAAGCGCGACTGAAAGAGAGCAGCTGCTGTGTGATCTCGGCGGCACGGGAAGCGGCGCGATCAACCTGTTGCAGACGTGCCAGCACGTCCTCAGACAACTGTTTGTTCATGCCCAGCAAGGTCGTATTGCCGCGGATGACTTGCAGCAGATTGTTGAAATCATGCGCGACACCCGCGGCCAGTGTACCGACCGTCTCCATCTTCTGCGCCTGATAGAGCTGGTTCTGCAACTTATGAAAACCCGTCTGGTCTGAAACCTGATAGATAAGGCCGATCACCTCGCCCGCATGCAGCCAGGGGGAGATGCGCGAGAACCAGTGACGCCCGCCGCAATTCGTCTGGAACTCCACCGGCTGGCGTGTGTAAAGCGCCTGCTCAAAGTAGCCGCGCAACTGCTCCTTCTGTTCTAAACTGCGGACGTGATCCAGCAGATATGCGCCCGTCCTGGGTGCCTGCTTCATATCAAGCCAGCCATGCTCGGCGGGAAACTTGCGCCATGCTTCGTTCACATGCGTCAACTTGAGGTGCCGGTCCACCGTGTAGATCGCGGACTCGATGGAATCGATGATGCTGCGCGCGTAATTGCGCTCCATCAGCACTTCATCCTGCAGCCGCTTCCAGGCGGTGATCTCGCGTTCATTCGCCACGAACCCGATGAATTCACCATTGCGATCATTGATCGGTGAGATGGTGGCCGCGACGGGATACGTGCTGCCATCACTGCGCACATTCACCAGCTCGCCAGACCAGTCGCGTCCTCCCTGAACGGCTTTTAGATATTCTTTGACCGTCTTCTCCTGGTGCTCAGCACGCAGGAAATTGGAATCGCGCCCCAAGGCATCCTCGATGCTGTGCCCGGTGACATCTTGGAATGCAGCGTTGACGAACGTGATGCGGCACTCGGCATCCGTGAGATAAAAGACATCTGAAGTGGAATCGATCGCCGTGGCAAGGCGCTGCATATGCGATTCCATCCGCCAGCGACGTGTCGCATCCCGCAACGTCAACAAAGCACACGTCGGCCCCAGCGGAGTGAGCACGAGATCGGCGATGAGCGTAAGCCGTCCATGCGTGAGCAGGGAGACACCACTGATGCTTTCCTGATGATCGCGCCGACGCGCCAGGATACCACGGACTCTCGCAGCCACCTGATCCGTCAACAAATCGAGGAGATTCAACCGCTCACCTGGCGGACAGGGGAAGAACTCGCGGGCACGGCGGTTTGCTTCGACCACTTCGCCGTTGGAACGGCAGACAAAATGGGCATCATCTGAGCCTTCGAACAGATTGCGCCACCACTGGGCACGCGCTCCGTCAGACTCAGCCGGCGACGGTGCGCCAGCCAACCTGCTTCCGGAAGTCATTAGCAATAGACTACTAACGACTGGCTTATCGGATTAATTTGATTGTGGTTTAGCAATTTATCGATGGAGGGCCCATTCAACTGCTGCCCCTCAGGGATGAGGAGAATGCCACTGGGAGTATAGATGCCGCGGGCGAGCACCATGCCGGGACGCAATTCACTCAAAAGCACTTCACGCTGGCGCGCTGGTATTTGAGCATCGGGCAAGGCCCGCAGAAATGCCCGGACTGCTTCTGGATCGTAAGCTTTGCCGCTGCCAAGTTTGACGGCTTCGAGCGCGTCCTTATCCGTCAAATAGATGCTGTCCGCGTAGCCAACTGCCACCGCGAGAAGACGTGCGGACCATGGGATCTGCTCACCCTGGAGCATGTCGGGATAGCCCTGGCCATCAAAGCGCTCGTGATGCGAACGGATGATCAGGCCCACAATCTCGAGATCGTGCACGAAGCGGGCAAGCTCCTGGCCCAAGATGGGATGCTGCCGGATGATCGCCTTGTCGCTCTCATTGAGCTTGTGAGGTTCCGTCTGCCACTTGCGGATGATCTGGCGCGGAACACTTACAAGACCGATGTCGTGCAGCCAGGCGCTGATCTCAAAAGCCTGTTGTTGCTCAGGCGGGAAATTCAGTGAATGGCCTATCGCATCGCAGATATCATGCACTCGACGGCCTTGGCTGCCCAACGTGGGATAAAAAGACTCCATCGTATGCAGGCACAATTCCACGGAACGGAACAGGTTCGTCTGCAGCGCTTCATTCAACACAGCTAGACGCTGGTTTTGTTCATCCACCTGCTTCACACGCGCTTCAAGCTCGCGGTTCAACTGGGTGAGCTTGTCGTTCATCGCCAGCGTGGTCGCTTGCAACAAAGCGTTCTTGCACAAGAGGTCGAAGCGCTGGGCGGCATTCTTCACGGTCGCCAGCAATTCTTCCCGGAGCCACGGTTTGACGATGAAACGGTATATCTCTCCCTTGTTGATGGCATCGATCACCGTATCGAGGCTCAACACTGCAGTGATCAAGATGCGTGTGGCATCCGGCTGGATCTGCTTGGCCAATGCCAGGAATTCCAAACCCGTCATCTGCGGCATCTGATGATCCGAGATGATCACGGCGAACTGTTCCTGCTGGAGCAGTTCCAAGGCGGGCAGAGGATTTGAAGATGTCTTTACTTGATACCCCGCGCGCGTGAGCGTCTCGCGCAGGCCGACCATCACGATCTCCTCGTCATCTACGATGAGGATGCGGTGTGGCGAAGTGTTGTTGGCTGTGGACGTGCTCATGGCGTCGGCGGTTCAGCGGCAGGCAGCAGGCTCTGCAACCGCGTCAGCAATTCCAGCTCGGATGTGTCTGGAGAAAATATCATGTCTGCCCCCGTCATGAACTGAGTGTTCAACTCATCGACATTATGGCCCAAGATTTGAACAGCCGCTTTCAACGGGCTCCGCAGCTGGCGCTGGGTGCCCAGAAAGCTCCATATCCATTCACTGTCCCGGTCACACAATCCCAGCACAGCGGCGAACTGATACTGCGGACTGCTCAAGGCTTCTTGCGCGGAATCCGCGCTGAGGCAGCCTACCACATAGAGCCCGTGTTCGCGCAGATATTGCAGCATGCGCTCCATCGGACGGCCGCTGCGCCCCAACAGCAGGATCGTGTGTCTCACCGGCAGGCCCGTGGGCTCCACACGGTCGTTCTCCGTGAAATCCGCCTGCGGCAGCCAGACTTTGAATGTCGCGCCCGCGCCCAAATGCGAGTCCACGCTGATCGCACCGTGATGTTTCTCCACGAAAAGCCGGGCGTTGTAAAGACCAAGACCCGAGCCTTTGTTCACCGCCTTGGTGGTGAAGAACGGATCGAAGATAGAACCGAGTTTGCTCTGCGGGATGCCGCAACCGGTGTCCTTCACCGTCAGGCAGATCACGGGCGAACGGCCTACATGACCGATCACGAGTCCGGCGGCATCCACGTTCTCGTGCAATGATGTGGATACTTCAAGCATACCGCCCAACGGCATCGCATCCATGGCATTGACCATGAGATTGATCGCCACCTGGCGCAGTTCCACGGCATCGACGAAGAGCGGCAGTCCTTCGGCATGCAACACTGTGCGGATGTCGATGCGACGCGGGACTGTTTTGCGCATCAGTTCTACCGTGTCTGCCACCACCTCGTTAAGATTGTAGTAATTGAGCTCGCCCACTTTGTCATTGTGCAGGCTCAGGATGCGGCGAACGAGATGACTTGCTTGCATCGCATTCTGGCGGATGAGCGCCAGACCTTCATGGTGGGGATGGGAAGAGTCCAGTTCCGCCGTGAATGCCTCACTGAGCGAATGGATGCCGGCCATGATGTTGCTGAAATCATGGGCCAATCCCATCGTCAGCACGGCGATGGTTTCTTTCCAGGCAGCCGAAGAGAGCCGCCGTTCCGCGATCGTCTGGCGGGTGACATCCAGCCAGACCCCTTCAAAACCGAGCAACAATCCATTCTCGCTAAAAATGGCTTCGCGCTGATCCATGATGTAAGCCACCCGTCCCGTCGTGGCGTGACGCAAACGGTAAGAGACGGATATGGATGAGTTCTGGCGGTCCAGCTTGGACCATTGCGTTTGCAAATCGTCAGCATCCGCCTCGTGGACCATCTGCCAGAACAAGCCCGGACGATGACGCAATTGCTCCAACGTATAACCTGTAAGCTCCTCGATGCGCTGGCTGGCGAAACTGAAACCGTAATCCGCACTCTGGCTGAAGATCACACCCGGCCAGCGTTGCGTGATGCTCCCCAGTTGTGCTTCGGTGCGCACTGATCGCAGGAACATCTCGCGTACGGCGGCATCACTCTGCAAATGCTGATCCCAAGCGCCTTCGCTCAGTTCTGACAGGGGAGGCAAAATGGAAGCGAACCGCAGGAACTGGCAGGCGGGACCGGGCACCACTTCGCATTGCACCCATGCGGCGGATTCGGAATCGCTCGAGCGTAATTCAACCGCACCACCCGACTCGCTCTGCAATATCTCGTGAAAAACCAGCGGCAGGATGGGAAAGCGGGGGGCAAGAGTTTGTTCGAGGCTTTGGCCCGGCGTGAACTGTTTCAATCCCAGCCAACGGGCCATCGAGTCACCCAGATGTACGACCTTGCCCAGATGGTCCACCACCACGTGCCCCGCCTCCAGCCAGACGGATGCACTTCCATTGTACCTGGCGGTGGAACTCAACCCTGTCGCTCGTACGGTCATGTTGCTGCTGCGCTGTTCCAAGGCCGGGCTCATGTGAATCTTTCCAAGTCGTCAAACGACGACGCTGCTGCCTGAGCAAGCCCTCCCGGAACGTTAGGCAGAGTTTCCTCCCGTTATCCGTTTCCGTCCAGAGCTTTTTGATCCGGCATCAGCCATAGGATTGCCACCCGGCCAGTGCCTTTCCGCCACCATAAGTGCGGCGTACTGATTTCAAATTCTGACTCGATGTTTCCAGCTCCCGGCTTTCTGCCCGGCGCCGTTGGTAGATGCTTTCCAACAGCTCGGAATTGTGCAGCTCCGACCGGATCACACGCTGCCATTCGTTGGACCATTCAGGCCCGGTGGGCTGGCTGTCAAGGCAGGCTTCCATCTCCACCTGCAAAAGGCTTTTGCGCAGTTGAGCTTCGGCCACGCGGGGCCAATCTTCGGCCGTGATCGCGTTACCTTCCTCCATGGTCAGGTCCTGCCACGTGCTCAACCAGTCGTACCAGATAGATGCGGTGTTCATGGCAAATCAGGTCAGGCGGCGGCCATGTTCACCGGAGCAGGCGTTTCCTGGACCGCTTGGGCCGGGCCCTGGCCGGACAGCATGGTGGCCCACGCATCCCGCAAGGTGATGAGGCGGGCAAGCGATTCTTTGATGCCCGCAGGCTCCTTCTTCAGGTTGCTCTCCATCAGGCGATAGTCGAGGTAGTTATACAACCGGCGCATCGTCTGGGAAAATTCCCCGCCAGCTTCCATGTTCAGCGACACATTCAACTCGTGAATGATCGCTTGTGCGCGGATGACGTTGTTACTGATCGTCTCGTTGCAATCGATCGGGTCTTCGAGCTCGAAGCCCGTCATGGCCCGTTCCAAAAACCGGATGGCGCCCTCAAAAAGCATCAAGACGAGTTGTCCCGGAGGAGCGGTCTGGGTGGCCACCTGGCGATAGGAACGGAGCAGATTGGTTTGACGCATAAGAGGTTTTTTGAGGACGTCAGATTTCAGGTCAGTTGCCGTTTTCTAGATTCACAGCCAACAGGTTGGCGATCTTGCGGATTGTTTCCGTGGGCGGGTAAGCCGGGTCTGCCACCAGCTTCTTGGCCCGGGCGATGACATCGGCTCGGACATCTGGGGTCTGCGCCAAGGCGCGGTCCAAGGATTGAGAGCGGTCAAAGGCCGTCTCATCAGTCGGCGACTTCGCCGGGGCTTTCGACGGAACCGGACCCGACGTCCGCGGTAGCGGTACCAGTGGCTGGTTCAGATTGATTTCCATACTTCTTTTCCTTCGCTGGCAGGCGAGGTTGCTGTTGGTTCGCGCCAACTCTTGCTTGGGTATCGGCAGGTTTGGCAGAAACTTTAGGCAAAATAAGCTGTGGATATGGCAAGGTGAGAAGAGCTTTGTCTAAACTGTTGCGGGCCAACAACTCTGGCGAATTCCTCTCTTTCCAGCCTGAGGCTTCCAAAGCATCAAAAAGGCTGATATTTTTGAAGAGGCTGCCGATTTTGCGCTCCGGTTTGCCATCAAACCAGGATTCCACGGCCCAAAGAGTTTTGGCCTCCGCAATGGTCACCATCCGCATCTTCCAACCGAGGGATAATGGCGGATAAGCGGTAAAACCCAGCACATGGGTGAAGATGACCGCATCACAACCGGTTTCTGATTCCAGACGTTCGAGCAGCCGTGGCGGCAATCTCTCCTCGCTCAACCACTCCGGCTTGCCGGTCCAGCGCTTAAGCTGATCGCCAGAAACAGTGACCACCTCAAACCGTTCCATCCGTTGCCACTTTTCTCGCACAAGCGGTTCCAGTTTGGTTCGTGCCCAGCCTTCATCCGGATAACCGGCAGCAAAAGTCAGCGGCAGCAGGACGACGCGCTTGGGATGGGCGTTTGTGCCTTCTGCCTGGAAATAGTTCCGCACCTCTGCGCCCTTCGCAGTTCCCACGAAGAGAGCGCACACACCGGGCAACAGTGCGATGAACACCTTCAGGAATCTAGTCAAATGACACAGCATATAACGAATTCCGGGCGCGCATGATCGCCTCTTGGAGGTTTTCCAGCCAGCAGACGATCAGTTCAAATCCTTCGGAGAGCACATAGACATCCTGCTCCTCGCAGATCAGGAGTTCCATGCGGCGCGAAAGTGCGAGCAGGTCTTCTGCGAGAGCAGTCAGAGAAGGAGCCATCACAGGCAGGCCTTCCACCGAGGCCAAGCCGATCTCCGGCATGAAACTGAGCGTCAGCAACGGTTCACGCAGGTCCGGTTGCATCTCCTGCCAGAGCTTGCGACTGATCGTGGGCGGATTGATAAGCACTTGCAGTGCGTTGAGGCGCGAGCGGTCGATCAAGTCCAACACCTGGCGTCTTGCCGCCACAAGCAATTCCAATCCGAGAAAATCAATGCTCACTGTCCGTCCCGCGACAAAGCGGAAATCGATCTTTTCTTTGAGCGTGCTTTGCAAACTGACCGGCACACCATCCACCACCATCGAGATCAGCACGCGCTCGCGTTGCAGCGCCATCCCTTCCAGCGCGCATTTGATGCTGCGCAGTGATTTGCGCTCCTCCACCGGCAAAGCCACCACTTCGCCGTCCAAGGTGACTTGGGCGGGAAACAGCTTGATCTTGAATGTGAGGTGGTGGCGCATGGGATTCATCAGCCCGAAGTTGTGGAGCTGCCGAATTTCTGTGAGAGATATTGTGACTGCTGCTTGATCTTGGCCTGCGCCACTTCCATCGCCACGAAGCTGGCGGTGAGGCGATTTTTATTGGCCTGCACGAGGCGTTCCAGATCCAGCATCTGGGTGTCGAGATTGGCTGCTTCCTTGGTCAGATTGTTTTGCTTGGTCGTCAACGTGCCTGTATCCCCAGTGGTCTTATCCATCCATTTGGAGAGGCGGGTCGCGATGCCATCTGAGCTGTCGGTAAAAAGTTTTTTGACACCGGCGAGATTGTTCGCGAGCGCTTCGTCCAGGGCCGTGGAAGTGGTCAAAGCCAACGCATTATCTTTACCGTTGGAAGTGATGCCCAGGTCATCGAGCCGCTTGAGCGAGCCGGTCAAACTGTTGACGATCCTGTTCGTTTCCGCGCGCAAAGAAGCACCGACATCATAAGCGGTGGAATCATTCGCGAGGATGCCCGCCGTCACTTTGCCCTTCGCATCCGTCGTGCTGGCGGTCTGTCCATCCACAACCGTTTGCAGACGGTTGTATTCCGCCATGAAATCCGTGATGGCGGTTTTGATCTTCGAGGTGTCGCTGGACACGGCTATCTTTACAGTTCCTTCTTTCAGCACGGAAAGAGAAAGACCGGTGATGCCAGAACTGGTCTGCGTGATGGTATTGGTCTGGCTCGTGAGTTCCGGGCCATCATCCACTTTGTAGGTCAGATTTTTACCGCGTTCCAAAGTGCCGCCGCTTAATCCACTCGCGGCGAGGAAATTGCCCGTCACGTCTTCCATCGCCACGCCGATGTCGCCGGTGACTTTGTTGGTGAGCACGAGGCGATCATTCACAGCATCGTAACTCGCATTCACCCCGGAGGTGGAAGAGTTGATACGATCAAGGACATTCGTGAGGCTGTCTGACGTGGCGTTGAAGGAGATGGCCACACCGTTGATCTTGAATTGTCCTGCGCCACTGCCGCCATCGCTGAGGGCGGTGCCGAAATTCGCCGAGGACAACGCACCTGTGAGTTTCAATCCACCCAGCTTGGCAGAGCTGCTCACCGTGTTCGCGCCATTGTTATTCAACCGGGTGACGGCCAGGAAATTGCTCGTATCCGTAGCACTGCCGAGGACGACATTGCCGTTGCTGCTGGTGAGGCTGATCTTGTCTGTGGCCGAATCGTAACTGCCGGTTACGACGCCACCAGTCGCTGTGCCGATGCGGTTGAACACATCTTGCAAGGTATCTGTAGTAGTGATGGCGACCTGCTTGCCATTCACCGTGATATTTCCCGCAGTGATCGCCGTGCTGAAACCGGCAGAACCCAGAACGACACCGGAGACGTCATTTGTCGCGCTGAGAGAGGCCCCAGCATCAGTGGTGCCCAACTGACGAGCGGAGGAAGCCAATTGAGTGACGGCGAAAGCGTATTGTCCAGCGGGAGCGCCGGAGGTGACTGAAGCGCTGGCAATGGTCGCATCCGTGCTCGAAGCCGAGCGCGAATCGAACAGCGCAGGGTCTTTCAGCGCGTTGATGCGATTGGTGAGCACACCGAGCTGGGTCTTGATGCTGGAATAGGCGTTGTTCCGCTGGTTTATGAGCGACTGTTCGCTGAACAGGCGCTTTTGCGGAGTACGTTCCACATCCGTCAACTGGTCCACAAGGGATTTCCAGTCAAAGCCAGATGCCAATCCTGACAAACTTAGGTCCATAAAAGCCGGGCGGTCGGCATGGCCGGCCGCTGATATCGGTTATCGCCCTTATCGGCTGGGAGGCGGAGAAACTTGAAGAAAATTTATCCGCCTCCCTGCCGCTGAGCCCGGACGGTGCGCGAACACCGTCCGGGACAGCCGCTCAATCTGAGAGCCGTGACCTCGGGGATTAACCCAAGAGACGGAGGGCAGACTGAGGCGTGGAGTTGGCCTGCGCCAACATCGCCGTGCCTGCCTGGACCAGGATGTTGTAGCGTGCGAACTTCGTGCTTTCCTCCGCCACATCCACATCTTTGATGCGGCTGTTGGCAGCGGACATGTTGTCTTTCAGCACACCCAGCTGTTCGCTCGTGGAGTTCAGGCGGGTGATGTTAGCGCCGATCGTGGCGCGGTCAGAGGCGAGCTGTGTGATCGCCGCCTTCACGTTCGTCAGCGCGGTGGCTGCGTTCGTGGTGGAGGTGACCGTCGATGACGTGGCCGTCGTGTAGGTGGTCGCGCCGAGGTTCACACCGCTCATGCTGAACGTACCGCCATCGCTGTCGGTCGTCACCGCCTGGGACGTGCCGCTGAAGAGGCTCACGCCGTTGAAGTCCTTGGTGGCCACGTTGTTCACGTAAGCGCCGAGGGTCGCGAACTCGGAGTTGTAGAGGGTCCGGTCAGCGTCCGTCTTCGTGACGTCCTGCGCCAGCACAGACAGCTCGCTCATACGGTCCAGGGCCTTGGTCACCTTTTGCAGGAAACCGTCCTGGGTCTGATTGAACGAGATGGCGTTGCCGACGTTGCTGTTCGCGGCGGAGATGCGGTTGATCTGCGCGTCGAAACGCGTAGAGACCGCCAAGCCTGCGGCATCATCTTCCGGCGAAACGATCTTTGAGCCGGAGGACAAGCGCGCGAGCGACTTGGACAACATTGCCGAGGATTCCCCCAAAAGGCGTGCGCCGTTTTGGGCCGATGTGTTGGTATTAATGACCATAACTAGACTCCTTCCATGAGTCACCCCTTGCGGGGATTTTTGGGTTTACACGGCTTCCATGCCGTGCGGTGAACTTGTTCCAGGCATCACCGTTTTATCCTGCCCGGCTGTTGGTGGTCGCCGGAGACCTGTCTTTCGACACTGAAGGTATCGGATGCCTGTGGATTTCCTTTAGGTACAACAAACACCCCTCTTTGGCGGACCAAAGAGGGGTTTCTGGATGGTGGAGAATGATGCGAAGTAGCAACTTACATCACGCAGAAGTCACTTCAGCCACTTGTAGAACGGCAGTGAGTGCCTGTGCGGCTGACGGCAAAACCGTCTCCAAATGCTCCAAACGGCGGTTGATCTTCTCGACGGTGTCGAGCGCCTGAGCTTCCACCAGGCGGCGATACCATTGGATGAATTCCCGACTCACAAGCTCCTGATGACGCGTCTCCAAAGGCGTGAGCGGCATGCCCCCGGCAAGTTCACAGATCACGATGGCAGCGCGGCCAGCGGGTTGCGCGGCTCCTTGGGATTGCTTCCACCACGTGAGCGCCTCAGTGAGGTTACGGTTGAGCGTGAGTGCCTCCGCGTGTTGACGGGCAAGTAGTAGTGAATTCGGATGATGCTTCACCGCCTCTGCGGACCAGTCGGCAGCAAACTCATAGAAGTCTGCGCGGCTCAAGGCGATCTGACCGCCCAAGCCCCAGAAGGCTTCTTGTCGCGGCTCCAGCGAAATCAAAGCATGCAATAACTGCAACGCTTCCACCGGATGTCCCAAGCTCTGCTCAAACTTAGCGTAGTCAAACAATACGGCGACAGATTCAGGGGCGAGCTTGCGTGCCTGTTCATAAGACGCGCGTGCTTCATCCTTCTTGCCGAGTTGTGCGAGGCAGTTGGCGAGGCAGTGATGCGGGCCCGCCTTGTGGATCTCTTTATTTACTGGTGCGAGCGAACGTTGCTCGCGTTTGGCGAGGCATTTGCGGAATTGCTCGATGGCCTGCGCCGGTTGCTTCAGCTCCATGAATGCGAGCCCCATGGTGAAATGGTGCGATGCCACCAATCCGGTCTGGCTCAAGGCCAGCGGCGAATTGAGAACCTGCACGATCTCACCGAACTGGCGCGTGGCCATGAGTTGCGTGGTGAATTGCGAAAGCAACGTCTCGCGCAATTCCGGCGCCACTTCATCAGCGGGCTTATGGCTCAGGACTTGGAATGCTTCGAGGTAAAAGCTCAGGCCGTCTTCAATCTGGCCGATGCGTGCCAGTTCAAGGCCCATGCTCATGAGCAGATTCGGCTCGTTCGGCCATTCTTCGAGGGCGAGTTCAAGCAGTTTGAGGTTGCGCGCGCTCTTCTCACGATTGCGCACGATCTGCTCCTGATAGCCATGGTGGCGAATAGCAGCTGTGCTGAGCTTGTTCTCCATGGACCACTGGCGGCGGCGCACTTCCACGCTGCTGAAGATCTGCTCATGCACGCGGCTCACGTAGAAGAGGCCGTGCGCATTGCGGAACAGGCGCGGGATGTAGCTGCAGCCTTCGTCTTCGCGACCGATGTCGATGATGGGCAGACGATACGCGATGGCATCACCGCTCTGAATCTCCTTGCGCAATGTCGCTTTGGCTTCGGGCAATAATTCCTCATCTGCATCTAGCGATAGCACCCAATCACCGCGCACATATTCCATGGCGGCATTACGTGCGGCGCTGAAATCGTTTTGCCACGTGGTATGATAAACCTCGGCACCGAATGACTTGGCGATCTCCACTGTCTTGTCCGTCGAGCCGGTATCCATCACCACGATCTGCCAGGCGAGGTCTTTCACCGATTCGAGGCATTGCTTCAAAAAGCGCTCTTCGTTCCTGGTGATGAGGCAGACCGAGACACGCGGTTCAGTGGGTTTCACCGGCAAGGCGGGCCAGGTGAAGTAACCGGCCTGCTTGCGTTCATCCAGAGAACCTAGCTTGCGCTGCACTTCTTTCCAGCGAGGCGTGAGTTTCTTTGCTTCATGCGCGCAATGAATGGCCATGGTGATGTCACCCATGGCTTGCGCGACATCAGCAAGCAGCAACCACGCTTCAGGATGGAAGGGACGTTCATTCAACGCCTTGACCGTGCGTTCCCAAGCGAGAGGCAACACGCGCTTGTCCATCGCTTCACGCGCTCCGCGCAAATCGCCGAGCAACGCAGCCCGGGGCAGATGGATCGCGGGGGCTTTGGCGAAGCGTTTGGCTAACTCAGCCTGTTGCGCCGCTTCACGGCGTCCGGCGAGATCGAGCAAGAGCAGTTCAGCGGCTTTCACGCTTTGTGCCCATGTCCAATCACGCCGAGCAATCTCGCTCGCCTTCACGCCACGCGCCTTGGCTTCCGCCGGATTCTCGAATACTTCACGCATGGTCTTCTGCAGATCGGTGAATATGGGTTCGAGCCACCAGCCACCCTGCACCAGCTTCATGCCAGAAACTTCATTACCCAATGCGGCACGCACAGCCGGGATACGGTAGGTAACTTCGGCGGAAGCGAAATCATCCGTGGAGCCGCCACCCGTTACGATGACGGGCAAGGCGCACGCCATCGCTTCTAGCACGGGCAGACCGAAACCTTCGCCGCGATAAGGATGCACAAGGCAATCGCACGCTACGTAGAGACGCGGCAAATCTTCTGCGGGCATCTCTTGATCGAGATACAAAATCTCCGGCGCGTTCGGCGTGGCTTGAGCGGTGCGAATCTGTTCCGCTAGCGTCTGGCCAGCATAGACGGATTGACCGCCGAAATCTTTGATCACGAGGCAAACGTCATCGGCAGCGGTGAATTTGCTGAGGTAGGCTTGTAATAGTAGATCCGGGCCTTTGCGATGGATCGTGCCGCCGACGAAGAGGAACTTGAACTTCTTCTGTGTGTTCAACGGCAGCGGTTTCACATCCGGGCGAAAGCGATCCGGATTGATGCCTAGCGGCAGGTATTTGACCTTTGAGGGTTCGACACCCGAATCGAGATACACGCGGCGGACGTATTGAGAGTTCACCCACACTTCATCCACACGTTCCATGGCCTTCGTCCATTCGGCAGGCAAAGCGCCAAACTCCCACGGTTGCATGACGACTAGCGCGCCAGAAGCCGGTGCAGAGAAATCCGGCGGCCACGCATGGCGCAAGGTGATCTCCACATTGCGCGGCGCTTGCGGTGCGATCTGCTTGGCGAGACGTTGGAACTCGGGAGCAATGACCGTCGGCTTCGCTTGGCGCGAAACGCGATGCAGACGCAGGCTCTTTTGCTCGACCAGCTTGGCAGTGAATTCGCGGTTCACGTGCGAGAGGCTGCCGTAATCGAGATACGTGCCTTCCCAGGAAACCACGGGTTCGCGTTGTGGGAACTTAGTTTCTTTGGCTTCCGCCAATGTCCGTGCGGTGACAGCAGGCAGGTAAGGTGCGGAGAGTTTGCTTTCGATCGCGTTCAAGCGGCGCAGGACTTTGTTCGCCACCACTTCACGACCGTAGTGCTTGACCATGTGCTGACGAGCAAGACGACCTTTGGTGCGACCTTCTTCGGGATTCTGCTGCACGTGACGCAACAGCTTGCGCAGATGCGTCTCGTTCGGGTTTGCCCAGCGATGACCGCGATAGTGCCACAGCTCCGGCTCCAGCAATTTCGCCTCGACCATCTCGTAGTCGATGAGGTAGCTGAACTCATCCGCCATGAACTCGGTGTTCGCGCTCCAGTTCGTTGCGATGACCGGACGCTCCATGAGCATGGCTTCATGCTGCGGGCGGCCCCAGCCTTCACCGCGACTCGGCGCGAGCAGGCAATCGGCAGCGAGATAGAATGCAGGCAACTGCGCGCTCGGCACTTGATCGGCAATGATCTCGATACGAGGCAACGGCTTGTTGCCAAGGTTCAGCGTGGCGGCGAATTCGCGGATGCGGCGTTCGATCGCCGTGCGCGGATCTTCATCCGGCTTGCTGAAGAGATAAGTGCGGAGGTGGAAGCACACATCATCTTCCGCCGAAAATTCGCGCAGATAGGTGGCGAGCAGAACATCCCAGCCTTTGCGCGAGGACCACTCGAAGATGGAGAGGAAATTGTAGGCAGCACGATTCTTTAGCGCCAAGGGCTGATGCTTCTTCGGGTCGAAGAAATGTTCATCCGCCGAACCGGGCATGATCACAAGTTTGTCGCGCTCCACGCCGCAAGCCGCGAAGGTCTCCACGTTGAACTGGCTCGGCACCCAGATCTCGTCCATGCGGTTGCATGCTTGGGTCCAGCCTTTGGGAATGCGGTCTGTCTCGAACATCGTGCGGCCGATCTGGTAGTCGGCATCCGGCAGACGCAGGAAACCATTGGCCGGATTGTGCGAAATGGCGATACCACCTTTGATGCCAGCGAAGCGGTCGCGTTGAGCGAAGAGCGTTTCGCGCTCATCGGCAGCAAGACCTTGGACGAATTTCTCGGAGTAGAGGTTGTTCTGGTGATGGATGCCGAGATCGAGCTTGCCCTTGAGCGGCACGACGAAGTTAATGACTTCGCTCGCGTAACCGCTCGGGTTGAAGATGGGGCCATACCAGCGCACGGAGCGTTTTACTTCGAGTGAATCGCGCACCACGACGTTTTCACGCTGTGTGTAGCGGTCGTCGTCATGTGTCACGGTGCTGAGTTCATTGAACTTCGGCGTGATGCCAGCGGCTTTCAAACGGGCAGAGAAATCAACATCTTCACCTTGGTAGAAACCACGGCCGTCATCCCACTGCACACGATCGGCGATGGAGGCTTTCAGCACGCACAGACCGCCGGTGACATAGACGTGTTCATCCGTCTCGGTGTAGGCGAGCAGCTTGTGACCGCGGATGCCGCCGTGTGTGGCCCAATCCCAGAAGCGCGTGCCATCGGGATTCAGAAAACGCACGCAGAGGACATCCCAAGCATCACCGTATTGCTGCAAACCGGTGTAGAAATCACCGTGAAAAAGAAGATCATCATCGGCGACAACGAGGTGATCGAAGCGGGCTTGTTCAGTGAGGCGATTGCGCATCTCACCGAGACGGCCATTACGAGCGGCATCGACGGCAGGGATGAATTTCGCCCCGGCATCGAGATTTTCCGGAGCTTCACCGGCGATGAGAATCTCATACGCAGGAATGTTCAGGGCGCGGATGGAATCGATCTCGGCTTGAAGTTTTTGCGGGCGCTTACCATTCGTGATGAGGCAGAAGGACCAACCGGATTCGCGTTGCTTGGCTTGCGAACTATTTCCACTCAGGCGATTCCAGAGACGTTCCGCTTCGGTGTGATCAGGTTGCACGGCGAGCACGCATTCACACGCGGTCTTGGCGGTGGCGAAATCAGCAAGAGCGGCACAGCACTTGGCCATGCCCCAGAAGACTTCGACTTCTTCGTGCTCTTCGGTGAGCAGTTGTTGGAAGACATTCAGGGCATCCATAGGACGACCGGCTTGCAGCAGCACGAAGCCGAGGCGAATGCGCAGCGGCACATTCGTCAGCTCTTCGTCCAAGGCGCTAAGATAGGCTGTGATGGCGGCATCGAAATGACCCAGCTCGGTGTGGAGATAGCCGAGAGCGGAGAAGGCTTCCTTGGCGTTGCAGCCGAGGGAAAGTGCTTCGTGCCAAGCTTCAATCGCAGGCTGGCGTTCACCGGCGCGTTGACGCAATTCGGCGAGTGCGGTCCAGATGTCTTTGTCGTTAATACCGAATTGAACGGCTTGTTCGAGAGAGGTTTTTGCCGTGACGAGGTCTTGCTTCTGCAGAGCGATACGGCCCTGGGCGAGCAGTTCGCCGGGAGTAGCTGGTGCAGGCAAAACTGGGTTCGCAGCGAACGTGTCACCGTTACGCTCGCGCAGAGCGATTCGATAGGCGAAGGGTGCGAAGGCGTTTTCACTATGCTTCGTGGACCAGCGTGCAGCCGTATTGTTTTCGGCCAAGCTGATGACGCAGAGGATGGTTTTATGTTCGGGTTCGCGGTCATTGCTCGGTGTGAGACCGGCGTAGTCCACGCTGAAGCCTTCGGCTTGCAGCAACTTCACGAGTTCTTCCAGCGACCACTCACGCGTGTGCGCGGGATTATCTGGCGGACCCGCATGGCGGACACCGCGAGTGAGCTCGCGTTCCGGGGTGGAGATGATCAACGCGGGCGAGTGTGCGAGGCAGCGGCGGAAGTTCGCGAGCAAGGGGCGCGGATCGCGCAAATGTTCGATGACATCGGCGCAAATCATCACAGCGTCGTTCAAGTCGGCGAGGGGCAGACCCCAATCGGAGGCTTGGTCGAAATCGATCTCGCGCCATTGGCCTTGCGGATAATTCGTGCGGCAGAATTCCAGGTTGCTGCCGAAGTCGAGGCCGGTGATGGCGAACTCCGCAGACATCTTCACGAGTTTGCCCGCGCGCCCGCAGCCGACATCGATGATGCGGTGGCAGCCCAGTTCTTTCGCCAGCCAGGCGGCGTAAGGATAGACCTCGGGCTGCCAGATGATGCCGGTGTCTTGCGTGACCGAGTCTTCGAAATATTCAGGGACTGGGCGGGATTTATAGGTTTCCGGCAAGGCGAGGGATTTCACGGTTTCGCTCGCGTTGGGAATAGATGACAGATTGTAGGCGAGAGCGGAGCGGCGATGCAGAGCGCCTTCGAGCACGAGCTGGCCTTGGCCGTAGCCGGGATAGGCTTTCACCTCGAACCAGCGGCCGACCTGTTGCACCCACCATTCATTCGGGCGCACCGTGAGATGCAGATTCTCGCCCTTGGGTCCGAGCAAACCGCTCGGGCGTGTGGAGACTGCGAGGAAGATTTCACTGCACGTGCGGGCGGCTTCGCGCAGCACGAGGCGGATGTCATTCTCGGTGAGATGCTCGAGCACATCAGCGGAGACGAAGAGATCGTGCTTCTCGGTGACGTAAGGCAAGCCCAGTGCGGAGTCGTTCACCTTGTGCGAGCACTGGATCTTGTCGAAAGCATTGGTAGCGACTTCAAAGGCGGTGACTTCATTGCCCCATTTCTCCAATTGCGCGCTGAGGCCGCCATTACCTGCACCGAATTCCAGAATCTTCTTACCGGTGACCTTCTTGTTCAGGCGGCGAAAGAGTTCGGCACCGACGTTTTCATCGTAGTCCGTGTGTTCGGCATGGCAGAACTGGTAAAGCTCGGCATAGGGGTAAGTGTCGCCGATCAGAATTATGTTCGGACGGCTGAGGACGATGTCCATCTCGCGCAACGTGTGCGAGGTCTCGACCTTTTGCCCAGCATTCCAGTAGTGGCTGGTCTGGAAACCATCGAAGCCGAAGAGGTCGGCTTCTATGCCAAGGGAATTCAACAGTTGGACGAGTGCGAGGCCGCAGGAGGGATTGGGCGTTTCAGTCACCAAGGGGTGAATGTCCGTGCGAGCGGCGAGGACAGGGCGGTGATTGGCCGCGCTGAAAGTGGCGAGGTTGCTGGCTTCGCGGGAATCGGCGGTGAAGGGGCTGAACTCGATCAGGCCCTCGCGGTGCTCGATGTCATGCCAGCCCGTGGTGCAGCGAAGATCGGTGCGGGTGCCCACGAGATCGGCGAAACCTTCGAGGCGGAAGTTGTTGAAGCGGATGATGCAATCGTAACTGTCGATGAGCTTGCCGTAGGCGCGCTTGGGGGTGGCGTTGCCGACGATGGCGATGCGGCCACGGATGCGTTGCAGGATATCTTCGGCGTGCTTGAGGGCGGATAGATCCGTCCCGGACAACCAGGTGGGAACATGAAGGGCGCGGGTGGACAATCCTGTCTGGCTGGCGGCATCTATCTTTTGGCTCATGGTCGTATAGGCGGCAAATCCCGTCATGGGATTGCGGCGGTTGCTTAGCAACGACGATGCCAACCGGCTAAAGATGCCTAATTGCAGGGGTTTAGGGATGAAAGAGGAGGTGTGGCGGCAAAAAGTTCCGGGTGGAGAGGGGGCGGGAGGAAGAATGTGCCATGAGGAGTTTCAAGTTTTCAGTGTTCAGTTTTCAGAGGGGGAGGGCGCAGGGCACAGTCAGGACATAGGTAACACTGGAATTATAGTTAGCGCGGACTAATGTCCGTGGCTACGGATTGAGGGTGCGAGGACGACGACAATTACGAGACTGGACAGGCGATGGCGACTGTCCCACTACACTGCACAAAAGAAAACCCTCTGGATTGCTCCAGAGGGTTTTGTGATCGGTCCGGGTCAGGACACGCTCTTGGCTTAGCCTAACAGACGCAGCACTGACTGCGGCGTGGAGTTCGCCTGGGAGAGCATCGCGGTGCCCGACTGCACCAATATGTTGTAGCGGGCGAGCTGCGTGCTTTCTTCGGCCACATCCACATCCTTGATACGGCTGTTCGCCGCGGCAAGGTTGTCCTTCAACACGCCCAACTGTTCCGCCGTGGAGTTCAAGCGGGCGATGTTAGCGCCCACATTGGAACGGTCCGTGGTCAGTTGCACGATGGCCGCTTTGACATTGGTCAGAGCCGTCGCCGCGTTGGTCGTGGAGGTGATGGTGGAACTGGTGGCCGTGGTATAGGCACTGGCACCCAGATTCACCCCAGTCATGGAGAAGCTTCCGCCGTCTCCGTCCGTCGTAACGCTCAGGCTTGCACCGCCAAAGAGGCTGACGCCGTTAAAGTCTTTTGTGGCTACGTTGTTAACATAAGAACCCAGCGTGCTGAACTCCTGGTTGTACAGGGCCCGGTCCGCGTCGGTCTTTGTCACATCTTGCGCCAGAATGGTGAGCTCGCTCATACGATCGAGCGCCTTTGCCACCTTGCCCAGGAAACCGTCCTGCGTCTGGTTGAACGAGGTCGCGTTGCCAACGTTGTTTTTGGCAGCACCTGTGCGGCTGATCTGCGCATCAAAACGCGTCGCGACCGCGAGACCTGCAGCGTCATCTTCCGGCGAAACGATTTTCGATCCGGAGGACAAACGAGCAAGCGACTTGCTCAACATAGCCGATGATTCCCCCAGCAGGCGTGCGCCATTCTGGGCCGAGATGTTTGTATTGATGACCATAACTCTATCCGTGAGTTGCCCCGGAATACGGGGACTTTATTTGATCGCAGCGTCCATGCTGCGGGTGGCTCTTTTACAGAGGCTGCCACCATTTTCCCCGCCGGCTGTTTCAGGCCGTCGGCCGCCAGTGTCTTGCGACACGAGGGTTATCGGCAGGGTGGCGGAAGACTTGAGATGAAAAGTTTTGTAGGTGTTGAAAGAATCTAACGCGTCTCAAGTTAAACCAGTCCCTTTCCCCTCATCCCGGCCTTCTCCCTGTAAAGACTGGAGAGATGGTGGACAGGTGTGCGGGGACATGGTGGACACATTTTGAGTTGGCCAGTGCATCAGGTTTTAGGAACTGGTTGGGTTTGATTTTCACGCAGGTCCAGTTCCTTGATGACCTGCATTTGGAAGA